>DASXRG010000375.1:0-7947 GCA_036506735.1 Binatia bacterium | reverse complement strand
TCACGAAGCCGTGCGGCGCTCCTTGGGCGGCAAACACCCGGTCTCGACGAACTGCTTCCGCGACTACGGGATCTATGTTTCAACCCAGACCGACGACGACTTTGCTTATGTGATCTCTTACGCGGGCGAGGAAAATCTCGTTATCGGCACCGACTACGGTCATGGCGATACCTCAAGCGAGCTCAACGCGATTTCCCGGTTCAAAGCGATGGAGGGGCTCACTCCGCAGGTCAAACGGAAAATTCTTTCCGACAATCCCAGACGATTCTACGGGATTTAGAGCGTCATAGGTGAGAAAAAGGTTGGGCCCGAGTCCCGCGTGGAAGACCTGGGGCCGCTGGACTTTAGAGCAGCTTAAGACTCGGTTTCCCGGCCATGATCAAACAAGCCGGATACGTGGAAATCGCCGCGAAGATCAACTAGCGATCGATCGCCGATCGGCTCACCCGCTTAGAGCCGGAAATACTCGCCAAATACTACTCGGCGTTGGACTGCAGCGGAGAGTCGGCATGGAGACTCCCGGCCCTTTTCTCCTCCCGGAAAGAAAATAAATCGAGAATATATTTTGCTTCTCCGCGTGACAGCAGATTATTAAAATATCCAGCCAGACTCCAAGAATTGTCCCTAATTATGACCCATAATATATCGACCTAGACTTTCTTCTTGAATCCGCCTGCGATCTTTTCTAGCTCCCCGTCCTTCGCCATCTTGGTGAGACACTCAAAGCAGTTATTGTAGGCATACTTGCTTGTAAAGCCGCGAGCCTCTAAGTATGGCATCAACTCGGATGCCGCAAACTCCGGCTTTTCCCGCTCGCGTATCCAGTCGCGGATCGCGTCTCTCAAATAGCCGCGCTTGCGGACGGGGCGCATGACGTCGGCAAACTCGCTTGTCCTCTGCACGGTGGGGAGAAGCTTTAATGAGCTGCGCAGTGCCGCGACGTTTTCTTCGAGCATCCTAGCTTCTTCCCGCTTCTGATGTATTGCCGCCTCAAATTGTCGGATCGTCGCCTGGATATGGTCCTCTTGAGTTAGTGGCATGACATAACCTCCCTTGTTAGATCGGTTACTCCATTGGTGATTCCCTTATTATATTGTGTTATGATTTGTCAAGAGTGGATAGGAAACATCCTTGATAGTTCAATTCCATATGGTTTTTTACTCTACCACGATTTCGTTATCAAAGGGGGATATTGGTTAGGTTGATATTGATTTTCATGAGGGGGACACACTTGAGATCTGGCATGAATATCTACGAACGCGGCGCGCGTGTTTACGAATTGGATCTTCAGCTCTTGGGGAAAACTTAGTGACTAAGTTGACTTGTTCTTGCCAGTAAGACTCTTGGCCGCGATCACTGTCGTCTTCAAAGCTAAGGTTTCCAGCCCGCTTGCGTCAGCTCGCTGTCCGCTTTTCTTGGGAGCGCTCTTGGAGTAAGATTTCCAGCCCGCTTGCGTGAGTTTGCTGTCCGCTTTCTTGGCGAAGCTGAAATCGTAGGCGCGCTCGATAGTTAAGGCGTCGTCAGGGGCGTCGTCAGGGTCAAATCTTGAAATATAGAGTTCGAGAAGCCGGACGTCGGCGCAGATTCCACCTACAACACAACTTTCTGCCGCTGCCCCGTCTGTGAAGCGCGCACGATCGTATCCAACGTTCGGTGGCGGCGCACGGCGTGATCGAAGTCGGGCTCGATGTTCGCCCCGGTGCGTATCGCTTCGGCAAACTTGACCCACATCTGGCCCACGTCGTACGCGGGACTGTTATTGCGCACGGTTTCCGGCACCCACTTGAATCGCTCCGGCACGGACAACTCTTGCAGCGCCTTGTCGTCTTTCTGTCCTCCCATAATCTTGCGCCGGAGCTCCTCGCCGCCTTCGCCGCCGCCGATCATCGACAAGGTGCCATCCCTGCCGTAAATCTCGAAGCGGTGGCCGCTGCCGTGGTACGGATGTACGCCGACATAGGCATTGACGACAGCGCCGTTTTCGAGCCGGCCCTGAATCACGATGTTGTCGGGCGACGTGACGTCTACATATTTCTTCGTATCGGTCTCGAACCACTGCGGCACCTGCGTGCCGACGATCGCGGACACTTCGACGAGCTCGCCGACCACCATGCACATGGCGTCAAACACGTGCCCGAACGTAATCGTCAGCGGGTTGGCGCCCAAGGCCGCGTCGCGCTGCCAAGTGCGATCCGCGGTGCGGGTCAATACGCCGCTGTTCATCAGAATCAAATTTACCGCCAGCACCTGTCCGACGTAGCCTTCTTGGATGAGATCGCGCATGTACAGATAGGCGGGCGACGCGCGGCGCTGCAAGCCGGCCATGGTGCGCACGTTTTTCCTGCGCGCCAGCGCCGCGAGCTCTTCGGCCTCTTTGGTATTCGCGCCAAGGGGCCATTCGCAGAAGACGTGCTTGCCCGCTTCAATGGCGTTTTTGGTAAGCTCATAGTGCGCCGGCACGCGCACCGCGACCGTTACTGCTTCGACCCGCGCGTCGGCGTTCAATCTTTTGTCACTACCATACGCGCATTCCACGCCGAACTTATCGGCCGCCGCCTGCGCGGTATCCGCATGCGCCGTGCACACGGCGTAGAGCTCGGCTTCGGGCACGCCCTGCAGCGCCGGCACATGCGCGCGCGGCCCCCATCTGCCGCCTGCTCCGATGAGGCCCACGCGTAACGGCTTGAATTGCGTCATTGCTTTCCTCTTCCGGAGTGAGGCTATCGCTAAGCCAGCGGGTCGTCAATCACGAACATCCCACGAGTGTTTGCCCCGCTCTGTCTTGCGCTGCTGCCGTCTTTGTAATACACTCACTACATGAAAACGATCACCGTACGATTGCCTGAGCCGCTCGTGGCGGAAATCGAAGCGGAATCGCGCGGGCGCAAATGTTCGAAATCCGATGTCGTCCGCGAGCGCCTGCAGCAAGTCGGCCGCGCCACGCCGAGTCGATCGACGCGACTCGGTGCCATTGCCGATCTCATCGGCTCGGTGTCGGGTTTGCCCGCGGACCTGAGTGCGCGCAAGAAGCGTTATTTGAAAGCCACGGGATATGGCCGGAAATCTGCTCGTTGATGCCGGCTTTCTAGTGGCTTTGCTCAGCCGCCGCGATTCGCATCACCCGTGGGCAGTAACCCAAGCGACCCAACACGCTCCACCCTGGCGCACTTGCGAAGCCGTCCTATCCGAAGCTTTCCACCTTCTCGGCAGGCGCGGGACCCCTGCGCTCCGCACTCTGCTTCAACGCCGTGCCGTGCTCGTGAATTTCGATTTCAACGATGCCATGGAATCCGTGCTGAGGCTGTTGCAGAAATACGCCGACGTGCCCATGAGCCTCGCCGATGCCTGCCTCGTGCGTATGACTGAAACATTTTCCGATCCCGTCGTACTTACCACGGATTCCGACTTCCGCGTCTATCGCCGCCACGGCCGACAGGTTATTCCTTGTGTGATGCCATCCTGATCGCGTTGCGCTATTCACTCGCCAAGGAATAGCAATCCGAACCGGATTCCCAGGTCGCCGGGTGAATAAAGACTTGAGGTGAACCTGAATCCTGTAAGCCTTCCTGCACCCGTCTTCTCCACTGCCCGCGAGCTGTGGTAAACGAATCGTCAACGGGTTTATCAATCTCGGCAAATCGGATGAGGGTTGCTTATGATGAAACTATTTATCCGCATGGTTTTTGCGCTTGGCGTTGTCCTGACACCGGGACTCCTCATCGCGGCGTCGGAAGTCGTCATCGGTTACGCGAATATCAGCGCGCGGGTTAGCCCGCTTTGGATCGCGCAAGAAAAAGGGTTCTTTGCCAAGAATGGCGTGAACGTTCAGCAAGTCTACATGCCCGGCTCTCCGGTGATGATCGCCAGTATGGCGAGCGGACAAGTTCATCTCGCCAACAGCGGCGGCACCGCGGCGCTAGGCGCGTCGGCCGGCGGTCTGGACTTGCGCGTCATCGGCACGTTCACAAGCCGTATCCCCTTCGATCTGGTCGTCAGACCCAACATTAAGACTGCCAAAGACCTGCGGGGCAAACGTATCGGCGTGCAAGTGATCGGCGGGACCATCTGGATGGCGGCGATGCTCGGACTGGAACATCTGGGGCTCGATTCTCGTCGCGACGACATCCAGGTCGTCGCCGCCGGCGATCAAACGATGCTCAGCCAGGCGCTGGAGAAGGGAACCGTCGACGCGACCGTCGTCGATAGCGCGTTCAGCAGCGATTTAAGGCAGCGCGGCTTTCCTACTCTTATAGAGCTCTCTAAAACCAACCTTCCGTTCGTCAGCAACGGGATTATCGTGCGGGCAAGTTATCTGACTCAGCAACCGGACGCGGCGAGAAACGTCTTGAAGGCGTGGTTGGAAGGAGTCGCGTACGCACTCAGCCCGCGGATGAAACCCGCGGTGATCGAAACAATTTCACGGCGCCTAAAAGTATCCAGCCCGGCGCTTGCCGAGCAAGGCTACCAAGATCTGCTTCGCGTCACGGACCGAAAACCTTATCCCTCCGTGGACGGTCTCGGCAACGTGCAGCGTCTGATGAAACAGCGTAATCCCGCGGTGGCCGATCTTAAAGTCGAAAATCTAATTGACGCAAAACTTATTCAGGAACTCGATCAAAGCGGCTACATCGATCAGCTCTACGGCGCTTACGGCGTAAAATAACCGCGCCCTACGAGTCGGGCCCGACGCGCGGCATACGCAACATCGGCACGACCCGCATCGAGCCGGGCTTGTCTCTGCCCGATCTAGCTGTAGCACATCGGTTGACTGGCTTGGCGAACAGAGTTAGCGTCTAGCCCGTGGAACTGCTCCACTACAGAGTGTGTCCGGTTCGGGTCCGGTTCGGGGTCAGACTTCTACGACTCGACTTTCTTCCTTTTAACGTAATTCACGACTCCTAGCGCACGCCATTTTCCCGAGAGGCCTTACGATCTCCAACCCGCTTGCGTTAGCTCGCCGTCCGCTTTCTTTGCAAAGCTAAAATAGCAGGCGCGCTCGATGGGAACTGCGTTGTGATTGGACTACTTGTTCTCTCCTCTCCTTTTGTTTCTTTTTCTTTTCTTAGCCGCTCATGCGCTTGGATGATCCAATAGTCGGATTCTTTGTGTGCCCCCGGATCGTTGTATCCAAGAAAATACTGATTTTCCTCTCTGTCATCGCCGTCGACTGCTTCAGAGCGAATTAAATCTTCCACAACCGCCAAGTCCTTGGATCCCTGCTCGATGCCTCGCACTTGTGGTCCATCCGCTCCGACGGCTTCGACAAGCGCCCAGCAGACTATCGTCCGATTATAAATTTGCACGGTTGTGTAATGCTTCGATTCCTGGCATCGGACCGCCGTCCAGCCGGGCTCCGCCGGAATAATCTGAAGTATTTTCCAACTTTTATTTTCGTCCATAGTCCCTCTTTACGCTAACTCGGTGGATGATCGTTCCGGTACTGAATCTCCACGCTCAGACTCGGCCGGCTGGGCGTCGATCCAGGCCCTGCATAACTTAAGCGCGTGCGCTTCGGCCTCTTTCTCAGTTCTGAAACTCAAGTCCAAGGGCTCCAAGCGTTTAATCTCCAATGTCGCGTTTGGGTCGATAGGAAATATCAGCCCTTTGGCGTGCCATAGCTTGCCCGGCTTTGAAACTCCGATCGCGTAGATGGGATGATTTTTGTACATTGGGTATCCACTTCTACCGGAACGATTTTCTTTATTCTCCTACGATCCGGGGAAGATTACCGTCCAATAGTGGACAATTCTCCATCCCGCCTTCTTGTCAGCGTGCGCGCAGTTTCGGGGGATTTTTGGGGTGACTCCTACGACTCGACTTTCTTTTTCATTGCTCCGAGATCGCTGTTCCATCCTTTCTTTCCCTGCCCGTTGCAGCTAATCTTCTGGAGCGATCCTCTATAAATTAAAAAAACCAGGAGACTCCCATGCGATATGAACTTTATTATCAACCATCGATTCAAGGCCGCGGTGAATTCGTTCGCTTGGCGTTGGAAGAGGCCGGCGCGGATTATGTCGACGTCGCGCGCGATCCGGGCTTCGGGCGTCCCGGGATCATGAAATTTATCGACGATCCGTCTTTGAAAAACCCGCCGTTCGCCCCGCCCTTTCTCAAAGCCGGCAAGCTCCTGATTTCCCAAACCGCCAACATCCTCCAGTTCCTCGCGCCGCGGCTGGACCTCGCGCCGAAAAGCGAAGCGAGCCGGCTCTGGGCCCATCAGCTCCAACTCACCATAGCCGACTGGCTCTACGAAGCCGGCCAGACGCACCATCCGATCGCCAACGTTCTTTACTATGAGGAGCAAAAGGACGAGGCGAAAAAGCGCGCGGCGCATTTCGCCGCGAACCGGATACCGAAATTCATGGGTTACTTCGAAAGAGTTCTCACGCAGAACGGCGACGCCGGCTTCGTTTTCGGCAAAAAGGCCGCCTATGTCGATCTCTCGCTGTTCCAGATGATCGCGGGGTTGCGCTACGCTTTTCCGAAGACGATGGCGCGGCTCGAACCGCAACATCCGGGATTGGCGCGTTTACATGATCGCGTCGCCGCGCGTCCCCGAATCAGCGCCTATCTCGCGTCGCCGCGCCGGCTGCCGTTCAACGAGCAAGACATCTTCCGCCGCTATCCGGAATTGGAAGAGGAATAGACTAGAGCAGGGATCATACCCCCTCTCTGTCTCCCCCTTGCCAAGGGGGAGATGAAGTGGGGGTCGAGCCTCACAGTTGCCCGCTTCTATACAAAACCGCCCGATCAAATTATATTGGAGCACGAAAGTGCAAAATTATCTTTCATTTTAAAAAGCAGGAGCGATCACGATGCCGATGATCGATGCCGATATGCGGAAATCATGCCAATTCAAGCTCTTGACAGGTCTTATAAAGGACTATATAAAAGTCATATGAAGACTTTAACAATCACGGACGCCAAGAAGAACCTCGGCAGATGGCTGGCGGCCGCTGCTCGAGGCGAAGATGTGGGGATCGTCTGCGGGGCGGACATTATCGCGCTGCGTAAAGTCGAAATAGAATCCACCGATTATGCTCAGCACGAGTACGGCGCGACGGCCGATCAGGTGGCGGCCTTGGAGAAGGCGACGGCGGCGCGCTACCGCAAGCTCAAGCGCTCGGGAAAGCTCGTCACGGTCTCGGCCGAACAACTGAGGAAAATGATTGGCTAAGCCGCTCTCCATCGACCCCGGCGTTTTCCGCCGGCTGCGAGAGCTTCCTAAAAATGAGAAAGTGGAGTGCCTGTTGGCGCTATGCGAGCTGATTGAAAGCTTTGGGCGACCACACGTTCACAGCGGCCTCGGCATTCGCAAATTGGGGAACAGACTATTCGAGTGTCGCGGCAGCATTTCATTGCGTTTTATCTTCCAGGACCGACCCGCCGATCTTTTCGTTTCGTTCGTGGGCAACCACGATGAAATCAAGGCGCTCCTGAAAAGCGGCAAATATCGCTGACGCGCAGATTTATATCGGCTCTCGTCTCGCCCTAATTTAAATAGCCGCTGCCGCCGCCTTCGGCTTCCGCCAGCGCCAAGTTGTGACGGACCGCGTCCAGATGCGGATGGATTTCCAAGGCGCGGCGAAAGCAGACCGCGGCTTCGCGAAACTCGTTTATCGACATGTGGCAGAGACCCTGGCCGGAAGCGGCGCCGAAATGATTCGGGTTACGCGCCAAGGTCTGCTGGCAATCGGCGATCGAACCGCTGAAATTGTGCCGCATGAAGCGGACCGTCGCCCGCTTGTTCCAGCCTTCGGCAAAGTTGGGATTGAGCTCGATGACGCGGCTGAAGAGCGCTTCCGCTTCGACGAGTTTTTGCTGCTGCATCGCGTCGATTGCGGCGCGAAAAATCCGGTCGGTTTCAGAATCGCCCGCTCGGCACCAGACGTGCCACAGAATTGCCTCCGCCGTCGCCGCCAGCTCCGGATCGTCGCCCTTGAGCGC
>DASXRG010000374.1:0-13425 GCA_036506735.1 Binatia bacterium | reverse complement strand
CAGACCGACGACAGCAACAGCGACCAGCAACACCACCTCTACGCGTTTCACGTCGGCAAGGATTACCGAAACACTTGCACTGAGCGCGAAACCGAGAGAGAACAGAAGTGTCGTTAACGCGAGACAAGACGCGCCGTCCACCACAGAAAACCTCACGACTGGGGAGCCTCTTGCTCCCAGAAAAGTCATCGTCGCGATGCGTGTGCCATAGATCACGTGTGATGCGGGAATCTGCCAGTGTCCGACTCGCTGAAATAAAGCCTCCGCTCTCGATGTTATTCGCGCGACCAGTTTGCTGTTCTTGATCAGGCTGTGACGGCCCACGTAAAACCAGACGCAATCGCCCGCGAAGGCACCGGAACTGGCAACAACCACTGCCAGAAGCGGATTAAAATAACCACGATGTGCCGCCACACCTGCCAGCACCGGAATCACATCCGCTTCCAGCATCGCAGCGGCGAAGACTGCGACTAGTCCGTATTTGATCACGATTGTTTCCACGAGCATCCGCGGAGGGGTGGCAATGGCCATGCCACCTTCATGAATCCGTTTTGTCCGTTTTCGTCTCCTGGTTTTGTGGCGTTCTTGCCGGGCGAGCAAACTTGCCACGTCGAAGCAGGCAGTCACTGATCTCACTGCGTGTAATTGACCTCGATTCGACTGGCATGGTCGTTGCGGAATCGGGTGCTGGTTTCGATTTCTTTGAAAGGACAATTAAACATGAAAAAACTGTTTTCAATTCTGCTGGGAGGTCTTCTGCTAATCGGTGGCGCCGCGGTTGGTTTGCAATCCGCCAACGCCGCCGCACGGCACGATGACCATTGGCGGCAGCATCATCATCGTCGCCATCATCGTCACCATCACAGGAATAAGTTGAGTTGGTGATTCGTCAACGTAGATGGAAGTAGACAGAGCACAACTTGATTCATGGATCCGGCGCTATGGGGCGAGTTCAAACTCCTACGTGCTGCTGGAAGGCCCGAAATCCTATTTCACGTCGCCAAACGTGGATGGATTTCTCGCCTATCAGGTGAGCCGCGGAATAGCGTTGATTGCCGGCGATCCCGTGTGCGCGCCCGAAGAGGCTCGCCGGCTGATTAACGATTTTGCGCTGGCGATGATGAGACCGATCGGGGCGTATCAGGTTTCACCGCGCATGTTGGAATCATTCCGCGAGGCGGGTTTTGACGACGTACAGATTGGGAAAGAAGCAGTCTTCGATCTGAACCGGTTTACGCTCTGCGGCGGCAAGATGGAACTGGTGCGCGCGGCCACTAGCAAAGCGACGCGCGCGGGCGTGGCGGTGAGCGAGCATCATCCATTTGCACCCGATGCAGAAGCGATCAACGACGAGTTGAAAGCGATTTCGCACGAATGGCTCAAAGGCAAAGGCAATCACGAACTCGGATTTGTGCTCGGCTCACCAGGCCTTGAAGAGCCGTCAGCCAAACGCTATTTCATCGCGCGAACCGAAGGAGGCGCCGGACGAATCGAGGGTTTTATTGTTTGTGAACCAATTTACGGGCGTTGTGGTTACTACCTTGATGTAACGCGGCGCCGGCCCGACGCCGTGCGCGGGACGATGGAACTGTTAACCGCCGAGATCTTTCGCCTGCTGCATAACGAAGGTTATGCGATGGCGTCGATGGGACTCGCGCCACTCGCACTGCTCGACGATCCCGATCTCGCAGACCACCGATTGCTGGCGCGGCTAATGCGCTTCGTCTATCAGCGCGTGGATTTCAACTACGATTTCAAACTTCTGTATCGCTACAAAGCGAAGTATCACCCGCACGCATGGGAACCGCGGTACTTTTGTTTCAATCAACGACGGCTATCGATCAACATGCTTTACGCGGTCATCAATGTGCGTAAGCCAGTCACTCTCCCTCGACTTCTAGGCTCGGGAGGTTTTCATCAAAAAGTCAGAACATGGAAACACGCTGCCTCATTCATCGTTGGACTCTGCTGGGCGTTGCTCTCGTCGTTAGCATAACGGCTACGGTCAAGGCGCAGGAGCCGGTGCCGCCAGATCACTACGATCCGGACGACGCCAAGACATGGGCCGATGTAGTCAACGAAGATCGCGACGTCACGATCAGAGGACAACAATTTAGAGTTCACTTCTATCGCCCGCAAGGCGAGGCTGCGGCGATACCCGCAATTTACGCATGCGGCGATGGTGGCTGGCGCGGCCTCGCGCCCCGCACGGCGCAGCAATTGGCCCACATGGGTTTCGCTGTCGCCGGAGTTGATTCGAAAATTTATCTGCGCGAGTTCTCGTCGGTTAACAATCCGCTCACGATCAAGCAGCTCCCGCGCGATTACTCCGACATTGCCGAGGCGCTGCGGCGCTACGCGAGAGTCGATGCACGAGCGCCGGTTTATGTTTACGGTTGGTCACTGGGCGCCGGCTTTGCTATCGCAGTCGGCTCGGACGTTGACACGCGAAACAACTGGGCGGGAATCATTTCGATCGGATTACCGAAACAGAACCAGCTCGTTAGTGGCGTCGCCGGGAATCACGCGAATCTAAACAACGAGGGCAAGGAACTCTACGGCTTTCGCAGTGAAAAAGTGCTGGGGTCAATCGCGCCCGTGCCGCTGGTCATGATCCAGAGCACGTCTGACACTGCGAGTCCGCAAAAAGTCGGAACGGCATTATTCGCCAGCGCGCGAGATCCGAAAAAATACGTTTTGATCAAGGCGAGTAATCACAGATTTAGCGGCGCGCGCGAAGAATTCTATGCCGCGCTGAGCAACGCGGTCACGTGGATGCGACAGGCTCAGAACGTCGGAGCGGTGCAATGACTGCGACCAACATCAAAACTGACAGGCGTCGAAACGGCCTGCGCTGGTTCTTGCTGATTGCCATAGTTGTGCTTGGCTTGAGCGGCGCGTCGGCGTATGCAGTGAGGTGGTATCACCGCTTTTACCACCACGTTACACTCCAGGAGTTGACGCACGAAGTCAGGCATTCAGCTTTTCAGGCGACGATCCGAAGTGGTCCGCCGCTACAGCTTCAGCTCTACCAGCAGGAGAATGCCGCGCATCAACCACTTGTCATTTTCACGAGTGGTGACGGTGGCTGGAGTCCGTTTTGCGCTGACATGGCCGCGCACATTGGTGCGAACGGAAATACAGTCGTTGGCATCGACGCCAAAGATTATCTGGTGAAATTTGCGAGCCCGCAGAAACCGATCTCCGCGGAAGAGCTCACGCATGACTACGATGAACTCGCTCGGCAGTCGCTAGCCCAACCCGGCGTTGACGCGAAAGCACCG
The DNA here is from genome assembly GCA_036506735.1 of Binatia bacterium. Taxonomy (GTDB): domain Bacteria; phylum Desulfobacterota; class Binatia; order UBA9968; family UBA9968; genus JAJPJQ01. Next base: position 10,141 of record DASXRG010000374.1, on the reverse strand, counting down.
CTGATACTCGCAGGCTGGTCGCTCGGCGCGGGCTACAGTGTCATCGTGGCGTCGGAATCGGACTTCGGTCATCAGGTTGGTCGGGTTGTGGCAATCAGTTTGCCCACGCTTGGCGAGCTGGCGTGGAAATCGACTGATGCGCTGATCTACATCACGCACAAAACGCCGCACGAGAGTGTCTTCAACGCACATCAGTACCTGAAGAAACTCGATCACACGCCGATCGTCTTTCTGAATGCTACCGACGACGATACAGCACCACTCGGCGAAGCGAAGTCGATGTATGACGCAGCACCGGGTGTCAAACGCTTTTATGCGGTCAAAGCGAGTGGTCATCACTTCGAGGGTGGTGAGCAGGAGTTCTATCGAGATCTCGACCTCGGAGTTTCGCAGTCGCAAATGGTTGATAACGGCGACAAGAATCTGAAAGAAATGTGAGTGGCAAGGGACTAATCTGACAGTCGTTGCAATCAAGACGGCTGTCTATTAGTGAACACAGGTCTTTCGAGCAAAGGGGGGAATATCCTGTGTTGCGTGTGGGCGGATGAATGAAGCGTGGCTCCGCCCACACTTTTTTTGTTCTGTACCCGCACCGGTCTTCTCTGTGTAACTCTGTGTTCTCTGTGTCTCTGTGGTTTTTGATTGCTTTCGGCGTAGAACAACCACGGAGACACAGAGGACACAGAGACAGCACAGAGAATAAGGTCAGAACCGGGACACGACTCACCTGCCGCAAGAGACTGACAAGCTGAGCAAACTGCTTATAGAGCCAAGGCTTACGTCTCCAATAACATGGGTTCATGGATGAACCTGTGTCGGAAGACGTCGAGCCACCCGACGTTCCTGAGGCTCCTGAGGTCACGCCCACGCCGGCGCCAACTGAGGCACCGTCCCAGCCGGTGGCCCGCCCTCGCAAACGGGGCCGCCGGCCGTGGGCCATGCTGATTCTGTTTTTGCTGGTTGCCATCGTCGGCTTTGTCATCGCGCAACGTCGCGAAACGCGCACCGCCAGTGCTGTAAAACAGTCACCACCACCACCACCGGGCGTTTCAATCTCCACCGCCGTTGCAGAGCGGGGCAACATCGGCGTTTACATAAACGCCTTGGGCTCCGTTGCCCCGCTTTACACGGTGATCGTGAAGAGTCGTGTTGACGGTCAACTGATGACCGTCAACTATCGCGAAGGGCAGATGGTCAAACAGGGCGACGTGTTGGCGGAAATCGACTCGCGGTCATTTCAAGCACAACTAACTCAAGCCGAAGGTCAGTATGACCGCGACAAGGCACTACTCGAAAACGCGAACATTGACTTGAGCCGTTATCAAATTGCCTACAGCAAAAACGCCGTTCCGAAACAGCAACTCGATACGCAAGTCGCCACGGTCCATCAGTACGAAGGCATCGTCAAGAACGATCAGGGACAAATTGACAACGTCAAGGTTCAGCTTGCCTATTGCCACATCACGTCGCCCATTTCCGGACGCGTTGGTCTGCGTCTGGTCGATCCGGGAAACATTGTTCACGCCGCCGATGCCAACGGCATGCTGGTCATCACGCAACTGCAACCCATCAACGTGCTCTTCAGCGTTGCTGAGGATTACCTCCCGCAGATCCAGCAGCAGCTACGCCGCGGCAATCGTCTCGCCGTCGACGCGTTTGACAGAACGCAACAGACGAAGCTCTCTTCCGGCGCTCTGCTCACGTTTGACAACGAGATCGACACCACGACCGGCACGATCAAACTAAAAGCCACTTTCCCCAACCGCGACAACACACTCTTTCCGAATCAGTTTGTGAACGCCCGCCTGCTGGTCAACACCCAACGCGGAGTAATCCTGATTCCGTCTGCGGCGATTCAGCGCAACGCACAGGACGCGTTTGTGTACGTCGTGAAACCCGATCACACAGTTGCAATGCAAACTGTTACGACTGGCACGACTGACGGCAACGTGACCGCAGTTGAAGGACTCAACGATGGGGAGGTCGTGGCGGTAGATGGATTTGACAAACTCCAGAATGGAGTGAAGGTGCAGGTACGCAGCACGCCTGAGAGCGGGAGGGCGGCAAAGTGAGTCCGTCGAAACCATTCATTCTGCGGCCCGTCGCAACTTCGCTGTTGATGGCGGCGATATTGTTAGCGGGCGTCATCGCTTACCGCCAACTTCCAGTCAGCGCGTTGCCTGAGATCGATTATCCAACCATTCAGGTGATCACGTTTTATCCGGGTGCGAGTCCGGATGTTGTTGCTTCGGCGGTTACTGCTCCGCTTGAAAGACAGTTCGGTCAGGTGCCGGGTCTGAACCAGATGACCTCAACCAGTTCGGGCGGCGCCTCGATCATCACGCTGCAATTCTCACTTGACCTCAACATCGATGTCGCGGAACAGGAAGTCCAGGCAGCGATCAACGCGGCGTCAAACTTTCTTCCGAACGATCTGCCGACGCCGCCGATTTACAGCAAGTCGAATCCGGCTGATGCGCCGGTGATGACACTGGCGCTCACGTCAAGCTCGATTCCGTTAACTCAGGTCGAGGATTTGGCTGACACGCGACTGGCGCAGAAGATCTCGCAATTGCCGGGGGTTGGCTTGGTGAGTATCAGCGGCGGACAGAAACCTGCCGTGCGCATTCAGGCAAATCCCACTGCGCTTTCGTCGTACGGCATTAGTCTCGAAGACGTGCGGACTGCGCTCCAGCAAACGAGTGTTAACCAGGCGAAGGGAAACTTTGATGGACCGCAGCAGTCGTACCAGATCGACGCCAACGATCAGATTCTCTCCGGCAAAGACTATCGTTCAGTGATAGTTGCTTATCGGAACGGCGCGCCGGTGCTGCTTTCGGACGTAGCCACGGTGGTGGATGGCGCGGAGAACGTGAAGCAGGCGGCCTGGATGAACAATGTTCCCGCGGTGATCGTCAACATCCAGCGGCAGCCGGGCGCGAACATCATTCAAGTCGTCGATCGCATCAAGGCGCTGTTGCCGCAACTGCAAACCACATTGCCGCCCGCCGTTCAGGTTTCCATCCTGACGGACCGCACGGTAACAATTCGAGCGTCAGTGAAAGACGTGCAGTTCTCGCTGATGTTGACTGTGGCGCTCGTCGTCATGGTGATCTTTCTTTTCCTGCGAAATCTTTCGGCGACGATCATTCCCAGCGTTGCCGTGCCGCTCTCGCTCATCGGCACGCTCGCGGTCATGTATCTCGTTGGCTACAGCCTCAACAACCTGACGCTGATGGCGCTGACGATTTCGACCGGGTTCGTGGTCGACGATGCGATCGTGATGATCGAGAACATCGTTCGTTATCTCGAAGAAGGCGAGAAGACGCTGCAAGCGGCGCTGAAAGGTGCGGAGCAGATCGGGTTCACGATCGTCTCGCTAACGATCTCACTCATTGCGGTGCTGATCCCGCTGCTCTTCATGGGCGACATCGTGGGCCGGCTGTTTCGCGAGTTTGCGATCACGTTGAGTGTGACCATCCTGGTGTCGGCGGTCGTTTCACTGACGCTGACTCCGATGATGTGCTCGCGACTGCTTCACGAGCAATCTGAGGCGAAGCAGGGACGATTCTACCGGGCGTCGGAGCGGCTGTTTCAGAAGGTGATCGATCTGTATGGAGAGAGTTTGCGTTGGGTGCTGAAGTTTCGCACGGTCACGCTGCTGATCGCAGCGGCCACTTTGATTCTCACCGTCTGGCTTTACATAGTGGTGCCCAAAGGTTTCTTCCCGGTGCAAGACACTGGCGTGATTCAGGGCATTTCGGAAGCGTCGCAAAGAATCTCTTTTCCCGCGATGGCCCAAAAGCAGCAGGAGCTCGCGCAGGTCATTCTCAAGGATCCGGCGGTGGAGAGTCTTTCGTCGTTCATTGGCGTGGACGGCACCAACACCACACTTAACAGCGGGCGCATCCTCATCAACCTCAGACCGCTGGCGGCCCGAAAAATCAGTGCAACGGAAGTGATGGGTCGGTTGCAAAGCGCGCTGACCCAGGTCGACGGCATCACGCTCTACATGCAACCGGTGCAAGACTTGACGGTTGAGGATCGCGTGAGCCGGACGCAGTATCAATACACTCTGGAAGATCCCAACGCGGACGAGTTGAGCCTTTGGACCACGCGTTTCGCGGCGGCGTTGAAGCAACTGCCTCAACTTCAGGACGTGGCAACGGATCAGCAGAGCGGCGCCGCAGAGACCACGCTCGTGATAGATCGCGTCACTGCGTCGCGACTCGGAATCACACCGCAGCAGATCGATCAGACACTCTACGACGCTTTTGGACAGCGCCAGATTTCGACGCTGTTCACGCAATCCAATCAGTATCACGTGATCCTGGAGACGATGCCCAACTTCCAGGATAGCCCGGCAAAGTTGCAGGACATTTACGTTCATGTCGCCGATGGATCTTCCGTTCCGCTCAGTACATTCACACATTTCGAGTCGGGAACCACGCCGCTCGCGGTAAATCATCAGGGACAGTTTCCCGTGGTGACGATCTCGTTCAACCTCGCCAAAGGCGCGTCACTCGGCGAGGCTACCGACGCCATTGACCGAACAGAGAAACAACTGAACATGCCTGCCAGTATTCAAGCCTCGTTTCAAGGCACCGCACAGGCTTTCAAGGCTTCGTTGACGAACGAGCCGCTACTGATTCTGGCAGCGATCGTTACCGTCTACATCGTGCTCGGTGTTCTCTACGAAAGCTACATTCATCCGCTCACGATTCTGTCGACGTTGCCCTCGGCGGGCGTGGGCGCGATTCTCGCGCTGCTGATCTTTCGCACCGAGCTGACGGTGGTGGCGATCATCGGCATCATCCTGCTGATTGGCATCGTGAAGAAGAACGCGATCATGATGATCGACTTCGCGCTCGATGCGGAGCGCAAGGAAGGCAAGCCGCCGCGCGAGGCAATCTATCAGGCGTGCCTGTTGCGCTTCCGTCCGATCATGATGACGACCATGGCGGCGCTCCTGGCGGCGCTGCCGCTGATGCTCGGCTGGGGCGTGGGTTCCGAGCTGCGGCATCCGCTCGGGATCACCATGGTCGGAGGATTGCTCGTCAGTCAAGTGCTCACGCTGTTCACGACGCCGGTGATCTACCTCGCCTTCGACCGCCTCGCACGCCGGGTCGAGCAACGCCGCGGCCGCAAGCAGAAGCCCGGACCCGCGCCGATGCCTGGCGATTGACATGGCAGACGAAGACGCGAAGACGCGCGATTGGCAGGTGAACCTGTCGGCGCCCTTCATCGATCGGCCGGTAGCCACGACCTTGTTGACCATCGGGCTGGCGCTCGCCGGCGCAGCCGCGTTTCGGCTTTTGCCGGTGTCGCCGTTACCGCAGGTCGACTTTCCGACGATCTCGGTGCAGGCGTCGCTCCCCGGCGCGAGCCCGGAGACGATGGCCGCGACGGTTGCCACCCCGCTCGAGCGCTCGCTGGGCCGCATCGCCGGCGTCACCGAGATGACATCGAACAGCTCGCTGGGCTCGACCCGCGTCACGCTGCAATTCGAGCTCAACCGCGACATCGATGGCGCGGCGCGCGACGTGCAGGCCGCGCTCAACGCCGCCCGAAGTCTGCTGCCGACGGGACTTCCCAGCAATCCGACTTACCGGAAAGTGAATCCTGCCGACGCGCCGATCATGATTCTCGCACTGACCTCCGATACGATGACGCAGGGGCAGATGTACGACGCGGGCTCGACGATCATCGCGCAGAAGCTCTCGCAGCTCGCCGGCGTGGGCCAGGTCCAGGTGGGAGGCAGCTCGTTGCCGGCGGTGCGCGTGGAGCTCAACCCGCAGACGCTCAACAAATACGGCATCGGCTTCGAGGATGTGCGCGCCGTGCTTGCGGCCACCAACGCCAACCGTCCGAAAGGATCGCTGGAGGAAGGCGACCGTCACTGGCAGATCTACGCCAACGACCAGGCCAAGAAGGCCGCCGACTACCTGCCGCTGATCGTCGCGTACCGCAACGGAGCGGCCGTCAAATTGACCGACCTGGGCGAAGTCGTGGATTCGGTGCAGGACTTGCGCAATGCCGGCTCGTCCAACGGCAAGCCTTCGGTGCTGATCGTCATCAGCCGCCAGCCGAACGCCAACATCATCGAGACCGTCGACAGCATCACCGCGATGTTGCCGCAGCTTCGCGCATCGATCCCGAGCGCGATCAAGGTCGATGTCGTCATGGAGCGCACGAGAACGATCCGCGCGTCGCTACGCGACGTCGAGCGCACGCTCGTCATCGCGGTGTGCCTGGTCGTGCTGGTCGTGTTCTTCTTCCTGCGCAACTGGCGGGCGACATTGATTCCCAGCGTCGCCGTGCCGGTGTCGCTGATCGCGACTTTTGGCGCCATGTATCTCTTCGGCTTCAGCCTCAACAATCTTTCGTTGATGGCGCTGACGATCGCGACCGGCTTCGTCGTCGACGACGCCATCGTCGTCCTCGAAAACGTGTCGCGTCACATCGAGGAAGGCGTGCCGCCGATGAAGGCCGCGTTGCAGGGCGCGCGCGAGGTCGGCTTCACCGTCCTGTCGATGAGCCTGTCGCTGATCGCGGTCTTCATTCCTATCCTGCTCATGGGGGGTATCGTCGGACGCTATTTCCGCGAGTTTGCGGTGACGCTGTCGGTCGCCATTCTCATCTCGCTCATTCTGTCGCTCACCATGACGCCGATGATGTGCTCGCGGCTGCTGCGGCCCGAGAAGGATCGGAGTCACGGCCGCTTTCATGCGTGGAGCGAAAGAGCGTTCGAATCGATGCGTCACGGCTACGAGCGAAGTCTCGCCTGGACGCTCGATCACGGCCTGATCGTCATGCTGGTCCTGCTCGTGACGGTATGTCTGAATGTCTATCTGTACGTCATCATTCCCAAGGGATTCTTCCCCCAGCAGGACACGGGCCGGCTCCAAGGATTCATCCAGGCGGACCAGAGCATCTCCTTTCAGGCCATGCGGCCGAAGCTCGCGAGCTTCGTCGACATCGTCCGCGCCGATCCGGCGGTAGAAAACGTCGTGGCGTTCACCGGCGGGCAGCAGCGCAACACCGGAGTGATGTTCGTCCAGCTCAAGCCCCTGTCGGAGCGCAAAGAATCCGCGGATAAGATTATCGCGCGCTTGCGCATCAAGCTCGCCAACGAGCCCGGCGCGAACCTCTTCTTGAACCCCGTCCAGGACATACGCGTCGGCGGCCGCCAGGCCAATGCGACGTACCAGTACACCTTGCAGGCGGACGATCTGGACGAGCTGCGCACCTGGGAGCCCCGCATCCGACAGGCGATGAGCCAGCTCCCGGAGTTGGTCGACGTCAATACCGACCAGCAGGACAAGGGGCTGCAGACGTCGCTGGTGATCGATCGCGACACCGCGGCGCGGCTGGGTGTCTCGCCAAAGCTGATCGACACGACGCTGGACGACGCCTTCGGTCAGCGCCAGGTCTCGACCATCTATTCGGCGCTTAACCAGTATCACGTCGTCATGGAGGCCGCGCCGGAATACTGGCAATCACCCGCCTCGCTCGACCATGTCTATGTGAGCACCTCCCGGGGCGCGCAGGTCCCGCTGTCTGCGTTTGCGCGCTACGCTCCGACCAATACGGCGCTCGGCGTGAATCATCAATCGCAGTTCGTTGCGTCGACGATTTCCTTCAATCTGCCGGAAGGTACGTCGCTTGGGCAGGCAACTGTTGCGATCGACAACGCGCTGGCGCGAATTGGTGTGCCGGCGAGCATTCGCGGCAGTTTCCAGGGGACGGCGCGGGCGTTCCAGGATTCGCTCAAGAGCCAGCCGTGGCTCATTCTCGCCGCGCTCCTCACCGTATATATCGTGCTGGGCGTGCTCTACGAGAGCTACGTCCATCCGATCACGATCCTTTCGACGCTGCCGTCCGCCGGCATCGGCGCGCTGCTGGCCTTGATGCTGTTTCGCACCGAGTTCAGCGTCATCGCATTGATCGGCGTCATCCTTTTGATTGGCATCGTCAAGAAGAATGCCATCATGATGATCGACTTCGCGCTGGAAGCCGAACGCAAGCACAACAAGAATTCACGCGACGCGATTTTCGAGGCGTGCATGCTGCGCTTCCGGCCGATCATCATGACCACGATGGCGGCGCTTCTTGCTGCAGTGCCGCTGGCGTTGAGCACGGGAGACGGCGCTGAGCTGCGCCAGCCGCTCGGCATCTCCATCGTCGGCGGATTGATCTTGAGCCAGTTGTTGACCCTGTTCACCACGCCGGTTGTCTACCTGTATCTCGATCGATTCAGCTTGTGGGCGCAGCGAGTCCGCCAGCGCCGGGCTCCCTTGCCAACGCCGGCGGCTGAACCCGGGGACTAGGTGGAATGGCGGGAATGCTGAAAATGAGCGTCGTCTCGCGCCGCAAGCTTCAGGCGTGGGTCGTCTGCGCGATCGCAGGGCTCGCCGCCTGCTCGGTCGGGCCGAACTACGTGCGCCCGCCCGTTGAAACGCCCTCGGCGTACAAGGAAGCGCAAGCGTGGAAGCAAGCGGAGCCGCGAGACGAGCGGCCGCGCGGGAACTGGTGGGAGGTGTTCAACGATGCCCAGCTCAATGCGCTGGTGACGCAAGTCGCGATCACCAACCAGACGATCAAGGCGGCCGAAGCGCGCGTGCGCGAGGCGCGAGCGCTGACTCGAGCTGCGCGCGCGGCTTTTTTCCCGATCGTCACCGCCAATGCCAGCGCAACGCGCAGCAGCAGCCGCGGGGGAACGATTGTCGGCGGCAGCGTCGACTCGAGCGGAGGCGTTCGCAACAACTACAACGTCGCGCTCGACGTCAACTGGGAGATCGATCTCTGGGGCCGCGTCCGGCGTACGGTCGAGGCGAGCGAAGCCACGGCAGAGGCCAGCGCCGCCGATCTCGAATCGGCAAAGCTGTCGGCACAGGCGCAACTGGCCGAGGATTATTTTTTGTTGCGCGCGCAGGACGCGCAAATTCGCCTTCTCAACGATACGGTGGCTGCCTACGAGAGGTCGCTGCAGCTCACGCGCAACCAGTACGCGGTCGGCGTGGTGGGGCGCGCGGATGTCGCCCAGGCGGAAACGCAGCTCAAGTCGACCCAGGCGCAGGCGATCGACGCCGCGGTTCAACGCGCGCAACTCGAGCATGCCATCGCGATTCTCGTCGGCAAGCCGCCCGCGGAATTCTCGCTCGCTGCCGAGACCGTGCCGACGGTGTTTCCGGTCATCCCTATGGAGCTTCCTTCGGAGCTCCTAGAACGCCGACCGGATATCGCCGCCGCAGAGCGACGCGCGGCAGCCGCGAACGCACAGATCGGTGTCGCCGAGTCCGCATTCTTTCCCTCGCTCACGCTGTCGGCGACGGGCGGCTTCCAGAGCTCGGTGTTGTCCCAGCTCTTCTCGTTGCCGAGCCGCTACTGGTCGCTCGGTCCGGCGCTGGCGCAGATCATTTTCGACGCCGGACTGCGCCGCGCGCAGACCGCTCAGGCGATCGCGACCTACGACGAGAACGTCGCCAATTACCGGCAGACCGTGCTCACTGGATTTCAGCAAGTCGAAGACAATCTGGCGGCGCTCAAGATTCTCGAGCAGGAAGCCGCCGTGCAGGGCGAGGCGGTCAAAGCCGCGCGGGAGTCGCTTGCCATTGTCCTGAATCAGTATCGGGCGGGCACCGCAAATTATCTGGCGGTGGTGGTCATCCAGGCGGCGGCGCTCAACAACGAGCGCACGGCGATCAGCATTCTGGGCCGCCGTCTTACGGCGAGTGTCGCCTTGATCAAGGCGCTGGGCGGGGGCTGGAAGGAAGCTCCGGCCGCGGCCACCGGCGGAGAACCTGAGCGGAAAGGCTGATTTTCGAGCGGTCCTTGCGTCACCGCGGCGCATGCCTGTTTGCCTGGTTGCGCCGGCGGCGCATGGCACACTAGCGCCTCGTTGCGGCCCAGTGGCCTGACCGCTTTTACGGAGGACATCAACGCACTTACGCCACGCCACAGACGCGTGCTAGAGTTATTGACCATTCACCAGCGGCTTGTGGTCGCGTTGCACCGCGTGCCGCATCCGTCTTTCGCATCCTCGTCCAAACCATGAATCACTCCGACTCCAGTTTCGCCGTCGCGGCCGCCGCCGTGCAGGCGCCCGCATGGGTGCGCCATCCGGGACTCGTTGCGTGGG
>DASXRG010000373.1:0-1716 GCA_036506735.1 Binatia bacterium | reverse complement strand
CGCCGCCACACCACATCCAAACTCTTTATTTTTTCTTTTTCTTCTTGGCTTTCTTCTTTGCCATAGGTGCCTCCTTCTTGGATTCCCGGAACGGGTATCTACGGAGGTAGGAGTTGTCGCTCAGGCGAGCAGATTTTTTGCTAAACCCTCCTATATTTGGTAGATGGCTGTATTATAAAGACACCAGTAATTGTGTCAAGGAAAAAATCCAGTTTGGAAGTTTTTAGCAAAAATATTTTGAAGCTCATCACAGGATGAGCTCTGCGTTGCGCGGTCGAAAGGACGCGATCATCCGGGAGGCGGCGCAATTATTCCTTGAGCCGCAAAATATTGAAGGCGGCGACCGGGCGCGCGAAGCCCTTGAGCTGAAGTTCCGCCAGCGGTTCGCTCTCAACCAGATCGTCCACTTTGCTGAGGGTCTTTTGATTGGTGAGGATCTGACCGCCCTTCGCCTCGTCGCAAAGACGCGAAGCTAGATTGGTCACGTTGCCCACGGCGCCGTAGTCCATCCGGCCTTCGAAACCGATATTTCCCAAGGTCGCGTAACTCGACGCCAGCCCGATACCCAAGTCCAAGCTGTAACCTTTCTTCAGCCATCCGGCGCGCAGCTCCCGCGCTCGCGAGTGCATTTCGATCGCCATGCGCACCGCCCGCTCCGCGTGATCCTCGCACGGTATCGGGTCGTTGAAAAAAATCATAATGCCGTCGCCGGCAAAGCGCTCCAGAGTTCCCTCGAATTTGAAAACGAGTTGGCCCATTTCGGCGTGATAGCTCCTGAGCAGATCCATGATCTCCTCGGGCTCGGCGCTGTCGGCGAAAGCGGTGAAGCCGCGCAAGTCGAGGAAGACAACCGTAATCTCGCGCCGATGAGTCTTTAACAGAGCGTCTTCGTCTTTGGTCAGAATGGTCTCTGCGACCTGCGGCGAGAGGTACCGTTTGAGTCGAGCCATCCGTTCAATTTCCGTCACCTGCACCGCAACCTTCTCCGCCAGCGACCGGTTCAACTCTTCGAGCGAGTCGTGCAGCTCTTTGATGCGTATCATGGAGCGGACGCGCGCGAGCAGCTCGAAGGAATCGAACGGCTTGACGACGTAGTCGTCCGCGCCGGCGTCGAGGCCGCGTACTTTATCCTCCTGCGAGCCTTTGGCGGTCAGAAGAATCACCGGAATCAATTTATATTTTTCATCCTGGCGCAGCCGCTTGACCACTTCGATGCCGTTCATCTTGGGCATCATGTAGTCGAGCAGAATGACGTCGGGCTTGAAGCTCTCCACTTTCTCCAGCGCCTCCACCCCGTCGTTGGCTCGCTCGATCGAATAATTCTGGTCGCCCAGCTCCTGTTCCAGGAGATCCAGGTTGAACGGTTCGTCGTCGACGATGAGGACTTTGTTTGGCATAGTCGAGAAACTTTTCCGGATAGTCGCCGCGCTTGGTGCTTACCGATCCCCGGTGCGCCGATTCTGGTCGCGTATGATGTCGGCTTTCTGGCGCCGGACTTCTTCCTGGCCGAGCGGATCGTGATCGCAAGGCCCGTAGAAATCCACGATGTCCCCGTCGCGTGAATCCTTCAGTACGGGACTTTTTGTGTACAAGGTCTCCTCGCGAATCGCCGGAAACTTCAAGTGACAGTAGTTCGCGGAGACAGCCGCCTTGTAAATGATGCCTTCAGCACCCCAGACGGACAGGCTGGGCAAACCCAAAGCCGCCAAGGACAAG
>DASXRG010000372.1:0-8485 GCA_036506735.1 Binatia bacterium | reverse complement strand
TCCGCCGCCGTGTGCCCCGGCTCGAAAAACCATTTAGCCATGGACGCTCAACAATAATTTTGAATTATGAATGTTGAATGCTGAGTTCAGCCATAGCCTGGATGGCGTTTATTCTTCTAAATGGCAAGCCGGTAAGCTCTTCCAAGAAATCCCGATTCTCCGTAACGAGCACCTTGACTCCCAACTCTTCCAAATGCGCCGACACGACTGCGTCGCCAAGCTTGCAACCCATTTGTTGATACTTGGCTACGGTCTCTGCAGAGGCTTTTTGCCAGTCAATTTTGGGAGATATCGGAAGGCGATTGAGAACTCGGAAGAGAGCCCTCAACTCATCCTCGACTAGATTTGCTTGTAGCTCTTGCAATATCTGCCGTGGAAGCACAACCCGCAGCCGGTTCAGGTGATCTAAGAGTTCAGCACACGCGGGGAATTCGGGAACCCGTCTTAGGCCAAATATCCAGATATTGGTATCAAGGACGATCCACTCTTCCCGGATACTCACGAGAGACGATCTCCTGGCGGATCTGCTTCAATTTGATCAGAATCTTTTCCGCGCCGTTGTCAACTTCTCCTTGTTCCTTGAGACGTTTTCGGTATCGATCCGACAGGGCATTGATATCGTGGCGAAAGCTGAGCTCTTCGACCCGCTCCAAAAGTGCCTGGAGGTCGGATTCCTCCAATGACGCTATCTGCTGGGCTAGTTTTTCCACTCGCTCTGTCATTGCAATCGCCTCCCAGAAAGTTTCATGAGGAGCTTAACACAACAACGGCGCTTTCTCCATGCATAGAAACGGCCCAGAGTCGAAACAGTTTCGGACAAAGAAGAGACAGCCTAGGTCTGAGAGTAATACAATCGGCGCTGAAGGGAACTCGGCAAGCTATGAAAGGTCAGCGGTAGCCGCCGAGGCGGATCGCGTAAGGCCGGGACGGAGAAAGCCGCTTCTTGGCCGGATCGACAGAGAGACCCAGCGCTTCCAATGCTTCGACGCCGAGAATCGGCTCATCGACTTTCCCGACAAGAACTGTGGTCGGCGCCTCGCGGCCGTCGATTTTGACGATCGCCAGGTCGGCCCCTAATCGAAGGCGTCTCCCGTCCGCAAGACGTACACTCACGGACCTTCGCGGCCGCTTGATTCCCAACGCGCGCGCCAGCTTCGGAGGGATGACCGAATACGTCGCGCCCGTGTCTACCAGCATGCGGACGGTCGCGGTCTTTTCTCCCCGCAGTCGCACTTTTTGGTAGATGTGTCCCATAAAAATGGCGTGATCTCTGAAGTCACGCTAGCAGAACAGTGAAGGCGGCGCAAATGTGGTGGCTCAGTATTCGACGAAGACGCTCACCTCGCCTTTTTTCAGTCAGGTGAAACCCTCTTAAGCTCAGCCTTTCCAATCGTAGTTCAACGCCGCGTAATCGATCTCGTAGGTCCCTCCCTGCTTGGCGCCGCGCACAAAAGAGGCCGCCGGCTGGAGCTTCGGACAGTAGATCTCGAACAGGTTGCCGGAAGGGTCGCGGAAGTAGGCGAGGCCCTTGATGCCGTCTCGGGTCCATGGCTCGGTCGTCTTGACGCCGTTCTTTCGCAGCCATTCGACCATCGGCAGGAAATCTTCCGCCTCGGCGAAGAAAGCGTAGTGCGGAAACTCAGCGTCCCAACCCGTCCAGCCGCCTTTTTGTTGCGACAGCCCAAAGATGGTGCCGGCCACGCGGACTTCGGCAAATCCTTCGACATCATGCACCACCTCTCCTCCCATCACTCGGGTGAAAAAGCGCTTTGACTGTTCGAGATCGCGGCAGGGAAGGCTTGCATGGCTGAAACCGGAGAACCGAGGCTGCTTTGTCGGCGAAACTCTATCTTCCGTTGCATGAGTCGCTCTGCTTTCCATAACTGTCCCTCCTTCTTTCACCTGGCGCTGAATCCCCAGAACGAAATGTACTTACAGCGCCGGAACGCAAAGCTCCTGGCGCGTGACTTTGCCGGGAAAGACGTCGAGGCAGGCGCCGGCTTCGACGACGACCTTGCCATTCACCACCACCGCCTCGATCCCCGGCGGATGGCGGCGCACTTCATTCGCGTCCACCTTCTCCGGCAGCCGCCCGCTCGCCAGGTCATCGATCTTGTCGGGGTCGAAAACCGTGATGTCCGCCGGCAGACCGGTTTTGAGATAACCGCGGTTGAGCCTGAGCTTTTCCGCCGGCAGCGCGGTGATTTTCCTGACCGCCTCTTCCAAGCTGAAGAGCTTTTTCTCCCGTGTCCAATAGCCGAGAATCCGCGCCGGCGAGCCGTGCCAGAAAAAGCGGTCGAGGTGCGCGCCGGCGTCGGTGCCGATCAGTCCCTGCGGGCTCTTGATCATCTCGGCGAGGCGGTCCATGTGCGCGTTCGCCCAGCCGTAGAAGAGCAAGCGCGAGGCGAGATCGTCCTCGAGCCAGGTGTCGAAGAACGCATCGACCGGCGCCTTGCCAGTCGCGCGCGCGATCTCCTCCACGCTCTTTCCTTCGAGAGGTTTCAAATTTTCTTTTTGCATCTTCTCGAATACGATCCGATCCCAACCGAGCCACTCCGGAAACTCCGGCTTCCCGGCGCCGTCGATCCGCTCCCGCTCCAGCTTTACGCGGAGATCTCTGTTTTGCAGCTTTTGGCGCAGCTCTACCGCCGGCTCCTTGATCGCCTCCCACGCCGGCAAACCTCCGAAGATGAAACAATCGGCGCTGCCGAAGCGCCTTATATGTTGGTAGGGAATGACGACGCCGTTGATGTCCTTGCCGCGCTTTTTGGCTTCCTCCATGAAGGCGATCGCTCTTCCCGCGTCGTCTTTTTCCCCCGGCCGGACCCGGAACTCGTTGCCGATCATATTCGAATTAACCTTCTCCACGAGCGCCGGGAAGCCGCTCGCGGGCTTGAGCAGATTCTGAAAACCGTTGAATTGAAAGCAGCCGCCGTACTCCGCGGCGACGTTCGCGAGCCCGACCAGCTCATCTTCCGTCGCGAACGTGCTCGGCGTCCCGGCGTGGACCGCCGGGCCGCCGCGCGGGCTCGTGGAAAAACCGACGGCGCCGGCATCGAGCGCTTCGCGCACCATCCGCTTCATTCCTTCCAGCTCTTCCGGATTCGCCTCCCGCTGATAAGCCGCCTCGCCCATCACCGTGAGCCGCACCGGCGAATGCGGCACCAGGGCGGCGACGTTGATGCCGACCCGGCCCTTGAGATAGCCGAGATATTCCGGGAACGTCTTCCACTGCCAATCCTTCTCGTCCACATACTTGTCGAGCACCCGGCGGAGGTAGGCGACGAGGACCTTCAGCGGCTCTGCGCCTTCCGGCACGGGCGCGCACGAGGCGCCGCAGTCGCCGATCACGACCGTGGTCACGCCGAAATTGACTACGGGATTTCCATGCGGATAGAGGACGAGAAAAAGATCCATGTGGGTGTGCGGATCGATGAAGCCCGGCGCGACGGCCTTCCCCCTGGCGTCGATCTCTTTTTTTCCGGGAGCGAGATTTTTTCCGATCGCGGCGATCTTATCGCCTTCGACCGCCACGTCGGCCTCGAACCCCGCACGCCCCGTTCCGTCGATGACCAGCCCGCTTTTAATGACCAGATCGTACGCCATGGCATTCACCTCCGTTCAGCCTGCCTCATACCACAAACACCCACCTTTGGGGAGTTTTGAATTGAAAGGTTTATAAGGGCACCTACCAGCACACTAGGTCAAAATCCAAGAATTCACGGATCGCAGTGAAATCGTCGGCATTGCACGTGATGACGCAAGCGCCGATTCGTCTCGCAGTGAGGGCGACGAGGACATCGAAATGGATCTCCCTGGTTTTGTGGATATCGAAGCCTTTGGCCGCGACCAGCCGGTTGACGATACGCCCCGAGTCAATCCACTCCCTTTCATTCGACGCGATGATGCGGAGATTTTTCACCAGGTCGTCGACAAACCTTTTCATCTCCCTCGATCGAGCGCCTCTCGACAGTTCCGCCAACACGACGGCGCTCAAACGAACGACAAACTTAAGATCGAGGATCTCCTGCTTAAAGCGACCGGATCTCAGATTGTCGATATAGACCGACGTGTCAAAAATGGCGAGATTAGCTGTGGTCGAAGTCACCGGGCCGCGCCTTGCCGCTGTATCGCTTGATAAGCTTGCGATGTTTCTCGGTCTCGACGACCGCTTCGAGAGACATTTCAATCGCCTGGGTCCTGCTCTTTGCTCGCAAAACCTTCTGCGCTCGCCTCACAAGACGGTCATCGAGCCTCAGCGAGGTCAACGCCTTTGCCATACAAGCCTCCCATGTGCAGCATGTATATACAGATTACTAAAGATGTAATACGCCGTCAACCGGGCCATTCTTACCTCAGACTCTCGCCCGCCGCGCGCGCAAAGCTGAAGTCGAAGACGCCCTCGGCCGGCAGCGGCTGCGCCAGCTTGATCCGCTGCGCGGCCGAGGCGATCATCTCGCGCTGCACTTTTTCGTCCACCGCGCCCGACGGGAGATAGGCCTGCACCGCCGCTTCATAGATCCGTTCGGTGAAGCGCTCGCGCTCGCCGCCGAGATCGAGATACGGCCCACGCATGAATTCGATCGCCTGCTTCTTCTCCGTTCTGATCCATCTCAGCGCCTTGAAGGTCGCGCGAATGGCTTTCGTGATCAGCTCGGGCCGCTCCGAAGTCATCCCTTTCGTCGTCGCGAGCCCGCCCTGCACGACGCGATAGTAGTCCGCGCCCGCGGCGAGCTTCCGAAAGCCGTCGTCCTCGGCCAAAAAGTTCTGCGGCATCTGGAGCATCGTGGCGTCGATCATGCCGGCCTTGAGCGACGCGTACGTCAGGCTGTTCTGCCCCATGGGAAGGAACTTCACCTGCTCCGGCGCAATCCGATGCGCGGCGAGAATGCGCCGCACGATCAGCTCCGAAAGACCGCCGATCCCGCCGAAACCGATCCGCTTGCCGCGGAGCTCGGCTATCTTCGTGATGCTCGGATGGGCGATCAAATCGAACGCCGGTTTGTCGCTCATGGCGAGCACGACCCTGAGATCGGCGCCGTTTGCGATCGCGCTGACGGCCGTTCCCGTTGCGGTGCCGAAGTCGAGGCTGCCGGCCAGGAGCGCCTGGACGGCGAGGCTCGAGCGGATGAAGACGATCTCCGGCTCCAGCCCCTCCTCGCGGAAGAAACCCCGGTCGCGCGCCACGTAATAAGGCATGTCCAACGTGCTGCGGGAAACGACGCCGATGCGAACTGGCGTCGTTTTCCCGGGCCGTTCGGCGGCGAAAGTCCGTGAGGAAAACATCAACGCGAGCGACAAAATGAGAACGATCAACTTTCCGCGAGGCATACAAGCAGTGCTGAGGGTTGTGTGCTGAGTTTAGGTCAAAGAACGGCGCAGCTAGCTCCTCTGCAGTTTCCGGATCTCGATAAGAGCCTCCAATTCCGGTAACAGCATCAGGTCCTTCGTCCGTCCTGCTGCTTTCTTACTTTTGATCAAGCCCTCGAGAGTTAGAACTCTGCAGGCGATGCCGTAAAGTTCCAGTTCTTCCGAAAATGACAGTACTTCAGCGTAGCCGCCGAGCCCCGCGACTTCGCCCAATAGATCCAGGTCGCCCAGGTCGGTGGTAAGTGTGAAGTTTAGCCCTGATTTAAACGTGGCCGCATCGAGGCTGAAGGGAAGATCGGATGGAGCGCCGCGCAGCGATGGATGGAAACGAGCCAGAGCTTGAGCCAGTTTGTCTAAGTTTTCTTTTTTTCTGGAATAGCACAGATCCAAGTCCCGCGTGAGATAGGCCGAACCGTGCGCGACGGCCGCCATTCCGCCGATGATGACAAACTCGACGTCGAGCTTATGAAGTTCCTTTAGCAGGTCCTCGACCTTGAGCGCGGGCACGATGTTTTTCACCGGCCTTTCTTAGTTCATTCGCGAACTCCAGCATTTGCAGATGTTTTTCGATGCGCTCGGTAGGTGTCCAGGAAAGGCGCTCATAGAGCAGGCTCAAGTCGATGCCGTGCTCCTGAGCTTTTTTCAAGGCGGGTGTCAATTTCTCGCTTCGCGCCATTGGCCGATTCTAGCACCACGCGGCTGGATAAGACCAGCGCTGAAAATCAGTGCTGAGGTTTGAGTACTGAATGCTGAGGTCTCGCAAAAGACGGAGCCGCTTACGTTTGCAAGTAATTTACGACCCGGTTTCGCTTCTCAATCCCAAACGGTTCGAACCAGCTGGCTTTCTTGGATTTCCTCGTCGCCGGTGAGTAGAGGCACTCCTGCCAATCTCGCCTGGGCGACGATCAGCCGATCGTAAGGGTCTTGGGTGCCGGTTAAGGACGCGGCTTCCAGAAGAAGTTGAGCGTCGTTGACTCCCAGGTCAAAGTTATCCGCTCGCATGAACGAAATAAGAAGATCTCTGAAAGGCATCGGTAGATGAACCTTCCCGATTTCGGACAAAAGCATGACTTCCTCTAGAACAGTGAACGGAATGAGGAGAGTATCGAAACCGCGCTCCACGCGGTCAAAGACAACCCTGGCCCTGCGCCCCAACTTTCTAGTCTGGCCGACGACATGGTAGACGAGGGCATGGGTATCGGTCGCGATGACCATTTCAAAAAGAGCCGGTGAGCGCTTCCATCCTCGACCTGCGCAGAGCGCCGATCGCCTCGTCGATGTCCACGACTCCACGCGCTATCCCACGAATCTTTAAAATCCGCTTGCCCTTAACTTTTGCCAGGTGTTTGTGGGTGCCGGACACCTGTCGATACCGATCGATCCCAACGACGACCGCAAGCGGTTTTTGCCTCTTGGCAATGATAACCGGTTGGCCCCCATGGCTGACGTGCTCTAAAATTCGACTCAAGTCTTTCCGTGCCTTAACAAAAGATATGATTGTCTCCTTGGCCATGTCGCTACTCCTTTAAGTGATCACTTCAGGTGTACACTAACATCTCAGCTTGCCAAAGGCAATCATGGCGTTAATAACAAAAAGCCCGGGCTCTTTCGAGCTCCGGGCTTTTGAATCTAAATCCGGTGGACGGGCGCTGAACGCGCCTTAGCTCTGCGTCCCTTTTTCCCTCATCCTTCTCATCAACTCGTCGATCGACGCGGTCTTCAAGATCCGGCCGAACTGGGACTGGTAGTTGCTCACCAGGCTGACCTGATCGATGATCACGTCGTAGACCTTCCACTGGTCGCCGACCAGATGGAGCTTGTAGATAATCGGCGTCTCGCCGCTGGAGCCGAGCACGTGGGTCTCGACCTCGGCCAGGTTCTTGTCCACCTGCTCGCGGCCGTAGGTTATCTTCTCGCCCCGATACGATCCGAGTGCGTTCATGTAAGACGACTCGGCGAATTGAACGAACGCCGCCACGAATTCCTTCTCTTTTCCTTGGACCGCGGCCCAATGATCGCCAAGCGACCCGCGGGCCATCTCGGTAAAGTCGAAGCGCGGCAGAACGATCTGTTTCAGGCGCGCCTTGTTATCGGTGAAATCCTTTTCGCTCCGGAAAGTCCGGGTGATCGCCATGACCCTTTCCATGGTGTCCTGAAGTTGTGCCTTCGGCGTCTCAAGCGCGATCGCGCTAAACCCGAAACCAATCGCCAGCGCGATCACGACAAACTTGAGATACGAGTATTTACCCATCATGCAAAATCCTCCTTAGGGCGTCCTATCAGAATAAAGGCCGGCCGCGGGTAATACAACCTAGGCGATGATTTCGTTTAGACGCCTGGACCGGGGGAAAGGATGTAAGTTATTTGGAAAATTGGGGAAAAAGGGCAACTAAAGCCGGCGCGCAAAAAAAAGAAAGCCCCGACCTCTCTCGAAGTCGGGGCTTTCAAATTAAATCCGGCGGCGTCCTACTCTCCCATACGGCGACCGCATAGTACCATCGGCGCTGGAGGGCTTAACGACCGAGTTCGGGATGGGATCGGGTGTGACACCTCCGCTATCGCCGCCGAAACTTCAATCGGTCGTCATAAATGCCCATGGGCTGCGTTGCGCTCGTTCCGCTCGCTCCAACGTACTGCCTGAGTACGTTTCCGCTCGCGCAACTTCGCGCGCCTTGCCTCTGGGACATTTCTGACAACCTCAAACCTCAAGAACAAAACGAATTCGTTCACAACTGAATACGGGATCAGACAGAATAACAATCGCGTGAAGTAACAATAGTAAATATGGTCAAGCCGCACGACCAATTAGTACCGGTAAGCTTCAACCATTACTGGTCTTCCACATCCGGCCTATCAACCTCGTCGTCTACGAGGGGTCTTTAGGGAGCTTACGCTCCGGGATACCTTATCTTGGGAGGGGCTTCCCGCTTATATGCTTTCAGCGGTTATCCCGTCCGCACATAGCTACCCGGCGATGCCACTGGCGTGACAACCGGAACACTAGCGGTGCGTTCTTCTCGGTCCTCTCGTACTAGAGAAAACTCTCCTCAAGTATCCTGCGCCCACGGCGGATAGGGACCAAACTGTCTCACGACGTTTTGAACCCAGCTCGCGT
>DASXRG010000371.1:0-4958 GCA_036506735.1 Binatia bacterium | reverse complement strand
CTCGCGTTCGTCGACATATTCCGCTTCCTCGCGATCGTGGCGCTGCTGTGCGTCCCCTTCGTGCTGCTGCTGAGAAAGTCAAAACCTCAGGGACCCGTAGCCATCCATTGAAGTCCGCCGACATTTCGGCGTGTGCCGATAAGTCGGCAGGCTTCCCATCGCCGCCATCTTCTTCAATCGAAAGCGGATCGACTGTAACTCTTCTGATTCCCGCCGCTTATGCTTCGTTCCGGCGCAAGCTTTTTGTTGGCACCGCGCTTGCAGAAACCGTTTCTACAGAAACGAAGAAAGGAGGTGAACCGAATGAAAATTGCAAAATCATTTCTCGCAGCCGCGCTTTTAGTCGGTAGTCTCGCAGCCAACGCCGGAGCGTCCGGCGCGGATGGGATTCTTCTCCGGGAGGAGTTGCCAGGCACCAACTACTGTCACCTGCAGTTCCCGGCGATAACCGAAGCGAGCCTGTCGACCAATAACCCGGTTCTCGAGAGTTCTGATTCAGGGGACATCATCGACTTCTACGGCCCCTGCGACGAGAATCCTGTTGGGCAAAATCAGGTGATATCCCAGAGGCAGGACATACAGCGGCGCCTCGACCAGGACTATGCTGACTAGGCGTCGGCCCGGTATATGAGGAGGGGTGGCACCCCTCCTCGGATGCCGCTCGGAAAGAAAAGAGAGGAGATGAATTCGGTGAAGATCGCAACATCATTTTTGACGGCTCTGCTCATGGCCAGCACGGTTCTGGGCGCTCGACTGCTCAGTCAAGGTTTTATCCCAGCGCTCGTGGCGACGGTGATCGAGCAGGGATCGAAACTGCGCAGGGCGCAGCGGCGGAAATATTAAATCCGCGGAGGGATTCCGAGATGTTCGCGAACCGAACGTGGACAGTTCCCAGCGCGCCGGCAATCGGGCAGCCTGTAGGGCTGAGCCACATAGACTCCGATCTCTGCTGGTGCGAGCCGATCGTGGACACGAACGAGGACGGCGAAGAGGTCATCGTTCATCGGGAAATAACCTGGAACTGAGATGTTGAAAATCACCACTCAAGACGACGCGACGCAAACTGTCGTCGAGCTCGAAGGGAAACTCGCCGGACCGTGGGTGGAAGAACTCAGAGGGTGTTGGCGCAACAGGTCCGGCGGCCGGCCGGTTAGAATCCTGCTCTGCGCCGTGACATTCGTCGACGCAGAAGGAAAAAATCTTTTGACCGAGATATACCGGGACGGCGCCGAGCTGGTCGCGGAAGGATGCATGAACAAGGCGATCGTGGACGAGATCACGAAAGGAGGACGACCATGAGTCAGAATATCATCGAAGCGAATGACGGGAATTTCGACCCAGTCGTCTTACAGGCGGATGGACCCGTGCTGGTGGACTTCTGGGCGGAGTGGTGCGGGCCCTGCCGGAGGCTTGCCCCGACGATCGAAGCCGTCGCCGTGGACTACACAACCAGAGCGCGCGTGGTTAAATTGAACGTGGACGCCGGACCGGCCACCGCAAGGCGCTACGGCATCCAGGGTATACCGACGTTGATTCTGTTCCGGGACGGCGCGGAAAAGGAACGCATCGTCGGCGCGGCGAGCAAGGAAGCGATTTCAGCGCTGATCGACCGGCATTTGAGTGCGCTTCCCGATTCAGAGAATAGATCAGAGAATAGAAAGGTTGGGTAGGACGATGATGGATCGATCGGAATTCGCTTTGGAAGAAAAACTGTCTTTTCTGTTCCAGCCGGACGTGCTGATTCCGGATCAGTACTTCGAGGCGGTCCGCACGACGACCGGCTTGGAGCCGGAGAAGAAGCTCATGTTGGCCGTCCTGGAGGACGCGGTTCATTGCTTCCAGGACAACGTCTCGGAACAGAGCGAGACGAGAAAAAAACTGTCGGCCGACGCGGAGGAGTGGTTTTCGAACCAGGGCGACGACTCGGCTTTTTCCTTTGAAAACATCTGCGATGCGTTAGGGCTGAACCCCGGATACCTGCGTCAAGGGCTGCTGCGGTGGAAAGAAAAGAGGCTGGTAAAACGCCGTGATTCCGAGGCATGGAACAAGATCATGCAAGAGCCGCAAAAGCGCACGGCGTAGTAAGGAGGAAAGTTTATGAGCCAATGGCAACTCATTTTTTCCCAGAGCAGAGTGAACAACGGCCCCTACTTTGGAGATATCCTGCCCGCGCAAAATTGGGATTGGCCGCAGGGTACCTGGTTACAAGAGCGCCTGCGTTATCTGCGCAAACCGGCGCCGCACCGGAACGGACCGATGGTGAAATGGGCAAATGGGAAGCCCGATTCCGCACCCTCGATGCCGGTCCGCGCGGCCGGAGGCGAAACCCATCAGCAACGCTTGTCGGTTGTGCCCTTGCTGCTCGCCGATGAGGAGATCTCCGGCGACGTGCATGAAGCTCTGCTCGAGAACCGGCTGGGAGAAGCGGCGGCGCTGCTCGTGCAAAAGTACGGGCTGAGCTGCGTTGAAGCCGGCCAACTGCTCGACGTTTCCGCCTGCTAGGGCTCGCGGGAGGTAAGTCGAAAAAACTTTTTTCGCCCCTTTTGGCGGATCGACTTGCGGCTATACTGGTAGCATGAACAAACAATTCGGCGGTCCGGCTTTTTTATTCGATCTCGACGGCACTTTGGTCGACAGCGTGTACCAACACGTGCTGGCGTGGCGCGAAGCGTTGGAAGACGCGGGCATCGAGCTGGCGGTCTGGCGCATCCATCGCCGCATCGGCATGAGCGGCGGCCTTCTCGCGAACGCCCTTTTGAGCGAGACCGGACATCGCGTCACGCTCGCAGAAGCCGCGCGTCTGCAGCGGATTCACGCCGAAGCCTATGCGCGGCTGGTGCCTCAGGTGCGCGTCCTTCCCGGCGCGCGGGAATTGTTGGCCCATCTTTCGAGCAGCGGCGTTCCATGGGCGATTGCAACGAGCGGGAGATTGGAGAGCGCCGGCCCGGCGTTGAAGATTCTCGGCGTGGGTCCCGAAGTGGCCGTCGTCACGCGCGATCAGGTCGAGCACGCCAAGCCCGATCCGGATTTATTTCTTGCGGCGGCGGAACGCCTCGGGGTCAAGATCGAGGACGCTTTTGTCGTCGGCGACAGCGTGTGGGATCTGCTCGCCGCCCGCCGCGCGCGAGCGCTCGGAGTCGGCTTGCTGTCGGGCGGCTACGGCCAGGACGAGCTGGAGCGCGCCGGCGCATATCGCGTTTATCAGGATCCGTCCGACATGCTGCGGCACCTCGACGAGCTCGGTGTCAGGATGACGGATACGGTGTCGAGTTCGGAAAACAGCCCGGCCCCGCGCGTGAAGTGATCGGACATCGCCGAGGCAACTAAAAAGGATCATGATGCAGACCAACGACCAGCGGAGAATTAAAAAAGTCTGGCAGAGCCAACCGACCATGGAAGGCGCCGGCGTTCGTCTCAAGCGCGCCTTCGGCTTCAGCGAGACGCCCGAGCTCGATCCTTTTCTCCTGCTCGACGCGTTCCACTCGGAGAACCCCGGGGACTACAAGCGCGGCTTTCCCTGGCATCCGCACCGCGGTATCGAGACGATCACCTATATTCTCGACGGCGACGTGGAGCACGGCGACAGCCTGGGCAACCGCGGGATTATCTCCGCGGGCGACGTGCAGTGGATGACGGCGGGAAGCGGCATCGTTCATCAGGAGATGCCGAAAGGCGACCGCAAGGGAGAGATGTGGGGATTTCAGCTTTGGTCCAACCTGCCCGCGCGCAGCAAGATGATGGCGCCGCGGTACCGGGAGGTCAAGCAAGGCGAGATTCCGCAAGTAAAAACGGCGGACGGCGCGCTCGTGCGCGTCGTTGCGGGCGAAATCGATGGGGTGCGGGGACCGGTACGGGAAATCGTAACCGATCCGGTATTTCTCGACGTCGCGCTCCCGGCGGGCAAGTCGTTCACCTATCCAGTAAAGCCGGAGCACACGGTTTTCGCGTACGTCGCCGAAGGCGAAGGTTTTTTCGATCCTCCGGGTAATTTCTCTCGTGAAACACCCGCGGCGCACGGCGAAGGCACGGTCGTTCTCTATGGGCCGGGAGACAGCGTCAGCGTGAGCACCGACAAAAAGCCGGTGCGCTTTCTTTTGGTCGCGGGCAAGCCGTTCAATGAACCGATCGCCTGGTATGGCCCCATCGTTATGAATACACAGCAAGAGCTCGAGGCCGCGTTTAAGGAATACCAGGAAGGGACGTTCGTGAAGCGGCCATGATCACACTCCGACGCAGCGCCGATCGCGGCCGGACAAAGCTCGATTGGCTCGATCTCGCGTAGCACGCAAAGCCGGAGTATTGGAGTGGTGGAGTATTGGTTAGCGGGGACAATACTCCAGTACTCCAACCCACTGAAAGGAGATCTCCCATGGAACTTCTATTTGCCACTGAACCGGACCTTTCTCTTTTTATCTTGCGAGTAGTCTTGGGCATCATCTTTTTCGCTCACGGCGCACAAAAAGTTCTGGGCTGGTACGGCGGCCACGGACTCCAAGGCACCGTGGGTTTCATGAACTCGATGGGGCTCCCGGTGCCGATCGCGTACCTGGTTTGCTTCATCGAATTTCTCGGCGCCATCGGCCTGATCGTGGGATTTCTCACCCGCCCCGCCGCGTTCGGCATCGCGGTCGTAATGGTCGGCGCGATCGCTACGGTCCATTGGAAAGAAGGCTTCTTACTGAACTGGGAGCTGAAACCGGGCAAAGGACATGGCTTCGAAGCCAACCTCGCCTACCTTGCAATGGCGTTGGCATTATTTCTCGACGGCGCAGGCCTGTTGTCCATCGACGCGCTGATCGTCCCGTAAAGGCTGATCCTTCGTTGACTCGCGCCGGGCGTTAGCGTAAAAATCTCCCAAGAGGAGAAACGCCTATGCTTGCGCGCCTATTGCTCAGCCTGGCTTTCAGTTTCCCATTGATTGCCAATGGGATCAGCCTGCCCGACGCATGGGCGCAACA
>DASXRG010000370.1:0-1937 GCA_036506735.1 Binatia bacterium | reverse complement strand
GCGTTGTTGATGAGAACGTCCACGGCGCCGAAATTTTCCTTGACCGCCTGCGCCATGCGATCGACTTGCTTTCGGTCGGTGACGTCGGCTTGGAAAATCATGCCGCCGGCGCCCTCGTTTTCAACCGTCTGGAGAACTTCCGCGGCGCGCTCGCGGCTGTTGAGATAATTGATCACGACCGCCGCGCCGCCTTGAGCCAGGCGCTTGGCGGCGGCCGCGCCGATGCCTCGGCTCGCCCCGGTGATCAAAATAATTTTGCCGCTGAGGGGCCGGCGCTTGCCCTGCTCCATGATCCTGGCGGGATTTAGATCGCGACGGCGTCTTCCGCGGCGCCTTTTTCGTAGCGCGCGGCGTTTTCCTTCATCGAGAGAAACTTCTTTTTGACCAAAGGAGAGCTATAGCCGTTGAGGATGCGTTCGATTCTGCCGGGCTTGCTGTAGAACGACTGGAACGCCCAGCCGGTCAATTCGCCGAGCTGCTGCCGGGTCAAGTGCTTGGTCGGCATGACACAGTGCTCTAGATCATAGAGGCTCAAATCTTCGATCTGGATCAGGCCGTCCTTGGTCGCGCGCTTGAAGATCGGCGAGCCGGGAATCGGGTTCAAGATCTGGATCATCACGATGTCCGGATCGATCTCATCGACCGCACGGGCACGCTGGCGGATCCTCGCCTCGTCGTCTTCCCAGAAGCCATTCAAATAGGTCGCCACCGTCGAGACGTCGTTCCGGCGCAGGTAGCCGATGATGTCTTTCAATTCCTTGACGCCGACCTTCATCGGGCCTTTATGCGCTTCGGCGATCTCCTCGTCGGTGCCGCCGTCGATGCCGATCAGCACTTGATACATTCCCACTTTGCGCAGCCGGGGGATCAAATCGGTGTCACGGATGAAGTTCTGCGCGCGCCCGAGACAGAACCAGCTCATGTCCAGTTTCTTTTTTTCCAGCTCCTCGACCAGATCGACCATCTTCTGGCGGTCGGAGTTGAAGTCGTCGTCCATGAAGGTGAGCACCTTGACGCCATGCTTCTTGTTGAGCAGCTCCATCTCCTCGGCGACTTTTTTGCCGCCGCGGGTGCGATGCGAGCTGAAATCGCGCGGGCTGCGCGGATCGACCAGCCACCATTCGTAGCAAAAATGGCACGCGCCCTCGCAGCCGCGCGAGGTCACGGCCTCGTTGTAGTTGGGCAATACCGAGTAGCCGTAATACTTGTCGACCGGAAAGAGGTCGTAGGCCGGCATTGGCAGCTCGTCCAGGTTCCGGATCAAGCTGCGCGCGGGATTCAGGACGATCTGGCCGTTGCGATAACACAGGCCCTTGATCTCGCCGAACTTGGGCGACGGCTGCTTCAGCTCCTCGAGCAGCTCCCACATCGTATACTCGCAATCGCCGAAGACGGCGACGAGGGTGAAGTCGAGCTGGGGGTTCTCGCGCATGATCTTTTCCGGCACCGCGGTGTACATGATCCCGCCGGCCACCGTGATCGTTTTCGGCGCGACTTCTTTGATCTTCTTCATCGCGCCATGGAAACGGCTGAGCTGCGCCGCGCCGCCCGCCGCCGCGATCAGGCCGCCAAAAAAGACGACATCGGGTTTTCTTCGCTTCACTTCATCCAACATTTGGTCGTCGTTGAGTCCCAGCGCGCGGCAATCGAGCGCCTCCACCTCGGCGCTCTTTTTCTCTCGGATAAAAGCCGCGAGTTGCGCATGCAGCGGATTGCTCGCCAAATGACGATCCCCCCAAGGGGCCCAATTGCCCATGGGCGGTGTAAGGAAGAGAAGTTTCATAGGTTCTCCCAACGTTAGGATCTTTCAACATAAAATATTTAATGCTTTAACGATTGTCAAGAAGGCCGCCCGGAATATAGGTTGACAACGATCGACTGGCTGCGGGAGAAGTCGTTCCAATGGATTCCGCGCTCAAACCGCTTGCTCCCGTCGT
>DASXRG010000369.1:0-7252 GCA_036506735.1 Binatia bacterium | reverse complement strand
ATCGCGTTGCGGATGCCGTCGACGCTCGGGAAACGGTCGGGGAGACACGGGCGCTTTCACCTTTGTAATCACCTGTATTCTTACGCGGCGCGTTCGATGCGAAGTTCCTGGATTCGCGATGCGGCCGGCCTCATCTTCTTGATGTTGACGAGGGAAACGGGTTTTTTCTTGCCGTTGGTGTGTTTCTTAGTCAGGCGCTGGCTCCAGCGATTAAGCGACTCGTCCCCCTCAACTCGTATAGAGATGGCTGCGTTTCGAGGAATGCGCGCGGTGAACTCTGCGTGCTCCATGACATACTTCTCAAACTCGAAAATTAGATCCAGGTTTTTATCCAACATCTTTCTTTCGCCTCGCGTCTTCTAGCGGCTACCCTACTTATTTACCGATCCGCTTCAAGGCCTCCGGGCGGTACGAATCGTCGATGAACGTCGCCGCCGGGTAAGGCTTGTCGAGCCCTTTATTCTCCACCTGGAGATTGATCACGGTCTCGATGCCCTTGATGCTGGGCGCTCCGTCATTGCGCAGCGGCTGCAATTCCTCGACGACCTCTTTGTAGGCCATCTCGGCGAATTTGCGGCTGACCTTGAAGTGCTTGATCATGGCCTGCATCGACCCTTCCTTGTTTTTCGGATCGTTCAGGAACCGCATCGCCTTGATCATCGCCGCGAGAAAGCGGATCGTTTGATCCTTGTGGCTCTCCATCCACTTCGTATGGCCCGCGATGACGGTGAACTGATAATCGGGGAGGTACTTGGAGATGTTGGCCACCACATTCAAGCCGTCCTCTTTCGCCTCGTAGGAGGTCGGAATCGTGACCATAGCGGCGGCCACCGCGCCTTTTTTGACCGCGGCATAGCGCGCCGGCGTTCCGCCTACGGTCAGGAGATCGTAATCGCCGGGATACTTGAGCCCGTGGGCGAGCAGAATTTTTTGTAACAGCACGGTGCTCCCGGATTCGAGATTGATCACGCCCATCGTGGCCCCTTTGAGGTCCTCCACCTTCTTATATTTCGGCCCGGTGATGAGGTCATAGAGCGCCTTAGTAAAATTCCCGGCGACGATCTTTACCGGGGCCCCCTGGGCGATCGCCGTGATCACCCCTTCCGTGTTCGCGGGAAACATCAGGTCGGTCGAGTTGGCGGAGAGAGCCTGAACCGCTTTAGCGATCGAATCGGTCTGAAACTCGCGCACCTCGAGATTTTGCTCTTTGAAATAGCCTTGCTCCCACGCCACCCACCTGGGCCAGTGGTCCCCTGCCGTGGAGAGCACCCCGAGTTTGATCTCGTCGGCCGCTTGCAGGTCAACCGCGGCAAAGCCCAAGCTCAGCATAGCGACCACGGCGATCGAACATAGCGATATTTTTTTCCCAACCGTTTTGTTACACATACCCTCTCCTCCTTTCGCGATCGAAGCCGAAGGCAAGGCCCTTATACTCTATGCTCATACCAGGGAGCAATCTTTCGCTCTGTGTACTTCAGGACTTCAAACGTCGCGTAGCCGCCGATGGCGAGAAGCACCACGCCGACGAACGCCTCCGCCGTTCTGAACGCCTCAGAGGCCGCGGTGATGAGATAGCCGATCCCGGCGCGTGAGCCGAAAAACTCGCTGACGATGGCGCCGACGAGCGCCCGCCCTACGCTTAATCTGAGCCCGGTCATCACCAGGGGCAGCGCGCCGGGCAGGGTCACTTTGAAAAAAATCTGTCTGCGGGTCCCGCCGAAAGCCCGCACCGCCTCGACCAATCTCCCGTCGACGGTGGTCATTCCCGTATAGGTGTTGAATAGAACGGGAAAGACCGCGCCGATGAAAACAATCGCGATCTTCGAGGCGATGCCGAGCCCAAGCGCGGTGATGAAGAGCGGCGCCAGCAGAATGATCGGCGCGTTGTACCAGATCGTCACCCAAGGGCTGAGGATGTTTTTGGCGCCGCGGCTGAGCGCCATCACGACGCCGAGGCCGATCCCGATAACAACCCCCACCAGATAGCCCAGGATGAACTCGACGAAGGTCGCATAGACATGGCGCGCCAGCACGCCGCGAGAGAGCAGATTCCAGAAGGCTGCGGCGACGCGGGAAGGGCCGACGAGGATCAAGGGGTTATTGATCAAGAGAGAATCGACGATCTCCCAGATGACCATCCCCAAGACGACCGAGATGACGGCGTCGAACTTCTTCTCGTGCGCGCGATAGATCTTCCCGATCGCGCTCATGGCTGTTCCATTTCCATACCGTGCGCCTCGCGCCGCAACTGATAGGCATACCAGGGAGAGAGCCACCCCTGAAGCTTCTCCAGCGCCAGGAATGACAGGATGCCGAAAACGACCAAGATCACGATCCCCACAAACACCGGTCCGGGCAGGAAGCGCTGCGAATAGAAATAGACCATGAATCCCAGCCCGGCCTCGGCGCCGAATAATTCCGCCACCACCACGCTGATGACCGCCCGGCCTACGGCGAGCCTGAGCCCCGCGATGATCGCCGGTGTGGCATCCGGGATCATGACCTTGAAAAACAGCTGTAAGGGCGAACCGCCGAAGGCCCTGGCGACCTCGACCAGGTTCTCTTTGACGGATTTGATGCCCGTGTAGGTATTCAAGAGTATCGGGAAGACGGCCCCCAGGAAAACCACCAGCGAGTTCGGAAAGATCCCCAAGCCAAACCACACCATGATGATCGGGGCCAGCGCGACCAGAGGCGTCGCGTAGAGGCAGGAGACCCAAGGGTCGAGGTAATAGTTAATTTTCTTGACCGTTGCCATGATAAATCCGATCGGGATTCCGATGGCGATCGCCAATAAAAATCCGTAGGCGAACTCCAGGAAGCTGAAATAGGAGTGCCTGAGAAGTTCTCCGCTTTGGTAAAGTTCGCCGAACGCTAGGATCACCTGCCAAGGGGAAGAGAGGAAATGATGAATCGCGTAAGCCTTGAAGTAGCGAGTCCGGGCCAGCCCCTCGTAAGCAAGCTGCCAGACGCCGATTCCGACCATCACCGAGCCTGCGGCGATCATCCGCGATGAGCGCAACCATGCCGGAACCAGCGACGCTCTTTCGGCCTTGGATTTCACAAGGCCCCTTCCTCCCGCTCCCTCCCCATGGATTTGAGCACCTCTTCCTGAATGATGTTCCAGACGTGATCGGCGAGATTGAGAAACTCTTTGCTTCTCTTCACGCTCAGCGACCGCGGCCTAGGGATGCCGACTTTCACGATCTCTCGGATCCGCGCCGGACGCGCCGAGAAGACCACCACTCGATCGGAGAGATAAATGGCTTCCTCGATCTGATGGGTGACGAAGATGACCGTCTTCTTCGTCTGGTTCCACATTTTCAAGAGCTCGGCCTGCATGATCTCCCGCGTCTGAGCATCCAAGGAGGCGAAAGGCTCATCCATGAGCAGCACCTGCGGATCGACGATCAACGCGCGCGCGAGGTTCACGCGCTGTTGCATCCCGCCGGAAAGCTCGTGGGGATAGTGATGCTCGAATCCGGCAAGCCCGACGAGGGCTATGTACCGCTCCGCCTTTTTCCTCGACTCTCTCTTATCGGCTCCCTGAAGCTCAAGACCCAGAATGATGTTATCCATCACGGTCCGCCAGGGAAGGAGAGAAGAGTCCTGGAAGACAAACCCCTTGTCGGGGCCAGGCTTGATTACGGTCTTGCCGTCGAGAAGGATATCTCCATCATCGCGGGGAATGAGCCCGTCGAGAATCCGTAAAAAGGTCGTCTTGCCGCAGCCGCTCGGTCCCACCAGCGAGATGAACTCCGAGGGTTGGACTGCGAAGGAAATTCCTTCGAAAACCTGGATTGATCCTTCGGACCTTTGGCTACGGAAACTCTTGCGTAAATTTTGCACGACGAGTTTGGATGCAGGAGTTTCCATCAGACCTCTTCCGCGGTTTTTTGTACCTTTTCCCACATTCGCGGGTTGCTGACAAACAAAAAGCCCGGCTGGGGCGAGTCAGTCCGAGCTATGAGGGGAATCCAAAGCGGAAGGCGACAAGTGAAAGTATGCTGCCGCTCGGTGAGGAGCCTCAGCCTCTATCATCCAACTGGATGTAGTTGCCGTCGGGATCGAAGAAATACAGCGTTCGATTGCCTTTGCGGCCGACGGGTCCCAGATGAAAGTTGACTCCGCACTCCTTGGCCCGCTCCACGAAAGATCAAAGTCCTCTCTGCTCGCCGAAAAAGCGCTATGGTTGAGCTATCATCCACCAGCTCCTCGGCCTTGAGGCGGCGGATCTTCTCGTTGCTCGCGCCCGAAGAGCTGGATCACGTTGCGTCTAACGCTTTGTTTCCGCCAGCACTTCTTCAAGCAGCCGATAGTCGACAAGTTGGCTTACCGGGATCTCGCCCTTGAGCTTTGCCTGCTCCCGGATTTCTTTGATCTCGGCCTTCACTGCTTCCTCGGGGATCGTTCCGTCTCGCGTGAAGACCTTCACGATCTCCCGTAGCGAGAGCGCGGCGGTCTTCCGGTCGATTTTGAATTCATCCATCAGGAGGCCGATCACCCGTTCCTGGTTGGCCGGGTCCTTGGTATATTCCATTCCCTTGAGCGTCGCGCGAATCATGCGTTTCACTTGACCCGGGTTCGATTTGAGCTTGGCGTCGGAAGCTCCCACTCCGGCAAAGGGTGTCTGGAGATAGTCGACCGCGCTGCCGAGGTTTCTGAATCCCATTTCCTCCGCCCTGAAGTTGAAAGGAATCGAAAGCATCGCCACATCCGCCGCCCCGCTCTGCAACGCCGCCAGACAGTTGGCGACGTCGCCCGTGGCGATGAATATCAAGTCCTTGTCGGGGTTGAGGCCGTGGGCGCGCGCCATCACCTTGCCCGCATAGGTGGGGGTCGCGACCAAGCCCGTCGTCGCCACGGTCTTCCCGCCCTTCAGCTCCTCGATCGACTTGATCGCCGGCTTGGCGAACATGTAAATGAGCACCCTGTCCATGCTGAACAGGGCGGCTTTTATCGGCACCCCGGTAGCGGCGGCGCGCATCGCCGAACCTATGGCCGAGGTGTAGTCGATCTCGCCGGTGACCATGCCGGCCACGCCGATCTCGGTCTTGACGACCTCCAGAGAAACCTCCAACCCTTCGACCTTGTAGACGCCGAACTTGTCGCCGACGTAGAAGTTGAGGAACGTCATGCTCTTGGCCGGCATCGCAACGCGCACCTTCTCCGCCACAGCCTCTCCCGCCCAAGCGAAGACGATGTAAATGAAAACTGACAGGGAAAATATCGCTTTTGCTTTGCGCCTCGTTCCCGTACAAACGGAAACCCAACCCCCTCTTAGTCTCCCCCTTGGCAAGGGGGAGATAGAGTGGGGGTTCTGGGTTTTGCTTTCCGCTTTCATGGCGCGCTCCTTTTGAAAACTGCGGGAGTCTAATGGCAAGCCGGAGCGTCTGTCAATTGAAATACTTTTGTTGTAAGAGGGAGGCGTGATGGCTTCGACCAAGCGGAAGAAAAAGAAAGGTCACGCGAAGTTGAGTTTCAAGGACTTGGTCTTAACCGGACCCGGCACCCTGGCGGGAAAATACATGCGGCTGTTCTGGCATCCGGTCTATCGCGCCGAGGATCTTCCACCCGGAAGCGCAAAACCGATCCGGATTATGAGCGAGGATTTTACTCTCTACCGCGGAACGGGCGGAACGCCCCATGTGACCGCGTTTCGCTGCGCCCATCGCGGAACCCAGTTGTCCGCCGGCTGGGTCGAAGGGGACCGCATCCGCTGCATGTATCATGGCTGGCTCTACGACGGCACGGGGCAGTGCCTGGAGCAACCGTGCGAGGAGAAATCGTTCGCGAAAAAAATCCACATTCGCAGCTATCCGACCGAGGAGTATCTGGGACTCGTCTTCGCTTACTTCGGCGCGGGCAAGGCGCCGCCGTTTCCGCGCTACCCGCATTTCGAGAACGAAGGCGTGCTCGAGGTTCTTCCGGTGCAAGTGTGGCCCTGTAACTTCTTCCAGCGCGTGGACAATAACGGCGACACTTTCCACGTGCCGTTCGTGCACCGGGGGGCCTATCTATCGGCCGACATACGCAGCGGACTTCCAACCATTTCAAAGAAAGAGAGCGCCTGGGGCACCACGGGCTACGCCACTTTTCCGGGGGGCTGGACCAACGTCTTGCAGCTCGTGATGCCCAACGCCTACACGTTCAGAAATCCCGCGCCGGACACGGAGATTCCGTGGGACGACCGCTTCCAGTGGGACGTGCCCCTGGACGACCAGCACTCGCTCCAGTTTCGCCTGCGCCTAGTGCCCCTCACCGGAGAAGCCGCGCGCCGCTATCGAGAAGGTCGCGACGCACTGCTCGCAAGGGAAAAATTTTCTATTACCGACGCCGGAGACTCTGTGTTGGCCGGCAAGTTGGATTTTAAGGATCTCGAGAAGCTCACGAACGACAAGATCTCCCTCATCCACGCCCAGGACTACGTTTCCCAGGCGGGTCAGGGAATCGTTGCCGATCGCACACAGGAGCATCTGGGGCGATCCGATGTGGGAGTCATCTTGTTTCGGAAAATTTGGGAGCGGGAACTGCGGGCGCTCGCCGAGGGTCGGCCGCTCAAGAAGTGGGCGTTGCCGCAGAGCGCGGGTTCTGAGTTCGTGCTGGGAACAGTACAAAGATGAAGGCTGAAAGCCTGTCCTGAGCGAAGTCGAAGGGATGAAAGATGAAATTAACTCGGCGATGGGAGGTTTGCGTTTTCAGCTTTCATAATTCTTCCTTGCCGCTAGGCGATCATGTAGGGAACTTCGACTCCATGCTCTTCGTTCCACTGAGTGGCAACCAACGAACGGCCGGTGACGCCTGAAGATTCATCAGATGCCAGGTAAACTGCGCACGCCCGCACGACTGCAGGGGTGAGCATCTTCTTGCCCTTATTGCCGGGAATTTTGCGTATAGCTTCGGTCGCAACGATCCCTCCCGGGTCGAGGGCATTCACCCTTATGTCGTGCGAGCTATTCTCCAGAGACATGACCTGAGTCAATCCCTCGACGCCGAACTTGGCGGCCGAGTAAGCTCCTCGCAACGCTTTTCCCAGTTTTCCCTGCGGCGAGGAAATATTGATGATCGTCCCAAACCCCTGCGCCCGCATTATTCTCAGCGCCTCTCGGCTGCACAAAAAGGTTCCGGTGAGATTAACGCCGAGCACCTTGAGCCAGACTTCAAAAGGAGTATCCGCCACTTCCAGATCTATCGGGCCCTCTCGAGGCCAGGCGAAACCGGCGTTGTTGACGAGGATGTCGAGCCGGCCGAA
>DASXRG010000368.1:0-13663 GCA_036506735.1 Binatia bacterium | reverse complement strand
TCGCTTTCCATCAGCGTGGGCGGGATCGCGGCGCAGTTGAGCGCGAGAAAGGGGCCGTCGCGGCGCGGGGAGAGATCGTGCAAGGTGCGCGCGACGAGCTCTTTTCCGGTGCCGCTCTCGCCGCTCACGAGGACCGGAGCGCCGGTCGCGGCGACTCGGGTGATATTTTGGTAGAGCTGGCGCATCGGCGGAGATTTCCCGACCGGGCCGCCGTGGGAATTTAACAGCGGCTCGGGGCGCTCGCTCACGACAGCGGCTGTGTGGTCCGGCCGCCGCGCTCTTATGTTGAGAGGCGCTTTCACGCGCGCGTCATCGATCAGGGTGGCCATGGATTTCGGACGCGTCTCCTTTCAGGATCTCGGGCAAATTCTAGGCTGCAAAGTGAAAACGGCAAATGAGGTGGATTCTCTAAATAGCGGAAAAAAAGCCCTGAGGCCGCCGCGCATTCGCAGCAGGATCGTGCTCACAGTCAGGCCGGCGATCGCGGTGATCGCCGCCGGCGGGACGAGAAAGAGATCGTGTTGCATCGGCGGGCGGTCGTCTTGCGGGGCCGGCGAAGCGCAGCGGAACTCAGGCGCCCTTAGCCCGGTTGGCGCCATTTCTTGACCGTCACGGTGATGCCGTTGCCCTGCTCCGAAACCACGTTGAATTCGTCCACCAGTTTTCCGACGCTGGCCAGCTCGCGGCGCTGGGATCCTCCCGACCCGTCGTGGACAGCCCGGCTGGAGCGCGCAACCTCGTCCTCCTGATAGCGCGCCACCACTTCGATGCCGCGTTTGAGCCCGTTCTCGAGGCGGCCAAAAATAATCTGGCCCTGGCGCGCGCCCTGAATGATATTGCGCGCGATCTCGGAGGTGATCGCGGCGATCAGAGTGGCTTCGCTCGCCGAGAACCCTAGTCGCAGAGCGAATTCGCTCCCCGTCCTGCGCGCCTTCATGATGTCCGCGCTGCCTTCGACCGGTATGCGAGCCTCTTCCGCGGCAAAGCTCAACAATCGGAGACGGCGCGCCGCTGCCCCGCGCGTCTTCGCGGACTTATTCCTCTGACGATCGTCGCGCCGTTCGTTCATCATAGGCGTGATTTTATTTGGCTGCGGACAAAGAACAACCGAGTGAATGCCGTAATTCGAAAGGAAAAGCACCTGAGGCGGCGAGCAAACACTCTTGAGTCGGGGAGGAGGAAAACGCTAGGCGCCGAACTTGATCCAGTTGTAGAAGATGTCGAAGCGATAGCCGACGTTTTTGACGGTGAGAACGTGGCCGCCCTCGGAGCCTAATTTTTGCCGGAGGCGCTGGATATGCACGTCGATGGTTCGCGAGTCTACTTCGGAGGCTTTGCCGTAGCCCCATATCTGCTCCAGGAGAAACTCCCGGCTCAGCACTTCGCCGCGGGTCTCCATCAAGGCGCGGAGCAGCTCGAACTCTTTGGCGGTCAACTTGATGGGTTTGCCATGGACCGTGGCGGTGGAGTGATTGAGATTCATCTCGATCGCGCCGGCCTTGAGCGTTCTGGCGGGAGAAGGAGAGCCTTGGCGGCGCAGGAGTTTTACGGTTTTGTCGTTCATACCGCTCTTCAGCCGGCAACCGCCGAATCGCGCGACGAAAAACTACAGGTGCCGTGCCGCCTAACTGTGTCCATGAGTCCTTCGCATGGTGGAATTTAGATCCGACAGAATGCTTTTTTTCAGCACGAAGCCGTCGGCGCCGCTTTCCGTTGCGGCTTTACGATACGCTTCTTCTTCATGGACGGTTAGAATGATGATCTTCACGTCGGGCCGCCGCGCCTTGATCCGCCGCGTCGCCTCGAGCCCGTTCAGTCTCGGCATCGTGAGATCCATGAAAATAATCTCGGGGCGGAGCTCGTGATCGAGTTGAAGCGCTTCTTCGCCGTCTTCCGCTTCGCCGACGAGCCGAAAGTCTTTTTCTTTCTCCGACAGGCGCCGCACGGCTCTGCGAAATCCGGCGTCGTCATCAACCAGTAAGACGGTCACCGACATTATAATTAGAATAAACGGGGGAGCAAAATACAACAATCAGGTAATCCCTGAAATTTGGAACAGGAATTCCTTGAGGGGGGTTACGGTTAAACCCGATATCGTCGGTGGTTTTCGACAAACCGGCTGTCCTGAGCCCGCCAAGGAGGCTCGGCCGATCCAAACCGCCAGATCGTCAGGGTTGAATCAGCCCCGTGCGTATAGCGTAGCGGACCAGGCTGGCGGTTTCATGAACGTCGAGCTTTTCCATAAGGCGCGTGCGGTGCGACTCCGCGGTCTTGACGCTCACTCCGAGCACGACCGCGATCTCCTTGGTCGTTTTCCCTTCCGCCACCAGTTGCAGAACCTGGCGCTCGCGCGGGGTCAGCGGATCGGAGGGAAGGTGGGTCTTGGATAAGTACGCCTCGACGAGCGCGCGCGACACGCCGGGGCTCAAGTAAACCGTTCCGCGGTAAACTTCCTGCACGGCTTGCACCAAGTCGGGTGTCGCTTGCGTCTTCAACACGTAACCTCTGACGCCGGCGCGCAGCGCTTCGATGACGTACTGATCTTCGGTGTGCATGGTCAGGAGAATCGTTTTCGTCTTCGGCGAGCTCTGGATGATTTCCCGCGCGGCATCGAGACCGTTCAAGCTGGGCATCGCGAGATCCAGCACGGCGACGTCGGGATGGAGCATGCGCGCCAGCCGAATCGCCTCGTGGCCGTCCGATGCTTCGCCCACGACTTCGAGATTTTCCCGCTCGAGAACCGCTTTCAGTCCCTGACGAAACATCAAATGATCTTCCGCCAATAATAGTCGCATGCGCATATTAACCCTCCAATGGCACTGTAATGACCATTTCCGTGCCGCGTCCCGGCGCGGAGTTGATTTGAACCGTCCCGCCCAAAACCGCCACCCGTTCGCGGATTCCCATGAGACCGAGACCGCGCTGCCCTTTCCTCTCCATCTTACTGGATACGTCGAATCCGACTCCGTTGTCCTTGATGACGCAACGGACGGCGCCGGACTCGCGCTGCACCCGAACCGACGCGCGCGTCGCCTGCGCGTGCTTGGTCGCGTTGTTGAGCGCTTCCTGAACCGCCCGATAGAGCGCGATCTCGACGGTCGCCGGGAGGCGGCCGTCGCGCCGGCCTTCGACGTGGATCGGCAGGCCGGCCCGCTTGGAGACGCCGCCCGCGAGGAATTCCAACGCCGGCAACAACCCGAGATCATCCAGGATCGTCGGCCGAAGCTCGTGCGAGAGACGGCGCAACTGCCCTTCGACCTTATCGAGAAGCCCGCGGACCTCCTCCAGTTGTTTGCGCGAATGCGGCGGAAGATCGCGGGCAATCTCTTCGATCGCGATATGGACGCAGGCGAGAAACTGCCCCGCTTCGTCGTGGATGGCGTGGGCGATGCGTTTGGCCTCTTCCTCGAGCTTGTCGTTCAACCGGCGCAGCGCGCTGGTGGCGTCGTAGAAGCCGCGATAAGCCATTTCGAAAGGACCGAGGCTTTCGGCAAAAAAGTTTTTTGCCTCTTTCATCACCCGCGCGGTCTCTTCCGGCGTCGCGCCGGCCGGCAAGACCTTGCCGAGCGCCTCGTGATGCAGCATGGCGATCTCCAGCAGCCCCATCTCTTCGGCCAGCGCGGCGCGGCCGAGTTCGTAGGCGCGCGTGAGCGCCGCCTCCTCGCCCGGGCTCGCGAGATAATTTTGCAGCGCGGCGCCGTATTCTTCTTCGAGCTTACTCAAGCAATGCTTCATCGCTTTTGTCGTTCCGCTCCCGTGTAGCGCGCGACCAGCACCAGCGCGTCGTCGTTGCCCTTGGAAGCCTCGGAAAGAATGTGGTCGGCGATTTTTTGCGGCGGGTTTTTTAGCTGCGGCGCGACGTTGAAGCCGCCGCGAATGCCGTCGGTGGTGAAGATGAGCGTGTCGCCCGCCGTCAGCGGAACGACGGCCGCCTGCAGCGCGGGGAGCTGGTGGCCGACCACGCCGCCGCGGAGTAGCAGGGACTCCCGTTGCGGGGTCGCATGATCCGGATGCATCAGGAGTCCCTCGACGTTGCCGACTCCCGACCAGGTCATAACCCCTTCGTTGCCGTTGAACGAGGCGAGACTCATGACGACGCCGCGAGTGCCGCGCAGCGCTTCGTGACAGCGTTTGAGCAGCGAGATGATACTATCGCCCGGACGGGCGGCGAGGATGCCGACCGCGGTCTCCGCCACCGCGCACGCTTCTTCGCCGTGGCCGATGCCGTCCAGGACGCCGACGAGCACCCCGTTCGGGAAGGGCTGGACCAGGTGGCTGTCGCCGGATTTCGGTTCGCCGCCAAACGCGGCGTGGGCGACGCCCCAGTCTATTACGGATTGCGCCGGCTGCGTCACAGCTTCCATTTCTTCACCGTAACGGTGGTCCCGTGTCCGACCTCCGAGATGATGTCGAACTCGTCCATCAACCGCCTGACGCCCGAGAGGCCCAGCCCGAGACTGCGCGAGGTGCTGAAGCCTTCTTCCAGAGCGCGCTCGATGTCCGGGATGCCGGGACCGTCGTCGCGCGCAATCACTTTGATGCCGCGCCGCGAGCCGTTTTCGGTCACGCCCAGGACGATTTCTCCGCTGTTGGCGTAAAGAATGATGTTGCGCGCCAGCTCGGAGATCGCGGTGGCGATGAGCGCCAGGTCCGTGGACGTGAAGCCCAATTCTCTGGCCAGCTCGCGTCCCTTTTGGCGCGCCGTCACGATGTCGATGTCGGCGTTGACCGGCACGGATATTTCCTGGCTGGTCAAGATTAGCCTCGTTTTTTAACCGCCGGTCCGGTTCCCAATTTTTTGTCGAGATAAGCCAGGCCCTCCTCCAGGTCCAGCGCGGTGGAGACGCCTTCCAGGGTCAAGCCCAACTGGACCATGGCAAACGAGACCTCCGGCTGGATGCCGACGATGACCGTCTCCGCGCCGCGCAAACGGATCATGTGCGCGAGGTCGCGTAAGGTGCGCACGGCGAAGGAGTCCATCACATCCAGCGCGGTGACGTCGACGATGACGCCGCGCGAGCGATAGGTGCCGACTTGTCCCACCAGCGCGTCGCGCAATTGCAACAGGTCGGCGTCGGTGAGCGCGGCTTGAATGCTGGCGATCAAATAATCGCGTTGCTTGAGAATAGGAACTTGCACGGCCATTGCCCCCTACGATTGGATGGGTGGCTCCTCGATGGGAGTCACCTTGTATCCCAACTGTCGTTCGGCCTCTTCGATGCCGCCCTGGAGATCGCCCACGGTGTTCATCTTACTCAGATCCACGCCGATATTGACGAGCGTCTGCGCCAGCTCCGGCGAGAGGCCGGTGACGATCACGGTGGCGCCGAGAAGCCGCGACGCCTCCACCGTCTGCACCAGGTGGTTGGCCACGGTGGCGTCCATCGCCGGCACGCCGGTGATGTCCATAACCACCACGCGGGCGCGGTTGGTGCGGATACCGCGAAGCAACTGCTCGGTCAACTGGCGCGCGCGCAGCGGATCGACCATGCCGATGATCGGCAGGATGAGCAGGCGCTCGCGCACCGGCAGCACGGGAGTGGATAATTCACGGATCGCTTCCTGCTGCTCGCGGATGATGCGCTCGCGCTCCTGAACGAAGCTCACCGCCACGGTGCTGCCGATGCGATTCGCCGCCGGTTCGTAGGCGTCGAGCACGCGGCTGAGCTTGTCGAAATCCTGGCGGTATTTGGAAAACAGCGAGCGGGCGAGCACGTCGCGCAGCAGCAAGACGATGCCGACGACTTCATGCGTTTCGACGCCGCGCGGGATGATGCGCTCGGAGAGGTTGCGCGCGTAATCTTGCAGGGCTTCCACGGCGCCCGTCTCGAGCACGTCGACGTAGTTGTCATACACGGCGGTCGCCTCGGCAAAGATTTCTTCCTTGCTCATCGCCGTGAGCAATTGCGCTTCGGTGATGCGCCGGGCCCATTCTTCGCGCAGTTGAGTGCGCGACTGCCGCAAGTGGGCGACCAATTCGCGCAGCAGCGCGGCGGTCGATTCGCCGCTGGCTTTGTGCATTTGGACGGGGTGGGGATTCGCCTCAGCCATACTAGACCTCCTCATTTCATGCAGTTTCGTCACCGGCACTTGTCCTTGTCAAGACGCAACTATACGTTTCGCAACCGATCTGAGGTAAATACCGGAAAAAACTGCGGCAAACTATCAGGTAATACCCTGATTTTCGCTCAGAAAACACCTGCAACTACCTTGAGAAAAAGAGCCGAGAACTATAGCGCCTTGCCGGTTTTTTCGGCGGGAGCGGGAGGGGTTTTGCCGATTGCTTCGATTTTTCGTCGAATCGATAAGAGCTTTTGCTTGAATTCTTCGAAAGGCCCGCCGCCGGTTAAAATATTCTTGATCTCTTGGAACTCTTCGGCCGTGGCATAAACAACGAGCGAGTCGGTGACCGGATCCGCCACGATGCGCGCTTCAGGCGAAATCGGATTCTTGGCCTGTTTCAATTTGGCCGCCAGCTCGTTCGCCTTGCCTTGCTCGACCGGATAGACAAAAACTCTGCGCGGAAGTCCCGCCGTGGCATCGAGGCGCTCGAGCCACCGGCGCGCCTCGGTCAAAGCGGTTGGGTCGCGCGTGATGACCAGAAGCTGATTGTTTCGCGGCAGGGGAATAAACTCGATTAGAAGATCTCCTTGCGGCGCGCCGGAAGAGAGCTGGCTTCGCATGATCTCCGTCAGCGCCGCGGCCAACTCTTCGGCGCTCGCCGCTCGGGGTTGAAAGATCTCGAGGCGCGCGCCGGCAAAGGCCGGAACATCGATCGCCTCTTTGATCTCGATAAGATTTTGGATATTCGCGGGAGAATCCACGATCGTGAGAGATTTTCCTCCCGGCTGATCGAGGACTGCGCCTCCCGGGGTCACGAGCGGCGCAAGCAGCTTTTTGATCTCGGACGCGGGCCAATAGCTCAGCGGCACGAGTTGACGCTTGAAGCCGGCCGGCCCCGGGGCGGCCGGAACGCCGGCGGGATTGTTGGGCGCGCTCGGCGCCGGCGGCGCGACCAGCGGAGATCGCTGAATTTCCTGGCCCGGCGCCGACCGCGCAGAAATCGGGAGCGCGAGTAAAACCGGAAGAAGTAAATAGATTCTCTGCACGGCGCCTCATTCAGAGGGGATAAAGGACGAAACGATTCATCCGTTCGCCTTCGTCCTCAAACCAGCCGGACCCACGCTTTTTGCAGGGAGGTGGCGTAACCGATCGCCGCCGCGGTCTTGAGGCCGCCCGCCTGCAAATCGGCCACGAGATTGGGCGCGTATCTCTGCGGCAGCGCGATGAGCAGCCCTCCGGACGTCTGCGGATCGAAAGCAACTTCCACCAGCCCTTCGCGTATGGAGCCGTCGATCGTGACCTTGTCCTTCAAATACTCGCGGTTTCTTTTGCAGCCGCCGGTGAGGTAGCCTTTTTCCGCGAGACGATGGGCGCGGCGCAGCACCGGGAGATTGGTGGACTGGATGATCAAGGTGACGCTGCTGCCGCTGGCCATTTCCAACGCGTGCCCCAAGAGCGCGAAGCCGGTGACGTCGGAGCAGGCGTGCACGGGATAGGCGCGCATGACTTTCGACGCGGTGTTGTTGAGCGTGATCATGGCGGCGACCGCCGCCTGAACGCTCTCTTTCGGCGCTTTGCCTTTTTTGAGCGCGGTCGTGATGATGCCGGTGCCGAGCGGTTTGGTGAGCACGAGCGCATCGCCCTCCTGAACGCCGACGTTGCGGATGATTCTGTCGGGGTGGATGAGGCCGGTCACGGCCATGCCGTATTTGATCTCCTCGTCGATGATGCTGTGGCCGCCGACGATCGCCGTTTCGGCCTCGCGCGCTTTTTCCGCGCCGCCTTTGAGGACTTCGCCCAGGACTTTCATGTCCATTTTGCCTTTGGGAAAGCAGACGATGTTGAGCGCGGTCTTGGGCTCGGCGCCCATCGCGTAGATGTCCGAGAGCGCGTTGGTCGCCGCGATCTGCCCGAACGTGTACGGGTCATCCACGATCGGCGTGAAAAAATCCACCGTGTTGACGATCGCCAGATCGGGGCGGACGCGAAATACTCCGGCATCGTCGGAAGTCTCGGTTCCCACGAGCACGTCGGGATAATCGAATTTCGGAAGGCTGTGCAGTACCTGCACCAGGTCGGCCGGGCCGAGCTTTGCGGCTCAACCGGCGGCGCTGACGTGGCGCGTGAGGCGCACTGCCTTCTTTTTTCTTCCTATCAGTCCCATAGCTTGTCTAAAGGCGACCCGGACTACGATCAGGGCTTAGCCGGCGCGCCCTGCCTTCCAGCCGGCGCCGCGGACTTGAGCCTCCTGGCATCTCCAACCCTGACGGTGATCCCTTCCCGGTCAAAATGTTCAAGGAGGGCAATCGTGTACTTGCGACTGGAACCTAGCAAGTCGCGGAAGGTGGCCGCGGTGATCTCGCCGTTTTCGGAGAGATACTTATATAAAACGGTCCTGACGTTGTCAACGGAATCGGCGAGGAAGTAAAGATCGCTCGCGACTCGCACCACGGCTTTCTCGCGCTCCATGACGCGCACGACGTCGGCGACCTTCTTGC
This sequence comes from Binatia bacterium, assembly GCA_036506735.1. Lineage (GTDB taxonomy): Bacteria > Desulfobacterota > Binatia > UBA9968 > UBA9968 > JAJPJQ01. Next base: position 5,102 of record DASXRG010000368.1, on the reverse strand, counting down.
GGTCGGCGCCGAGGTCTTTTTCCACCTGGCTCAAATCCGGCGGCGCGAGCGGACTCCGCCCGAGCAGCCGCTTGATTTTTTCCGTCATGGTCTGTTCGTCGGCGCGAAGCCGGACCCGGTGGCCGGGAAGCCGAAGAATATTTCCGTCGCGGACGACGCTCTTCTCGGCTTCCAAAATCTCCACCAGAATCCGAAACAGCCGGGCCGCGATGCCGTACGGGAGCTTGGCCCTCAACTCTTCCATGTCCATGCCCGGCGCGAGCGCGTGCGCGGCGTGATGCGCTTGAAGCAAGGGAGCGATTCTCTGCTTGAGCTCGCGCCATTTCGTCGTCGTCGTGTAGAGCTTTTCGCCCTCGGCGTTGATGGTCATGACGTTCGGCGCGCGGCCGATCCAATCGCGCGCTTCGTCTTCCTTCAAGTTGAGAAATTGGTACAGCGGCTCGAGCGAAATCGCAAAATCGTCGTTTTCATCTATGAAGCGCTCGATGAGCTGCGGCACGTCGCCGGCGCAGAGAGATTCGAGCCGCTGCTCGAGGTCCGGCTCGCGCCGCTTGTGTTTGCCGGGCCACGGGTGGATCACGATTCCGCCGCCGATCGTGCGCCGCGCGGTCTCGTCGCGGACGATAAAATGGTCGCCGCGGAGCGCCAGCAGCGGCTCGCCGATGGTGACCTGGCAGAACGCGGCCTCTTTGGGATCGAGCTTTTCCTTGGGGCCGAGCAGGATCACTTTACCGAGCCGCTCCGCCGTGCCCAGGTGGATGCGGACGCGCTGGTGATTTTTGATTCCGTTCTTGGCCGACGGCCGCACCTCCAAGCGCGCGTCGAAGCGCTCGGTCGTCAAGGTCAATTTCTCGTGGCAGATCACGTGGCCGCGCTCGATGGAAGATTTTTCCAGCCCGCTGAGATTGAGCGCGATCCTCTGCCCCCAGCCGGCGGAATCGACCGCGCGGTTGTGCACCTGGAGGCTGCGCACGCGAAAGCTCTGATCTCCCGGCAGGGCGCGCATGTGGTCGCCCGCCTTGACTGCGCCGCTCAGCGCGGTGCCGGTGACGATCACGCCGTGTCCTTGCAGGAGAAAGACGCGATCGACGGGAAGGCGGAAGTATCCCTGCGGCGGCGGCTTGCCGGCTCCTTGGAGTTTGCGGATGATCTCCGCGCGCAGCTCGGCGAGCCCCAGGCCGGTAACGGTGGAGAAGGGGAGGATCGGAGAATTTTCCAGAGAGGTTCCGAAGGTGAGAATTTTGATCTCCTCTTCGACTTCCTGGATCCGGGCGGGGGGCGCGAGGTCGGCCTTGGTGACGAGAAAGATCGCCGACTTGACGCCGAGCAGATGGAGAATGTCGAGGTGCTCCTCGGTCTGGGGCATCACGCCGTCGTCGGCGGCGACGGTAAAGAGAACGAGATCGATGCCGTGCGCGCCGGCCAGCATGTTGCGGATAAAGCGCTCGTGCCCCGGAACGTCGACGATGCCGGCCTGCGTTCCGTCCGGAAGATCGAAGTGGGCAAAGCCGAGATCGATCGAGATGCCGCGCTCTTTTTCTTCCTTGAGACGGTCGGTGTCTTCGCCGGTCAGCGCTTTGATGAGGCTCGTCTTGCCGTGGTCGATGTGGCCGGCGGTGCCTATGATGTAAGGCATGGGTACAAGTCAAAAGTTAAAAGTATCCGCCACAAAGATTGGCAGATCAGCCTCAGGCTGAAAAAGGCAAAAGTAAAAGATGCTACGTTCCACTATCAAACTTCGGTACCAAGTCGTTCGGATCGAAGATGGCGCGCAAGTCTAAGAGAAAGCGGTTGTCCTTGATGCGGCCGATGATCGGCGGATCGGCGCGGCGAAATTTTTCGGCGGTCCGCTCGGCGCCTAATTTATCGTGTTGAATGGCGATGACCTTGGTCGGAATCTCTTCCGTCGGCAGCGCGCCGCTGCCGATCTGAGAGCTCGAGTCTTCCAGCGAAAGAGTATATCCGCTTCCGAGCGCGTTTTGCAGCGCCGGCAAAAGGCGCCGGCCCATCGCTTCAATATCCTCGAGCGGGCGGGTGAACGCCCGGAGGGTCGGAATCTCGGCGGCGACGTCGGTCGATTGCTGATAGAGCCTGAGAGTGGCCTCCAGCGCCGCGAGCGTGAGCTTGCCGCAGCGGAGCGCTCGATGGAGCGGGTTTTTGCTCATCGGCTGGATCGCGCTTTTGTTTCCGACGATGAGTCCCGCCTGCGGCCCGCCCAAAACCTTGTCGCCGCTGAACGTGACGACGTCGGCGCCCAAGGCGACGCGCTCGGCGACCAGCGGCTCCTTAGGTAAATTATAGCGGCTGAGATCGAGGAGAGCGCCGCTGCCGAGATCTTCCATCACGGGAATTTTGTGCTTCTTGCCGATCGCGGCCAAATCCGGCAGCCCGACCTCGGCGGAGAAACCGACGATCTTGTAGTTGCTCGTATGCACTTTGAGCAGCAGCGCGGTCTTCTTGCCGATCGCCTTTTCATAGTCGGCCGGATGCGTGCGGTTGGTGCTGCCGACCTCCTTGAGCACCGCGCCGCTCTTCTCCATGACTTCCGGAATGCGGAACGCGCCGCCGATCTCGATCAGCTCGCCGCGCGAAACGATCACCTCTTTGCCGTTCGCCAGCGTGTTCAGCGCCAGGAGAACTGCGGCGGCGTTGTTGTTGACGACCGTGGCCGCCTCGGCGCCGGTCAAATCCACGAGCAGACTTTCGATCATCTCTTCTCTTTTTCCCCGCTCGCCGCGCGCGAGATCGTATTCGAGATTGACCGGACTGGCGCCGACGCGGGCGACCGCGTCGAGCGCCGCTTGCGATAGAAGCGCGCGGCCGAGGTTCGTGTGCAGGATCGTGCCCGTCGCGTTGACCACGCGCAGCAGCTTGGAGTCGCGCTCCAATGCTATCTTGTTTTCCAGGCGGGCAAGGACTGATTCTTCATTCAATTCCCCGGCCGAAACGGCCTTTCCCTGGCGCAGGTCGGCGCGCAGAGCGTCGAGGATATCGCGGCATTGTTGGGCGACATAGTCGCGACTAAACCGGGCGAGCAGCGCGCTGCTTTTTGGATGGTTCAGAAGGCGGTCTAGCGACGGCAGCTCACGCAGGAGGTTTTTCGCAGTCTCCATATAGTCGGAAGCTTCCTACAAACATCATGCGAATTCAACCGGCAGATTGGAATTCGGAACTAAGGCGTCTGGTTGATATTCAGCCTCAACTCGGTTAATCCCGACGCAATGTTCTTCTCGAAGTCGTTTCGCCAGGGCGTCAAAGCCGCGGTGCCGGTCTGGATCGCGTTCATTCCGTCGTCGTTCGCTTTGGGAATGGCGGCGAAGGGATACGGCTTGCGTTGGGAGGAGATCGTTCTGATGTCGGCGCTCGTGTACGCCGGGCCGGCGCAGTACGCCGTGGTCGAGCCGCTCGCCGCCGGCAAGCCGGCGTTGCAAATTCTCATCGCCACGGTGCTGATGAATCTGCGTTTTCTTCCAATGAGCGCCACGATGGCGCCGTATTTTCGCGGCGTGAAACGGACGCGGCTGCTCTGGGCGTCGCATTTCATCAGCGCCAGCAGTTTCGTCCTGCCGTATGTGCGATTTCAAAAAGAGGAAAAAGAAGCCGCGTCCACCGGAACGGCGGCTCAGACGGGCGACGATAACTTGAGTTTTTTTCTCGGCATCGGCATGACCGCCTTCTGCGTCTGGGTCGCGGGCACCGCCGTCGGGTATTGGGCCGCGCTCAGCATGCCGCCTGGATTCGAGGAAGTCTTGAAGTTCATCCTGCCGGCCTACTTTGCCTGCATCCTGGCGATCGACCTGCGCGAGCGAATGGCGGCGGCGGTTTGCATCTTGTGCTTTGTCGCGGCGGTGCCGGCGGCGCTGTGGAATACGGATTGGGGTTGGATGATCACGGCGATCGCGATCGCGACGGTCGTATGGAGAATCGAAGAATGGCGCCGTCCCGCTTGACGATCATTGTAGGCATGGCGCTCGTGAGCTACGCGCTGCGGGTGATCCCGCAACTTTTGCTCACGGGGTGGGGTTTTCCGCCGGCGTGGGACCGTTACCTCCGCTATTTGGCTTACGGCCTGGTCGCGAGCATCGTCTCGACGACTCTGTTTCTCTCCGGCGCGCGCTTCGACGTCGCCGCCGCGCCGCGCCGCACGATCGCGCTGGCGATCGCCGTCGCCGTGGCCGTGATGACGCGCAACGCCGCCGCCGGGATGCTCATCGGAACAATTGCCGCTTTGCTTCTCTCCTGGATGGCGGCATAAAGAAGATATGCCGGAGCTTCCGGACGTCGTTTTATATGTAGAAGCGCTGGAGCGTCGCATCCTCGGCCAAACGCTGCAGCGGATTCGCCTCGCGAGTCCGTTTCTTCTCCGCTCCGTCGATCCGCCGATCAGCGAAGCTTTTCGGAAGAAAGTTCTCCGCCTGCGCCGGCTCGGCAAGCGTATTGTGTTCGAACTGGAAAGCGATCTGTTTCTGATCGTTCATCTCATGATCGCGGGGCGTTTCCATTGGAAACCCGCCGGCGCAAAAGTTCCGGGCAAGCTCGGCCTCGCGGCCTTCGACTTTCCAACGGGCACTCTCGTTCTCACCGAGGCCGGAACCAAAAAGCGCGCATCCTTATATATCGTTCGCGGCGAGGCGGCTCTGGGCGAGCACACGCGCGGCGGCCTGGAAGTATTGGATGCGGATCTCGTGAGCTTTGGCGCAGCGCTCGCGCGCGAGAACCATACGCTGAAACGATCGCTCACCGACCCAAGACTTTTTAGCGGCATCGGCAACGCCTACTCCGACGAAATCCTCCACGCAGCCCGACTTTCGCCCGTCAAACAAACGCGTCAGCTCAGTGACGAAGAGATCGAAAGGCTTTATCACGCGACGCAAAAAACGCTGCGCGAGTGGGTCGAGCGTCTCCGCGCGGAATCCGGAGAAAACTTTCCCGAGAAGGTGACGGCATTCCGCAAAGACATGGCGGTCCACGGAAAATATCGCCAACCTTGTCCGGTTTGCGGTGCGCCGGTGCAGCGGATCGTCTACGCCGAGAACGAAACGAATTACTGCGCCCGCTGCCAAACCGGCGGCAAGCTGTTGGCCGACCGCGCGCTGTCGCGG
>DASXRG010000367.1:0-40478 GCA_036506735.1 Binatia bacterium | reverse complement strand
TCGCTTTCCATCAGCGTGGGCGGGATCGCGGCGCAGTTGAGCGCGAGAAAGGGGCCGTCGCGGCGCGGGGAGAGATCGTGCAAGGTGCGCGCGACGAGCTCTTTTCCGGTGCCGCTCTCGCCGCTCACGAGGACCGGAGCGTCGGTCGCGGCGACTCGGGTGATATTTTGGTAGAGCTGGCGCATCGGCGGAGATTTCCCGATCAGCCCGCCGTAAGAGCCCAGCGGAGACTCCAGCCGCTGGCGCAGAGCGTTCGCCTCGCGAGCAAGCTCCACCTGGCGCAGTCCCTTTTCCAGCGCGGTCCGAAGCCGGGTCGCTTCCAAAGGTTTGGTGAGATAATCATAAGCGCCCAGCTTGATCGCTTGCACCGCGCTATCGATCGTGGCCTGTCCGGTCAGCATGATGACGGCCATCTGGTGCACGCGTTCGGTCAACTTCTGCACCAGTTCGAGCCCGGTCATTCCCGGCATAATCAGATCCAGCACCATGGCATCGGGAAGAGATTCCTCGCACGCCTTGAGCGCCGCCTGAGCGTCTGCCGCGGTCAAGCTTTTATAACCCCATCGCTCCAACAGCGAAGCCAGGCCGTCGCGGCTCGCCGCATCGTCATCGACGACCATCACGGTAGGGCGTGGCCGGGTCAAAACGCGCCTCCATTGAGCGGTAGGGTCAACTTAAAAACGGCGCCGGCGCCGTTCTCATATTGCAACGTGCCGCCATGGGCCTCGACAATGAGTTGACTCAAGCAAAGTCCGATGCCGCTGCCGCCAGGCTTCGTACTGTGTCCGAAATCAAAGATGGTCGCAAGTCTTTCCGGAGGAATCCCCGGGCCCGCATCCTCGAAACGCAAAGTGATTTGGCCGCCGTCGCGCCGGCCGGTGACGTGGATCGTTCCGCCGTCCGGCTGGGCCTCGACGGCGTTGCGCAACAGATTATCAAAGGCCTGGCGCAAGCGGTGCGAGTCGCCCGTGACCATCCACGGTCCGGAGGGTAGATCGGTCCGGAGAGCGATCCTTTGAGTGGTGCATTGGGCGGTGACCGCTTCGAGACTGGCATCGAGCACTTCAGCCAAGTCGAGCGATCGTCGCTCCAGGGTAACCGGCGTGCTGTAATCGGCGAAGTCGCGCAGCAGTTGATCCACCTGGCGCGCGCTGGTCTCCAGAGCTTCGAGTGATCGCTGGTTCGCGTCGAGTTGCCCCTGTCCGTCAGCGCTTGGGGAAGACTGGCGCAGCAGTTCCAAGTGTACGGCCATGGCATTGAGCGGCGTCTTCACCTCGTGGACTAAAGTGCGCGCGGCAACGGACACCCGCTGCAAAGGGGCCGCGAGCCCGCTGGTGCCGCGCTGTTTCATTACCAAGCGGTCGATCAGATCGAGGCTGGTGCCGATTTCGTCCCGGCTGCCGTAGAGCGGCCGTGCTTGATAGGTGCCGGCCTCGGCTTCGCGCAGCGCCTCGTTGATCAGACGAAAGCGCCGGGTATACAAAGCCGTGGTCAAAAAGGCCGCGAGCAGGGCGACGTCGGCGCCCAAGAGAAACAGCAGCGTAAATTGCCGCCACAACCCCGACACGAGCTCGGTCCAGTCCGAAGGATTGATCCACAAGCGAAGCCCGCCCGGACCGCGCACGCCTTCCGGCATCTGCAGCGGCACCAGCACGTCGTAATAAGTTAGATCCCCCTCACGGTAGGACTCGATCGTCGTGATCCCTTTGCTCAACTTTTCGCGCAGCGCCGGCTCGGTCAACGTTTGACCTTGCTCCTCACTGCGCGACGCGTAGAGGATTTTGCCCTCCGGATTTAGCACCCACATCGCCTGGATACTGGAATTGCGATCGATGTAAGCCTTGATCAATCCCTGAACCTGGGTACGGCGCGAAGCGGGCGGAGCGGCCTTGGCCCGAGGATTGGCCGGCGGCGGGTTGCCGGGATACAACCGACCGAGAAAACTCCAGAACGACGAAGAGGGCGCGGTTTGGGTCTGCGGCGGCGCCAGCGCCGCAGAAGGAGTCTGTTGCAGGCTTTGAGCCAGCGCGATCTCGACCTGGCGCGCCAAGACCAGCGCGGTCTGGAGCGTCGCTTCCGTTGTCAGTCGTTTCGCCACTAACGAGATGCCGGTGGCGAAGAGACCGAAGATCACCACGACCGTGGCGACGAAGACCAGTATTTGCTGCTGGCGCAGGCTCATAAATCGCTACTTAACATAGCAGATGGAACTTTGCGGTCAAAGTATGGCGCCCTTGCAGCGCTCGGCCATTTCATAGCATAGTGAAGGGTGATGGTGCGCGATCTTTATAGCCGGCCGATCAAGGACCTGAGAATATCGGTGACGGACCGGTGCAATTTCCGCTGCACTTACTGCATGCCGCTCGACGAGTATGAATGGATCGATAAGAAAGAGATCCTATCTTTCGAAGAGATTGCGCGATTGGCGCGGCTTTTTATTCAAGCCGGAGTCGAGAAGATCAGGTTGACAGGCGGCGAGCCGCTGGTGCGGCGCGACGTGGAGTCTCTGGTCGCCGAACTATCTCGGCTCGCAGGGCTCAAGGATCTCTGTCTCACGACCAATGGCTCGCTGCTCGCCGAAAAAGCCGCCGCGCTCAAGGCCGCGGGGCTAAAGCGCATCAACGTGAGCCTCGACACGCTCGATCCGGACAAGTTCCGGCGCATGACGAAGCGCGGCGATGTGGAAAAAGTCCTCGAAGGCCTTTTTGCCGCCAAGGCAGAGGGGCTCGGCCCGATCAAGATCAACGCGGTGATCGAGCGCGGCGTCAACGACGACGACATTTTAGACCTGGTCGATTTTTCCCGGCGGCACGGCTTTGCGATGCGTTTCATCGAGTATATGGACGTCGGTAACTCCAACGCCTGGACGTCGGCGAAACTGGTGGCAAAAAAAGAAATTATAGAGCGAATCTCGGCACGCTATCCTTTAAGAGAGGTAGGACGGGATCAAGGCAGCGCGCCGTCGGTCGATTACGAATTCGCCGATGGCGGCGGGGCGATCGGCGTCGTCGCGTCGGTCACGGAACCCTTTTGCTCGACTTGCAACCGCGCCCGGCTGACCGCCGACGGCAAATTGGTCACCTGCCTTTTTTCTTCTGTGGGACACGATTTGAAGACGCGGCTTCGGAGTGGCGCGTCCGACGCGGATGTTTTTGAGCTGATCGCCGGCGTTTGGACCAACAGGAAAGATCGCTATTCCGCCGAACGGCTCGAAGCCCTGCGCTCCTCCACTTACGATCCTACAACCCACAAAAAAATCGAGATGATCACCCTGGGCGGCTGACACCGCCATGGCCTAATATCCCGTCCGAGCGGGCGGCTCGGGCCGCGGCAAAGCGCCGCGCCGCTCGAGGTCCGCGCGCTCCGCCGGCGAGAGCCGCTCCACCGGGACGTAACCTTGTCGTTCGTAATCTCTTATGCATTCGTCCACGATGCCTTCGGCTGCCGGGGCCATAATCCCGTATCCGGTCCCGCCGCATTCTATTCTGGCGCCGCTTCGCGGATTCACCAGAGTCACGCTCCGGCTCGAGCAGGCCGTAAGGCTAAGCAGTATGACGAAAAAAATCGGCGCACCAACTCGGTTCATTTTTCCTCTCCTTTCCATCCTATTCATTTTTCTAGTTGATGCCGGCGGCTTTGGCAATGGCGCGATCGGACGTTGACCACGGCGGCTCGCTAAGATAGCTTTCGAGCCTGGAGGACGATCATGCTGCTGAAAGACAAGATTGCGCTGGTTACCGGGTCGACCCACAACATCGGTTTGGGCATCGCGCGGGCGTTCGCGCGCGAAGGGGCAAGAGTCATCGTCCACTCGCGCCATCAGGACGATGCGAGAACCATCGCCGCGGAGATCGGCGGGGATTTCTTCGCCGCGGATCTCGCCAAGCCGGAACGGATCGGAGATTTATTCGCTCACGTCCAAGAGAAGCATCGGCGGCTCGATCTGCTGGTCAACACGGTCGCACATTCAACCAAGAACGACATTTTAGAGACCAGGCTGGATGAGTGGAATCGGATCATCGCCGTCAACTTGACCGCCTACTTTCTCTGCATCCAGCACGGCGCCCGCATGATGAAAGAGAACGGCGGCGGCGCGATCATCAATATCTCGGCGGCGTCGGGCGAGAGAGGAAGTCCCGGGACGGCGACGTATTCGATATCCAAAGGCGCGATCAACGCACTCACGCGCCAGGCCGCGGTCGATCTCGCGCCCTACGGGATCAGGGTCAATGGCATCATCTCGGGCATCGTCGGCACGCCGCTCGGCAGAAAAGACATGGGGAACAGAAAATCGGAATACGACAACATACCGCTCCGGCGCATCGGACAGCCGGAAGACGTGGCGGAAGCGGCGGTGTTTCTGGCTTCGGAGAAAGCGAGCTACATTACCAATGCGATCCTGCCGGTCGATGGCGGCCGGATGAACTCGATGGGGAGTGCGTCCCGGGGTTAGCACCGGCCGCTCCAACGTTCACGAATCGCCCGAGTACGATAGTGTGCCGGAATGGGATTGGAAATTTTAATCATCCTGTTGTTTATCGTGCTGAGCGGCGTATTTTCCATGGCGGAAATGGCCATACTCACGGCGCGGAAATCGCGCCTGGGGGAATCGGCCAATAAGGGCAATGCCAGGGCGAGGGCGGCCTTGGAGCTGGCCAATGCGCCCACCCGGTTTGTCTCGACGGTTCAGATCGGGACCACCTCGACCGCCGTTCTCGCGGGCGCGTTTGCCGGCAGGACGGTGGCCGGCCAAGTCGCCGCCTATGTCAAATTACTTCCGGGCGCCGAACCCTACGGTGAAGCAATCGCTTTCGCCCTCGTTGTCGTTGGGGTGAGTTATTTTACGCTCATCATCGGCGAATTGGTGCCCAAGCGCTTGGCCTTGAGATATCCCGAAGCGATTGCGGCGGCGCTGGCGCGTCCCATGCGTGCGGCAACGGCGGCATTTTCTCCGATCGTTCATCTCGTGAGTCTCTCGGGCGACGCCGTGATCCGCGTCTTTGGCCGGCAGCAGGTTCGGGAGCCCACGATTACCGAAGAAGAAATTAAAACTCTCGTCGAGAAAGGCACCGAAGCGGGCGTCTTCGAGGAGTCGGAACAGAATATGGTCGAGGCGGTGTTCAGTCTGGGCGATCGCAGCGCCCGGTCGATGATGACCCCGCGCACGCAGATCATCTGGCTCGATGTCAATGCCTCGGACGATCACGTGCGCGCAAAGGTGAGGGAGAGCGGATATTCGCGCTACCCGGTGGCCAGCGTCGATCTGGATCACGTCACCGGCGTCGTTCAGGCGAAAGATTTGTTGGCTCATTCCTTGGTCGGCCGTCCCGCCGATCTAAAGTCGATCTTGCAGGAGCCGCTGTTCGTGCCGCGCAGCGTTTCGGCGCTGCACGTGCTCGAGTTGTTCAAGCAGTCGGGCAAACATATCGCCTTGGTGGTCGACGAGTACGGCGGCATCGAAGGTTTGCTGACGCACCACGACATCTTGGAAGCCATTGCCGGTGAGATCGCGTTCGGCGGAAAATCTCAGGAGCCCAAGGCGGTACAGCGACATGACGGTTCATGGCTCTTGGACGGCATGCTCGCGGTCGATGAGTTCAAAGAACTCTTCCATCTGGACGACCTGCCGGGAGAGAAAAAGGACGCCTACCAGACTCTCGGCGGATTTCTCTTCACGCAGATGGGGCGCGTGCCGTCGGTGTCCGACCGGTTTATCTGGGGCAAGCTGAATTTTGAAATCGTCGATATGGACGGCAAGCGAATCGACAAGGTCTTGGTAACGACCTCTTCAAACGCTTCTCCCTGATCTTGTAGTGCCCCAACCTCGCGCTTCCCGCTAAAGCCACAGCTTGTAAACGAAGCCCGCGATTCCTCCGGCCAGCACGAGCCAAACCGAGTTGATCTTAAGACGAAAGACGAGCAGCGCCGACACGACGGCGAGCGCGAAGGTGAAGACATCGATCAACGCCGACGAGCCGAGCTGCCACGTCACGACGGCCATCAATCCTAAAGACGCCGCGTTCACGCCGTCGAGAAATCCGCCGGCCCACGGTGAGCGGCGAATGCGGGGGATCAGGGGACTGCTTGCGGCGACGAAGACAAAAGCCGGCAGAAAAATTCCAATCGTGGCGAGCACCGCTCCGGCAGAACCGGCGATCAGATAGCCGATGAATGTCGCGGTGGTAAAGACCGGACCGGGAGTGAACTGGCCGATGGCGACGGCGTCGAGTAATTGCTGGTCGGTGAGCCAGTGCCAGCGCTCGACCAAATCGGCGCGGAGAAACGCGAGCAGCACGTAGCCGCTGCCGAAAAGAATCGAGCCGATTTTTAAAAAAAAGAGCGTCAGGCCGGCGAGAGTGACGGGCGTTCCGACCACGACGGGAACATCGGTTGTCCCGGCGGCAAAGAGCGTCGAAACGACTGGAAAGCCGAATCCGGCGACTCTGCCGGCTTTCCAAATCTGATGCAGGTTCTTAAACGCCATGACGGCAAAGCCGGCGGCGAAGAGCAGCAGAATCTCGTTGGCGCCCAGGAAAAAGAGAATTACGACGGCGATGGTGGCCGATGCCGGCGGAAAATCGTTGACGGCTGCCTTTCCGAGCCCCCAAAGCGCCCGGACGATCACGGCGATGATCACCGGCTTGATGCCGTAGAGCAGCCAGACGGCTTCCGGCATGGAGCCGTACCTGACATAGAGCACGGCCAGAGCCCAGACGATCAGCATCGCGGGCAGAATGAAGCAGCTTCCGGCGATCACGAGTCCTTTCCAGCCCGCCCGCAAAAGGCCGATATGGATCGCCATCTCAGTCGAGTTGGGCCCGGGAATCAGATTCGTCGCGCCCAGAAGGTCGAGAAATTGCTCGTGGCTAAGCCAGCGCCGCCGCCGCACGACCTCTTCTTCCATCATCGCGATGTGGGCGGCCGGACCGCCGAAGGCGATGGTGCCGAGTTTTAAGAAGATTCCGGCGAGCTCTGAGAGAGAGGTGCGCATCTTTGTTACGTCGATAGCGGGCGATGGAAACAGGAAGTTACCGCATCTGCACCAACGGCCAGAGCATCAATCCGACTAGCCCCGAAACGGCGACCAGAATCGGTTCGGAGATCTTCCACCGCCACAAGACGGCCAGGCTTGCAAGCCCGATGGCCGCGGGTCGCGATACCGGTGATCGCTCGCGCGCCTAAAACGATCACCGCGCCGGTAATCGCGCCGGTGGCTGCCGCGGTCGCGCCGTGGACGAAGGCTTTGAGTTGGGGATTATCACGGTGGCGTTTGAACCACGGCGCCGGGATAATGGTGAACAAATAGACCGGCAGGAAAATACCGATCGCCGCCATTATCGCCCCGGCCAGGCCGGCGACGAGTAAACCGATAAAAGCGACTGTAATAACCACGGGGCCGGGGGTAATCATCGCAACCGCGACGGCGTCCAGGAACTGGTGCTCATTGAGCCAGCCGAATTGCTGGACCACGCCTTGTTGCAAAAACGGAATGATTGCGAGACCGCTGCCGAATACAAAGGTCCCTGCCTTGGTAAAAAACAAAAGAATCTGCGCCAGCGCACGTCCGCTGAATCGCTCGCTGTCCCGGCCCGCCCAAGCCAGGCTTCGAGCTGCCAGATCGCCAGACTCAAAACCGCGGCGCCCGCCGCCATGAACAGGCCGGATTTCCAACCGGGCCACGCGCGCAAAAGTAAAACCGCGAGTCCGGCAAAAATAAAAAACTCCGCCAGCTCGGCCCGGGACCAAACGGTTACCGCTGTGAGCACGACGAAGATTCCCCACAGCAACGGGTCACGCTTGTTCGTGCTGTGCGCGAGTTTATAGGCGGCGATGGCGATGATCGCGATGACGGTTGCGCCGCTGGCGTAGAAGAGCGCCTGCATCCACCACAAGCCGCCATACGCAACGTCCGCGAACGAAATAGTGCGACCGGCCCGCCAAAACCGAAAGTACCCAGGTACAGAAAATAGCGGACCAGGTTCCAGAGCGACATGAGGCGTCTTCTATCACATTCCCGCTTCGCAAAGACAGGAGATTGAAAAACGAAGCGGGAGAGGGATATATAAATGTTATTACGTTGAGGCGAGAATGCTCAAGGTGATCCCGGTTGAAGAAGCGGTCGGCCTGCCGCTGGCGCATGACATCACGGAAATCGTTCCCGGTGGGCACAAGGGTCCGGCGTTTCGCCGCGGCCATGTGATCCGGCCTGAGGATGTCTCGAAGCTGTTGGACGTCGGCAAGGCGCACATCTACGTCATGGAGCTGGATCAGAGTGAGCTCCATGAGGAGGATGCCGCCCGACGGTTAGCCAAGGCCGCGGCGGGGCCGCAGATCCGATTCAGCGATCCCGTCGAGGGGAAAGTCAATTTGATCGCGGAAGTTTCCGGCCTGCTCAAGATCGACGAAGCGCGGCTCCAGCGGTTCAACGGCCTTGGGGATTTGATGCTGGCGACCTTGCCGACCAACCGTTACGTGAAAAAAGGCGAAGTCCTCGCCGGCACGCGGACGATTCCGGTCGTTGTGAAAGAAGAATTGGTCCGACAAGCCGAGGCGATCTGTAAAGAGAAGCCGATCGTGACGATGGTCCCGATTCCTGCCCGGCGGGTGCATTTGATCGTTACCGGCAGCGAGGTGTATACCGGCAGAATCAAGGACGGCTTCGAGCCGGTGGTGCGCCGAAAATTGGCTGAAATGGGAACGCAGTTGGAAAGCGCAAAGCTTGCGCCGGACGATCCGGATGTCATCGCCGGGCACATCAAAGATGCCAAGCGAACCGGCGCCGATCTCATCTTGGTCAGCGGCGGCATGTCGGTCGATCCGGACGATCTGACGCCCGAAGGGATCCGGCGCAGCGGCGCTCGAGTCGAATGCCATGGCTTTCCCGTGCTGCCCGGCTCGATGTTTCTCATGGCCTATTTGAACGAAACTCCGGTCCTGGGGCTTTCCGGCTGCGTGATGCACGATCCGGTCACGGCGTTCGATGTGCTCTTGCCCCGACTGCTGGCGGGGGAAAAAATTTCGCGCTCAGATATCGTCTCCATGGGTCACGGCGGGTTGCAGAAAAAACACGATCATTAGGAAGCGATCAGCGAATCAACACGCGGCTGTCAGCCAAAAAAGCGGGAGGGGAAAATGATGATTTTACGGACTCCGCAGGAAAAATGGGATCCCCGTTGGTCGGCGCTCATCGTTGTGGACGTGCAGAACGATTTCGCCAGCCCCAAGGGCAGCGCGGCGCAGCGCGGCGAAGACGTGAGCGCATCCGTGGCCATGGTTCCTCGGCTCGTCCGCCTCATCGACGAGGCGCGCCGCGCCGGTCTGACGGTCGTCTATGTGAAAACGACTCACAGCGAATGGACCGACACGCCGAGCTGGATTTACCGCAAGTCGCAGCAAAAGGAACTCAATACCTGCCGCGAGGGCACTTGGGGGGCGGAGTTCTACGACGGTATCGCGCCGCGTTCCGACGAGCGAATCGTCATCAAACATCGCTACAGCGCGTTTATCAACACCGACATGAACACGGTTCTCAAGGCCAAGGGTATCGAGAGCGTTTTAGTCACCGGCATCGCGACCAACGTCTGCGTCGAGACCACGGCGCGCGACGCCTACATGTTCGACTACTACGTGACCATGGTGAGCGACTGCTCGGCCGCTTACGAGCCCAAGCTGCACGAGAGCACGCTCGAAAACATGCGCCGCCACTTCGGCCTGGTGGCGAATTCGGACGAGATTATCCAAACCTGGCAATTGCTCACGCAGAAAAAAGCGGCTGCCTCTTAAGTTTTGTAAGTTCAGAGATTAAAGGAGCCGTGGCGCCAAGAACGCGGCGGATGCAAGGCGCCGCGAAGCCTCGCTCCGGAGCATACGTCCCTCACCCTTCCCTCTCCCATAGGGAGAGGGTTAGAGAGAGGGGATAAGAAGGCGAGGATGAAGCGGCAACGCAGCAGGCGACCGTTATCGGCGCCACGGATTACTTCATGAAGTCGGCGTTGATGCGGTCGAGCGCGTCCGGCGGCGGTTGAAGCACGTCCTGACCCAACTCGGCCAGCGGCGTGTCGCCGACGAGACCCAACTCTTCAGCGAAGTCCAGCCGGTTGGGATCGTAGTAAATCAATCCCGTCAAAAATTTTCCTTCCGCAACCGAAGCATGGATCATGTTTAACGCCTGCATCCTGCTGGTGGGGTCATAGTCTTTACCCAGCTTGTGCAGGACGATGCGCGATCCGTCGTGCAAGGTGACCAGATGTTCAGTCCCTTCGTCGTAGTCCGCTTCGATGTTCTCATAATAGGGAATGAAGTCGATGTCGTGAATCGGATCGAGGTGGTCTTTGACGTATTTCAAGCTCTTGGTCGAGCCTTCGTGATTGTTGAACGTCACGCACGGGCTGATCACGTCGAGAATCGCGCTTCCTTTGTGCGCCAGAGCGCCTTCGATCAGCGGCGCCAGTTGCTTGCGGTCGCCGGAGAAGCTGCGCGCCACATAGGTCGCGCCGAGGACAATCGCCAGCTCGCAAATGTCGAGCGCGGGAATATCGTTGACCTTTCCGCCTTTCATGACGCTTCCCTTGTCCGCGGTCGCCGAGAACTGCCCTTTGGTCAACCCGTAGACGCCGTTGTTCTCGACGATATAGGTGATGTTTACGTTGCGCCGCATCATGTGGCAGAAATTGCCGAGACCGATCGCCGCGGTATCGCCGTCGCCGGATACGCCGATCGGAATCAAAGTATGATTGGCCAGATTGGTTCCGGTCGCCACTGCCGACATGCGCCCGTGGACCGCGTTGAAGCCGAAGGATTGGCTCAGAAAATAGGCCGGTGTTTTTGACGAGCAGCCGATGCCGGATAGCTTGACGACCCGGCGCGGATCGATGCTGCTTTCGAAAAAAGCCCGCATGACCGACGCCGAGATGGCGTCGTGGCCGCAGCCGCGGCACATCGTCGAGGGCGCGCCCTCGTAATCTTTCTCCGTTAGACTGACGCGATTAACTTTTTCTGCTGCCATTGGGGTGCCTCTTTCATATCGCCGTCATGGTGCTCGCGAATCTGCCGCACGACTTCGAGAGTCGTTACCGGCAGACCGTCGTAAATCAGAATGCTCACGATTTTGGCGCCCAGCTCCGGCCACTCGTCTTTGAAGATCGACGCCATCTGGGCGTCGCGGTTTTGCTCGACGAGGTACACCGCTTCGTGGGCTTCCATAAATTTTTTGGTCTCCTCGGTGAGCGGGAGCGCCCGTAAGAGTAGGTGATTGGTTTTGAGTCCCGAGGCCTTCAATCGGTCGCGCGCTTCGCGCACGGCTTCATGGCTCGAGCCGAAGCAGATGATGCCCGTTTTGACGCCCTCCTGCTGTTCAATGATCGGTTTCGGAACGAACTTGCGGGCGGTCTCGAACTTTTTCCGCAGGCGGTCGAGGGTCTCCTTGTAATCTTTCTCGTCCTCGGAATAGCGGGCGTCGGAATCATGCCCCGAGCCACGGGTGAAGTAAGATGCCTTGCGGTTAAGATTCCCCGGAATGGAACGATAAGGAATGCCGTCGCCGTCGTAGTCGAAGTAGCGGCGGAACTTTTTCCCTTGTTTCTCCCACTGCTCGAGCTGCTCGGCTGTAAGGAGCTTACCGCGATCAAAAGGCTCTTTTTCGAGCTTCAACGGCTCGGAGGACCAGAGATTCATCCCCAAATCGAGGTCCATCATGACGAACACCGGCGTCTGAAACCGCTCGGCGAAGTCAAAGGCTTTGCGCGACAGGTCGAAGCAGGACTTCATGTCGTGCGGAATCAAGATGATGTGCCGCGTGTCCCCGTGCGAAGCGTAATACATGAGCTGGATGTCGGCCTGCTGCGTCCGCGTCGGCAATCCGGTCGACGGTCCGCCGCGTTGAATAATGAAATAGACCGTCGGGATCTCGGCGAAGTATGCAAGGCCGATCGTTTCGTTCATCAGCGACAAGCCCGGCCCGGAGGTCGAGGTCATTGCGCGCACCCCGGCCCATCCCGCGCCGGTGATCATGTTCGCGGCGGCGATCTCATCTTCGGCTTGAACGATTGCGTAAGCGGCCTTGCCGTTCGTCTTCCTTAGACGCGGCATGTAATACTCGATGGCTTCCGCCAGCGAGCTGGACGGCGTGATCGGATACCAGCAAATAACCGAGGCGCCGCCATAAATCGCTCCTAGCGCACAAGAAGTGTTCCCCTCAGTAATGATTTTTCCTTTGTTGCCGTTGGGTACCGGCTCCAGGCGGCCGATGTTTTGGGTGTAGCCTTGTTCCTTGACGTGGTTGAAGCCGGCTTCGATGCAAACCAGGTTCGATTCGATTACGGCCGGCTTCTTGCCGAAAGTATCTTGCAGGACCGCTTTGATGGTTTCCATGTCGATGCCAAAAAGAGCGGCCAGGGCGCCGACATAGACCATGTTGCGCTGTTTGATCCGAAGCGGCGAGGCGGGGACGATTTTTTGGATCAGCTTGTTGGCCGGGACGCCGAAATACTGGACGCCGTCCCTTTTTAGGTTGGGGGCCAGCGGGGTGGAGTCGTCGTAAACAATGATGCCTCCGTCCCTGACGCGATAGATGTCCTTGGCCGCCGTGGCGTCGTTGAACATGACGATGACGTCGATGACGTCCTTCCGGGCCATGTAACCGTCGGCGTTGGCGCGAATCTGGTACCAGGTCGGCAAGCCCTGAATGTTCGACGGGAACAGGTTCTTAGAAGAACAGGGAATTCCCATCTTAAAGATTGCCTTAAACAGTATGTTGTTGGCCGACGCGCTGCCGGTGCCGTTTTCCGTTGCAATGGAGATGCTGAGATCGTTAATGGTTGGTGTTTCCATAATTGAACCGCGGAGTTACCCTCCCCTCCCTAACTTTATTAACTTAGCAGGGATCGGTGTTGAAAACAAGAAAAAGCGAGCGCCTAACCGGGCGTGTAATGCTCGTCGGATTCCCAAAACTCCTCGATTTCCTTCCAGGTGCTACGGACCTTTTCGTCCACGTCCAAAACTTTTGCATACTTCAAAACGTCCCGCATGGAGACGATCCCGGCGAGCTGATTTTGCTCCCCGAGGAGCGCCATGTGGCGGAAGTGCCTTTTATGCATTTCCTCCAAGACTCGTCCAATCAAAGCGGTATGCGGCAATGTCACTAAATTCGATGTCATGACCTCTTGAACAGGCGTCTTTCTCGTATCGAGTCCTTTGACGGCGACCCGTCTGAGGACGTCGCGTTCGGTAAAGATTCCTTTTAGCTTACCCTTGTCCAGGACGGCGATGCAGCCGGTGTCCTTCTTGATCATGAGATCGATCGCTTCGCGAATGGGTTGAGAGACCTCGATGGTGACGGGGGCCTTTGATATGACATCGCCGACCGTCTGGCTATCCGTGAGTCGCTGTCCGAGCGCGACGGCGAGATCGAGAATTTGCCGCATCGAGATCCAGCCAACGATTTTCCCTTTTTTCTCGCGCACCAGAAGATGGCGAAATTTCGACCGGTACATTTTCGCCAACGCTTCGATGATGTGGGTATCTTCCGGAACGGACCGGATAGGGCTCGTCATGACCTTTTTGATGCCGGTCTTTTTAGGGTCCACTTTGTCGTTCATCACCCGTTTCTGAACGTCTTTCTCGGTGAATATCCCGACCGGGAGTCGGTCCTCCGTTATCACGATCGCGCCGACGTCTTTCGCAACCATCAATTCTATGACCTCGAAGATCGTGCTTGATGCCGGGGCGGTGATCAGATCTCGCGTCATGATTTCGTTGACTTTGTTAGACAGCATACGAAACCTCCAGTGGTCGGTTCGATTTCGCGAGGAGCGAAAACGTGGAGAGAATGCGTTTCAAATATCTCTCTTTTCCGGCGCCGCTTCAAGAGCATGGGAAGCCGCGCGTCATCCGGTCGTCACATTGCGTGGTCTTGAGAAGCATGTTAGCCTGATTATGGTTTCCGCTGGGAAGGCGCCGCATGAGCCGACGGGAAGAATTTGATCATGAGGTTGTCACCGAGACCGAGAAGAAGCTCAAGCGACCGCCTCTCTACAAGGTCCTGCTGCACAACGACGATTACACCACCAAAGAGTTTGTCGTACAGGTCTTGCAATACGTTTTCCACAAGGAGCAAACCGAAGCGGTCCAGATCATGCTCCACGTTCATCGCAAAGGCATCGGCGTCGCCGGCGTCTATCCCTACGAGGTTGCCGAGACCAAGGTCGCGCTGGTGGAGAGCCTGGCGCGGCAAAATGAATATCCGCTAAAGTGCACGATGGAAGAAGCTTGAAATGTTCACCAAAGAGCTCAAAGGAACTTTAAGCGTCGCGTTCGCCGAGGCCAAGCGGCGCAGGCACGAGTTTGTCTGCGTCGAGCACCTGCTTTTCGCGCTGCTCCAGGACAAAGACGCGAGCTCGGCGATCGTGCATTGCGGCGGCGACGTGGCGCGCCTCAAAAAGGGACTGGAGGATTTTTTCACCACCCAATTAGAGACGCTGCGCAACGGATCGGAGCGCGAGCCGCAGGAAACCATCGGCTTTCATCGCGTCTTGCAGCGGGCGGTGATCCACGCGCAGTCCGCGGAGAAAAAGGAAATCAACGGCGGCAATCTTTTGATCGCCATCTTTCGCGAGCCGGACTCGTACGCGGTCTATCTTTTGGAAGAGCAGGGCATCACCCGTTTCGACGTCGTGAACTACGTCTCGCACGGCATCTCGAAAATCTCGGCAAGCGAAGAAGAGCTGCCGAGTCCCATAGAGACCCCGGATGACGACCGACCGGCGCCGGTCAGAAACCCACTCGAGGCGTTCACGGTCAATTTGGTCAAAAAGGCGCGTGAAGGACACATCGATCCTCTCATCGGGCGCGAGACCGAGATCGAGCGGACGATCCACGTCCTCTGCCGGCGGCGCAAAAATAATCCCATTTACGTCGGCGATCCCGGCGTCGGCAAGACCGCCGTTGCCGAAGGTCTGGCGCTCAAGATTCACCACGGGGAAATTCCGAACGCGCTGAAAGACGCGTCGGTCTACGCGCTCGACATGGGCGCGCTTTTGGCGGGAACCAAGTTCCGCGGCGACTTCGAGGCGCGGCTGAAAGGCGTCTTGAACGCGCTCAAAAAGCAGCCCAACTCGATTCTTTTTATCGACGAAATTCATACGGTCGTCGGAGCCGGTGCGACCAGCGGCGGCTCGCTCGACGCGTCCAATATTTTAAAGCCGGCGCTCGCCTCCGGCGAGCTCCGCTGCATCGGCTCGACCACCTACCACGACTACAAGAGCTATTTCGAGCGCGACCGCGCGCTGGCGCGCCGCTTTCAGAAGATCGAGATCTCGGAGCCGAGTATAGAGGAGAGCTACAAAATACTGCTGGGTCTCAAATCGCACTACGAAAAGCACCATGGCGTTCGCTACAGCGCCGCGGCGCTGCGTGCGGCGGTCGATCTGTCCGCCAAGCACTTGAACGACCGGCGTTTGCCCGACAAAGCGATCGACGTGATCGACGAAGTTGGCGCCGCGGTCAAACTGATACCGGACGAGAAGCGAAAGAAGGTTGTAACTTTAAAAGATATCGAGCAGATCGTCGCCAAGATCGCCAAGATCCCGCCGCGCAGCGTCTCGGCGTCGGACCGGATTCAGATCCAGAATCTCGATCAGGAGCTGAAGTCGGTCGTGTTCGGCCAGGACCCGGCGATTCAGAGCCTCGCCAGCGTCATCAAACTTTCCCGCTCGGGTCTTAGCCACCCGGAAAAACCGATCGGCTGTTTTCTCTTCTCGGGACCGACCGGCGTCGGTAAAACCGAGGTCGCGAAGCAGCTCGCGCGCATTCTCGGCGTGGAATTCATTCGCTTCGACATGAGCGAGTATATGGAGAAGCACACCGTGTCGCGGCTGATCGGCGCGCCTCCTGGATACGTCGGCTTCGATCAGGGCGGGCTGCTGACCGACGGGGTGAATCGGAATCCGTACGCCGTGTTGTTGCTCGACGAAATCGAAAAGGCGCATCCCGATCTTTTCAGCATTCTGCTTCAGGTGATGGATCACGCTACGCTCACGGACAACAACGGGCGAAAGGCGGATTTTCGCAACATCATCCTGATCATGACCACTAACGCCGGCGCGCGCGAGATGAGCGGCAGCCCGATGGGCTTCGGCGCGGTCACCAATGTCGGTAAAGGCAAAGAGGCGATCGAGAAAACTTTCAGCCCCGAGTTTCGCAATCGCCTGGACGCGATCATCGCTTTCAACGCGCTGAGCCCCGAGGTGATTCTTTGCGTCGTGGACAAATTTATCAACGAGCTCAATCTGCAGCTCCAGGAAAAGAAAGTGTCGCTGTCGCTGACGCCGCGGGCGCGCGAGTGGCTGGCGCAGCGCGGCTACGATCCGATATTTGGCGCGCGGCCGATGGCGCGCCTGATTCAAAACGAGGTGAAGCGGCCGCTGGCCGATGAGATCCTCTTCGGCAAGCTCCAAAGCGGCGGCAAAGTCGAAGTGGACGAAAAAGACGGCTCTCTGACCTTCAACTACGCGGACGCGGCGCAAACGCCGCGCGCCGAAACCGCGACGGCGGACGAGTAACGCCGGCCCCTTTGACCCATTCGCTCATCATCGGAGCGTTTCTCTTTTTATTTTTCTTCGAGTTTGTCGTTGAGTTCGGCTTGAACGAGCTGAATCTCGCCTATGTACGCCAACGGTGTGCGGAGGGAAAACTTCCCGACTTCTTCGCCGCCGTCATAAGCCCTGAGGATTATGAAAAATCGGTGGAATATACGGTCGCCAAAGGACGATTCCAGCGCTGGGCGGCGATCTATGACGCGCTGGTCACCCTGTGGATACTTTTCGGCGGGGCGCTTCCGGCTCTCGACCGCTTCGCCCGGACTCTTGCTGCGGGGTTTCCCGCAAGCGCGTACGCGACGGGAATTATTTTTTGTTTGAGCGGCGGGCTGATTTTCTCTCTTCTCAGCCTTCCCATCGATCTCTACTCGACATTCGTCCTCGAAGAGCGCTTCGGCTTTAACAAAACGACGCCGCGGCTCTATATGATCGACAAGCTAAAAGGACTGGTGCTCACGCTCATTATCGGCGTGCCGTTTTTATTTGGCGTGCTCTGGCTCATGGACGCGGCGGGCGCTTATTGGTGGTTCTGGGCTTTTCTGTTCGTAACCGCTTTCCAGCTTTTGCTAGTCGTGCTCTATCCCACTCTCATCGCGCCGCTCTTCAACAAGTTCGAGCCCTTGTCGGAAGGCGAGCTGCGCCAGCGGATTCTTGAGCTTGCCGAACAGCTCGGTTTTAAAACCAGCGGCATCTTTACGATGGATGGTTCGCGGCGGTCGGCCCATTCAAACGCCTACTTTACCGGACTCGGGAAGGCCAAGCGGATCGTGCTTTTCGACACCTTGGTCGAGCAGATGACGGTGGCTCAGGCCGTGGCCGTGCTGGCGCACGAGATCGGTCATTACAAATTGAAACACATTCGCAGAATGCTGGTCCTTAGATCGGTCTCGCTTTTGGCGGGCCTGTACGTCCTCAGCCTGCTGATCAACTATCAGCCGTTGTTCAGCGCGTTTGGATTCGACGGCCCTTCGCATCACGCCGCGCTGGTGCTGTTCAGCTTGCTTTCCGGTCCGGCGACTTGTTATCTCCATCCATTGATGAATTATGTCTCGCGCAAGCACGAATACGAGGCCGACGGGTTCGCCGTCCAGGTTTTGAAAGATCCCAAGCCGATGGAAGAGGCGCTGATCAAGCTCACGATCAAAAATCTCTCGAACCTCACGCCGCATCCGTGGTACTCGGCTTATCATTATTCGCATCCGACGCCGGCGGAGCGGATCAGCGCGATTCGTAGAGAATTACCGCAGGGGGCGACTGCATGAATGCGCGGAAAACTTTGAAAGAATTGTTAGCCCGGAAGCGTTTACTCTTGGCGCCGGGAGCGTTCGACGGTTTGTCCGCGCGTCTGGTGGAAGAGGCTGGCTTTGAAGCGGTCTATTTGAGCGGCGGGTCGGTGGCGCGGAGCACCGGCGTGCCGGATCTGGGGCTCATGACGATGTCGGAAGTGATCGATCGCGCCGTGCAAATCGTCAGCGCGGTCAAAATTCCCGTTATCGCTGACGCCGATACCGGCTACGGCAACGCGCTCAATGTCGTGCGGACGGTGCGCGAGTTCGAGCGCGCGGGAGTGGCGGCGATCCATATCGAAGACCAGGTCACGCCCAAACGCTGCGGTCATTTGGAAGGGAAAGAGGTGATCCCTCTCGGTGAGATGGAAAACAAGCTAAAGGTCGCGCTCGAAGCGCGGAGCGATCCTGATTTTATGATCATTGGCCGAACGGATTCCCGCGCCATCCACGGTCTCGACGACGCGATTCAGCGCGGCAAGGCTTTTGGTCGACTCGGAGCCGACGGAATCTTCGTAGAGGCGGCTGAATCGGAGAAGGAGCTCGAAACCATCGCCCGAGCGATCCGCGACGTGCCTCTGATGGTGAACATGTTCAAAGGCGGCAAGACGCCGCTGCTCCCCGCTTCCCGCCTGGAACAAATGGGCTACCGCATCGCCATCTTTCCCTCCGACACTCAACGGGCTGCGATCTATGCGATGAAAGAAGCTTTGTCGGTTCTGAAGCGCGACGGCTCCACGTCGGCAATCGACGATCGCCTGACGACGTTCCAGGAACGCGACCGGTTGATTGGGTTGGGAGAGTGGGAGAAACTCGAAGAGCGGTATCTGAAGAATGTCGATGGGAAGAAGGAGGATGAAAAAAGTTAACGAAATAGTCAGAAAAGCCGAATAAATTTCAATTTTGTCACTTCAAACGCCCCCTATCCATTGCCCCTCACTCAAGCGCGGTTAGAAGTTTCACAGTCTCCCAAAACATTCCACAGCTCGAACCGATATTGACAAGAGCAGACTCGGTATAATACGTTGCCGACAATATTGTCGACAAAGTATTCGAGGGAAAATGCGTAGCGCCAAATCGACGCCTGGCCAGAAGCAGAATCTGGTGGAAAAGGTCGTGCAGTATCTCACGCGCGAAATCCTGTCGGACCGATTGCGGCCCAATCAGCGAATCGGCGAATTCGCCGTTTCAAAAGAGCTCGGTATCAGCCGCTCGCCGGTGCGCGAGGCGCTGCGCATTTTAGAGCGCGACGGCCTGGTCAAGCAGAGCGGGAATCGCGGCGTCGTCGTCGCGGATGTGACGCCGGAAGAGGCCGACGAGCTTTATCTCATTCACGGCCACTTGATCGGCCTGGCCGTAAGGCTTGCCTGCCAGCGAATGAAAGGCGAAGCGCTGGCTACCATGGACGATCTGGTGAAGAGGCTGAGGCGGGCGGCGGATAAAAACGACCGCAGCGCGTTTCTCGAATCCAGGGCGGAGCTGGAGCGCTTCGTCGGCGAAAGGAGTTTTTCGCCGCGGCTGGCGCATCTGCTTCAGGTGATGGCGTACCCGAGCGCCAGGTATCGCGTCTTCCACGTTTCGGTTCCCGGCTACATGGACCAGGTGACCGGCTGCTACGAAGGAATCTACCAGGCGTTTTGCAAGAAGGACGACCGGCGGGCGGAGGAATTGAGATTCAAGGTGATGGAAATCGGGCGCGAGCTTTTGCGCCACTACTTCATTGAGCCTTACGCGGGGCTGAAAAACCAGGAACGGAGCGGCGAAAGAACGTGAGGCAAGCCGGAAACTTCATTCGGATCGCCATCGGCGACAATCTCTGGACGCGCGCGCTCGTCGACGGCAGCGTTCGGGTCGAGAAATTCCCGGTGGATTTTCACGCCAAGGTCACTCTGCCGGACCGGCTCCACGGCGTCCGCGAAGGAAAATGGGACGGCACCGACGGCACCTTGACCGATTATTTGCTGGAGAAGGATCAAGGCGCCGGCGTTCCTAAAATCGCGCTGCCGATCTTCACGCTCGGCGGCTTCCGCCAGCGCACCCTATTGATGCGGCGCGGCGGCGTTTCCGTGAGGGACCTGCGCGGCCAAAAAGTGCTGCTGCCGCGCGTGCTCACTCCCGGCGGCGTTTACGTGCGCGGTCTTCTGGCGGATGAGTTCGGCATCGCGCGCGAGACCGTCGAGTGGCACACGATTCACGGTGCCGAGGAGGATACGGCCTGGAAGTGGCTCAAGGGAAGGCTCGATAAGCCCGAAGGCTTCGAGGCCGTGGTCGCCGCCGGCGAGATGCTGAGCCGCGGCGAGTTCGCCGCCCTGATCCATCCCGGCGGGCACGGATTTTATTCTCTCTTCGGCGGCGACGCGATGATCGGCGGGACCTTGAAGCGTTTTGCCAATCTCCACGAGCCGCTGGGAGACGCGGGCGAGATCGCCGTCTGGTTCAAGAAAACGCGCATCTATCCGGTCGTCCACGCCTTGCAGCTCAGGCGCGATACGCTGGAGCAAAATTCCGGACTGGCCGAGGCGCTGGTCGACGCTTTCACGCGCGCCTGGGCGGCGAGCGAGTCGCGCCTGGACGCAAAGGAGCGGGAATTCATCGCCCAGGAAAGGTCGCTGCTGGGATTCGATCCTTATCGTTACGAGCTGGGGGACGTGCAGCGGCGTACGATTGAAAAGTTGATGGACTATCTCCAGGCCGACGGTCTGCTCGGCCGGCGCTTCACGCTCGCGGAGCTTTTTCCGTTCACGGGGAAATCATGAAAGCCGCCACTCGCTTCAGCCTGAGGCTGATCAGCCTATGGCCGACTCCGAGCCCGCGCGATGGGTCGGTGCCTATTCCAACCGGAAGTGTCGGACGCGCGGGCTCTTCGATCGAGCGGCAGCGCTCCCGGCGAGGCCGAGGGGCGCGAGTTGGAGGGTCGCGGACGTCCGATAAGAAATGTTCGACTCATGGAACTGCCCTATCGGCCGCGACCCGGAGACTCGCGCCGTGAGGACTCGCTTTCAGATTGATGAGACTTGATTTTTTATGACGATCGAATCCTCCCCGCTCCTCTTCGAGGCCCGGCGCTTGCTCGTGTACGTCGAGAATCTCGACCGCGCCGCCGCGTACTATCGCGACGTGCTGGGGTTCAAGCCCTTACACGGGATCCCGGGGAATAATTTCGAGTTCGCGACGTCGGGCGCGCCGCTGGTCTTGCACCGCGACGGCTGCGCCGCCGAACAACCGCGCGGTCGCGTCGGCTTCGTCCCGAGCTTCCAAGTGGCGGCGGGGATCCACGAGCTGATCGAGACATACAGAAAGCGCGGCGTGCGCATCGTCGATGAAGTCCTGGAGGTGCCGCACGGCTGGATCGCTTTCATCAGCGATCTGGAAGGAAACGTCCTGCAGATTTATCAGGCCAAAGGAGAGAGCAAGTAGATGGCGCCGATCTTGATCCAGGTCCCCGATTGTATTTGGTCCAAAGCGTTATTCGACGGAACGGTAAAAGTCGACGGCTTCGACGTCGCCTTCGAGCACGCGCCCTTCGATCAGCGGACCTCGCGCAGGCTGCGCGGCGAACTTGAAGAGAAGTACGCCGGCGCCGAACAGGTCCTAACCGACTACATCGTGCGCGTCTCGCGCGGCGTCGAGAACGAATTGATCGCGCTTCCCATCTTCGTCACGCGCGGCATGGTGCACAGGAAATTAGTCATGCGCCACGGCGCCGCGCCGAAGGGCCTGAAAGGCCGCCTCGTGGGCATGGGACGCGTGCTCGGCGCGACCAGCGTCTATCTGCGTGGTCTGCTGGAAGACGAGCACGGTATCGGACGCAGCGATATCCGCTGGCTCGCCGCCGAGCCGCTTACGAGCGATCCGGCGATGGGAGGCGAATGGAAGCATCTGAGCGAGCGCGCCGGGATCAAAGCTGCGGAGATGATCGCGAAGCTCGCCGCGGACGAGCTCGCCGCCGTCATCTATCCGGGCGGAGCCGGCGGCCACTGGTTCAACTGGCTCGCCGACAGAGGCGCGAGCCGCACGCCCGATCCCTATGGCGACCTGGAGCAGATGGTCGCGGCCGACGCGAATCTCTCTTTTCCGATCGGCGATCCGGCCTTGCAGCTGCAGTGGTTCAAGAAAACGAAAGTTTATCCCACGTACCATTGCCTGGCGATTCGCAAAAGTGTCGGCGCGGGCAGCCGTGGCCTGGCCGGCGCCCTGGTCGCCGCGTTCGATCGCGCCGCGAAAGCAGCGCCGCACTATATGAGCGCGGACGAAAGAAAGCTCTACGAGCGCGAGCAGGAGCTTTTGGGTGTCGATCCCAACGCCTGCGGCCTGAATGATTTGAATGAGAGAACGGTCGAAAAATGCGTGGATTACCTCGCAGCGGACGGCTTGCTGCTGCGATGGCTGACGGCGCAGGAGATATTTCCGATCGAGACAACGTGACGGATTGATGGAGGAGGGTCCATGAAGGTTTGGCTTTTCTTGCGTGTCGGCTATCCGAAGCGCGTTAGCGGCTCGTATCTGCTGGCCGGGAGAGATTACGACCGAGTTTTAGGCAAGGAAATCTACGACGAGGTGGTCGAGTTCTTGCGCGGGGTCGAGAATTACGGCTTCGACGGGATTTTCTTCCCCGAGCATCACAGCCGCGCGGCCAACGGCCTCTCGCCTTCGCCGAATATCTTTGTCGCCATGACCGCGGTGATGACGAAGAAGATCAAGATCGGCCTGATGGGCAACTGCTTGCCGCTGCACCATCCGGTGCGCCTCGGCGAGGAGCTGGCGCTGCTCGACAATCTGACCAACGGCAGGCTCGTCGTCGGCATGACGCGCGGCGGCGATTTCTGGGCTTTTCAAATTCCGTCCGCCGAATCGCGCGAGCGCTTCGAAGAAGGATGGGACATCATTCAAAAAGGCTGGCAGGCCGAGGAGCCTTTCGAGTATCACGGTAAATATTGGAACCTCGACTACGTCGCTTTTCTGCCGCGGCCGCTGCAACAGCCCATTCCGGAAACGTGGATTCCGTCGATCAGCGCCGAGAGCATCGAGTGGGCGGCGAAAAATCGCGTCAATCTCGCCGCCTCGTGGTCGCCGACGGATCAGATCCGCGAGAGCTTCGAGTACTATCGCAAGTATGCGAAGGAAAACTGCGGCTGGACGCCCGGCCCGGACCACTGCGTGGTTTCGCGCGACGTTTACGTCGGGGAAACCAACGCGAAGGCGCGCGCGGAAGCGGAGAAAGATTTGCTCGTCGGTCCGGCGGAGGAATTCGGCGGCTCGCCGGCCAAGTACAGCCGCAACGTTGCGGACAAATATTTTTCCGAACGCGCCACGGACTACAAGAAAGGCACGCACGTCGGCGTCATGGAAATCAAGAATTGGTCGTTCGAGTTGTTGCAGCGCGAGGGGATCACCATCGTCGGCGATCCCGACTACGTCACCGAGCAGATCCTGCGCCAGTGCCGGACGCTCGGCACGAACAAAATCATGATGCGCCCGGTTTTCGGCCGGCTGAGACTGCACCAAGTGAAAAAGAGCCTGGATCTAATGGCCAAGGAGGTGCTGCCGAATCTGGACAAAGAGTCGATCGAGATCGCGGAACAGCCTTCGGTTTCCGTGCGCGCGGGAGCGGCTGCAAAGTGAAAGCCGCCGCCCGCTCTCCGAGCCCGCGCGATGGGTCGCTGCTAATTCCGACCGTTAGTGTCGGACGCGCGGGCTTTCCGAACAGGCACCGGCCGCCCTCGCCGACGCGACAACAGGCCCGGGAGCGCGGGCCCGGAAGGCGAGAGCACCGGGACGTGCAGCAACATGGCAGGCATCGACCGTGGAAGTAAGCACACCTGGGGTGGCCGGGGCGGCCGACGAGCCACAGAAACTATTGCTCTCGCCTGGAGGGCTCGTGGTCTCGGGCCGTCCAGAGAGATAAACGGTAAACGGTAATCCGATGAGCAAAACGGCTTCCAAGAACTTCATAGATCCGGCAGCCTTTTACGAAGACGTGAAACGCATGCACCTGCGTCCGCTCTGGCTGCAACAGGCGCACGGGCCGCACAAGCTCGCCGTGCCTTACCTCTGGAAGTGGCCGGAGGTGCGCGCGCAAATGATGCGCGCTTCCGAAGTCGTCAGCACTGAGAATGTCGAGCGGCGCGTTCTCGGCTTGATGAACCCGGGGCTGGAGAACAGCGGTCGCTTCGCGACGACGCCCAATCTAGTCGCCGCGATTCAGATGATCATGCCCGGCGAGACCGCGCTCGCGCACCATCACACGCCCGCGGCGCTCCGCATCATTATCGAAGGCAACAAGTTCGAGTGGTCGGAGCGCGACATCTTCGTCGTGCCCGGCTGGCACTGGCACGAGCACGTCAATGCTTCCGCGCGCGACGAGGCGATCTTGATTTCTTATACCGACGAGCCGCTGCTCAAGATGCTCGGCATCCACCGCGAAGAATCTCAGGAGTAAAGATGAAACAGAGAAGGATCTTTTTACCCGCGGTCCTGCTCGCGCTTTTGGTTTTTGCCCCGGCCCGCGCCGGCGAAGCGCCGTTAATACCGCTGAATTTCGTCTATACCGGCTCCGGCTCGCAGAGCGATGCGCTCAAGTTCGCTTACGAGGCGGGCTTTTTCAAAAAATACGGCCTCAACATGACGATGCTCTACGTCACAAGCGGCGTGATCACGTCGCAGACGATGGCGTCGGGCAGCGCCCACGCGGCGACGACGACGGCGACCGACGCGCTGCGCGCGATCGCCGCCGGCGCGCCGATGAAGATCGTCATGGTGAACATCGACCAGTTCCAGCATCTGTTCGTCGCTCGGCCGGGGATCAACGGGCCGAAGGACATGAAGGGCAAGAAGATCGCCGTCAGCCGCTACGGCGCGTTCTCCGACATCCAGACGCGCTTCGTGGTCAAGCAGTGGGGCATGGACCCGGACAAGGACGTGCAGATCCTGCAGATCGGCAACTCGGCGGCGCGCTCGGCGGCGATGGCGAGCGGCGGCGTCGACGGCG
The DNA here is from genome assembly GCA_036506735.1 of Binatia bacterium. Taxonomy (GTDB): domain Bacteria; phylum Desulfobacterota; class Binatia; order UBA9968; family UBA9968; genus JAJPJQ01. Next base: position 15,612 of record DASXRG010000367.1, on the reverse strand, counting down.
CGATCGTCACGCCGGCCTTCGTGCCGTTCGCGCGCAACGCCGGCCTCCAAGTGATTTTCGATCTCGGGACGATCAAGACCAAGTTCGCGAGCCAGATCATGGTCGCGTCTGAGAGCATGGTCAAGGAACGTCCCGCGGTTTTGAAGCAGATCGTGCTCGGATTCCTCGACGCGATCCGGAGCTGGAAAGCGCGCCCGGAGATCGTTAAACCGTATCTCAGAAAATATTACAAGGTTTCCGAGGCCGACATCGAAAGCATCTACCTCGATACCAATAAGTTCTTGCGTTCAGAGCCCGTGCCCGATTTCGAGGGTCTGCAAAACGCCTGGGACAGCATTCCGGAGATGCGCGGCAAGAGCGTCGATCTCAAACGATTCATCGAGCCGAGATTCGTCGCGGAAGCTTTGGCGGAGCTGAAATAAAAAAATGAAGGCCGTCGCTGCCGCTCTGTCGGCGATCGTAATGCTCCTCGGCGCGGGAAAATCCACCGCCGCGGAGCGTCCGCTGCGCGTCGCTTATCCGGCGCCCGCCGGTGCGTTCTTGCCTCTGTGGGCGGCGCAAGACGCCGGCATCTTCAAGAAACATGGCCTGATGGTCGAGCTTATCGCCGTCGGCTCGTCGACGCGGGGAGTGGCTTCGATAGTGTCGGGCGACATCGACGTCCTGGCCGGAGGAGGCTCGAGCGGGATCACGGCCCAACTCCAGGGCTATTCGGACATGGCGCTGTTTGGCAACCTCATTCAGACTTTCCTGTTTTCAGTCATGGTCCAACCTTCGATCGCCAACGTATCTCAACTCCGCGGCAAGAAAATGGGCGTGACCCGATTCGGCGGCACGCTCGATTTTGCCGCGCGTTACTATCTGAAGCGCGCGGGCTTGGATCCGGCAAAAGATGTCTCATTCGTCCAGATCGGGGCGATGCCGGACATTGCGGTCGCCGTCGCGACCGGCGCGATCGAATCGGGCGTGATCGGCGTGCCGCAAAACCTCCAGGCCAAAAAGCTCGGACTGCGCGAGCTGGCCGACCTCTCCGACATGGGCGCGCGCTACGCGCTGGCCGCGTTTCTGGCGAAGCGGAGCTTTCTCGCGGGAAATCACGACACGACGGTGCGCTATATGAAAGCGCTCGCCGAGTCGATCCATTATCTGAAGCGCCGGCCGAAGGAGGGCATGGAGATTTTCAAGCGCTATACGCGCGTGGACGCGCCCGATATTCTCAAGCCCGCGTACGACATCCACATCAAGCTTTTCCCCAGGGTGCCGGAAATTTTTCCCGGGGACCTGAAGCTCGTGCTGGAAGAAGTCGCGTCGTCGAATCCGAAGGCGGCGGGCGCCAACCCGGCGAGTTTTATCGACGATCGGGCCGCGAAAGAGATTCTCAAGTCGGGGTTCGTCGAACAATTGTACCGGTGAGCGCAAATGAAAAAACGGTCTGGAATTTGGCTTGCGTGCGCGCTGATGGTCTTTGCCTGCGGCGCAGTTGTCTCTGCCGGCGAGAGGATGCGCGTGGCTTATCCGTCGGCCGCGGTCAACTTCGTTCCGCTCTGGGCGGCGCAAGAGGCGGGATTTTTCAAGAAGGAAAATCTGCCCGTCGAGCTGCTTTCGATCCGCTCTTCGCCGATCGCGATGACCGCGCTGTTGTCCGGCGAGCTCGACATCGTCGTCGGCGGCGCGAATCCGGGCATCGCGATCCAGTTGCAGGGCTATAAGGACATCACCCTGTTCGGCGGGCTCATCAACACGTTTTTGTTTTCGATTTGCAGCCAGCCCGGCATCGAGGACGTTTCGCAGTTGAAAGGCAAGCGGCTCGGCGTGACGCGCTTCGGCGGCTCGAACGATTTCGCCGGCCGCTACTATCTCCGCCAGCGCGGGCTCGATCCGAACAAAGACTTGACGTTGATCCAGGTCGGCTCGCAGGAGGACATCCTGCGGGCGCTGCTGGCGAAGAACCTCGACGCCGCGGTTTTGGGTTATCCCGCGGTCTTCATCGCGAAGAAAAGCGGCCTGCGCGAGCTGGCCGATCTGACGCGCAGCGGACTCCGTTATCAGTTGAACGGCTTTGTCGCGAAGAAAAGCTTTCTCGCGGAAAATCAACCCCGCATGGTTCGCTTTTTCAAAACGATCGCCGAATCGATCCATTTTCTGAAAACGCGGCCGAAGGAAGGCATGGAGATCATGCGGCGCTACGCGCGCATCGACGATCCCGAGATTCTAAAGGCGGCTTACGATCTGCACGTGGCGTTGTTTCCGCGGCTCCCGGCGCTCGACCCGGAAGATCTGAAGCTCGTTCTGGAGGAGATCGCGCTGTCGAACCCGAAGGCGAAGGGCGCCGACCCGGCGGCGTTCATGGACGACAGGGTGGTGCGGGAATTAGCTAAATCCGGTTTTGTGGAGCAATTGTATCGCAATTAAGGGGCCGGAGCGAAAGGAGCAAACATGGCGTTCGATTCCTTGCGTGATTTTCTGAGCTCTCTGGAAAAACTGGGCGAGCTGAAGCGCATCAAGGCCGAGGTCGATCCGGTGCACGAGCTCGGCGCGATCGCCTATCATTCGCTGCTCAAAAAAGGGCCCGCGCTCCTGTTCGAAAACATCAAGGGCCACAAGACGCCGCTCCTTACCAATGTTCTTTCGACGGATAAAAAGATGGCCATCGCCCTCGGCATCGAAGGCGGCATGAAGTCGCTGTTCGAAAAATTTCTTTCCGGCTTCAAAAATCCGACGGCGCCGGTCGAGGTCAGAGGCGGGCCGTGCAAGGAAGAAATTCAAAAAGACGGCCAGGTCGACCTCTACAAATTTCCCACGCCGGTCTGGCACGAGAAGGATGTCGGGCCCTATCTCGGCACGTTTCACGGCTGCATCACCAAAGACCGGGCGAGCGGCGATCAGAACATGGGCATGTACCGTCTGGTCATTCAGGACAAGAACACGCTTTATATGTCGATGCACCGCGACGGCCTGGCGCACTATCGCCAGTACGAAGCGCACGGCGAGCCGATGCCGATGGCGGTGGCGATCGGCATGGAGCCGCTGCTCTCGATCGCGTCGATGAACCCGATCAGCTCCGGCCTGGCGCGCCACGCCGAGCTTGCGTTCGCCGGCGGGCTTCGCGGCAAGGGCGTGCCGGTGACGAAATGCGAGACGCTCGACATGCTTGTCCCGGCCGAGAGCGAAATTATTCTTGAAGGCGAGGTGCTGCCGAAGACGCGCGTGACCGAAGGGCCGCATGGTGAATCGCACGGCTTTTACGGCGACGAAAGGCACGGGCTGGTTTTCAAAGTCAAATGCGTCACGCACCGGAAAAATCCGATCCTCACGGGGCTCATCTGCAACTATATGGAAGACGGCGGCAAGCGCATCACACGCTCGGCGGTTCTCTGGGGCAAACTGAAAAGCCTCGGCACACCCGGCGTGGTCGACGTGCGCTTCCCGGACCCCGGCTGCGGGCGCGAGATCTGCGTCGTCGCCGCCGATATCCAGGAGCCCGGGCAGGTGATGCAGATCGTCGAGACCGTCTGGGGCGTCAATGCCATGGGGCCGAACTGGATCATCGTCGTCGACGCCGATGCCGATCTCGACGACTGGAATAACATATGGTGGCGCATCTATTCGCGGAGCGAACCGCACCGCGACGTATGGATCACGCCGCCGCGCCAGCACGGCGGCCACCAGCCACTGGTGAAGCAGGGCTTCACCTCACGCATCGCGATCGACGCGACCTCCAAATTCAAAGGTGTGGAGTTTCCCGAAATAAATGAGGTGAGCAAAGAGCTGACGCAGAAAGTCCTGCGGCGGTGGGGAGAGCTGGGACTGGAGTAGAGGTAAAAAGGCAAGATAATGCGCGCAGTGACAGCCGGCGCCTGCTCTCCGAGCCCGCGCGATGGGTCGCTGCTTATTCCAAACGACAGTGTCGGACGCGCGGGCTCTCCGAACAGGCGCCGTCCGCCGCTGCGAGGCTGAGGGCCGCGAGAGCCTGCATCCGAGAGTTTGGTTTAGAATCATTGAGACGTGAAAAGTTGAAGCGATCTAAAATCATCGGGCAACCGTTTCCCCGCGTCGAAGGCGCGGCGAAGGTGAGCGGCGGGTTGCGCTACGCGGCGGACGTGCTCAGGCCGGGCTCGCTATGGGGCAAAGTGCTGCGCAGCCCGCTGCCGCACGCGCGCATCCTTAACATAGACACGAGCCGGGCGTCGAGCCTCCCCGGCGTCAAGGCGATCATAACCGCGGCGGACATGAAGACGACGCTCGTCGGCGCGACCTTGCGCGACATGCCGGTGATGGCGCGCGACCGCGTGCGCTTCGTCGGCGAGGAGATCGCGGCGGTCGCCGCCGTCGACGCCGACACGGCTGAAGAGGCTGTGCAACTGATCGACGTCGAGTACGAAGATCTGCCGGCGGTCTTCGAGCCGCTCGAGGCGATGCAGCCCGAGGCGCCGCTGCTCCATCCGGATTATCCAAGTTATAAAGGGCCGAAGACGATGGCGCTGGAGCTGAAGAACGTCCAGACGCTCGTGCGCGCCCGCAAAGGCGACATCGAAAAAGCTTTCGCCGAATCGGATTACGTCTTCGAGAAGACTTATCGGACACAGCTCGTGCACCAGGGGTACCTCGAGCCCTACGCCTGCACGGTCGAAGTCGACGAGCAGGGCCGCGTCGCAATCTGGGTCGCGAACCAGGCGTTCTTCAAGCTGCGGCGAGTGCTGGGGGAATACTTGGAGCTCCAGCCGGAAGAGATCACGATCTACCCCAGCAACATGGGCGGCTCGTTCGGCGCGAAAGACTTTCTTTTTTTAAATCCTGCGGCTTATTACCTGTCGAGGAAAACCAGCCGGCCGGTGCGCTTCGTGAAAAATTACAGCGAAGAGCTGGGAGCGACGACGCCGCGCCACTCCGCGGTCGTCCAGCTCCGCGTCGGCGTCAAGAAGGACGGCCGCCTGTGGGCGTGGGACGGTAAGACCTTCTACAACGGCGGCGCTTACGGCGCCTTCAAGCCGAATCCCGAAGGCTCGATGAGCGGCGCATACATGGTAGCGGGGTCTTACAATGTTCCCAACACGCGTCTCGAAGGCTACTGTGTCTATACGAATCAAGTGCCATGCGGCTACTTCCGCGCTCCGGGAGAAACGCAGACCTTGTTTGCCGTTGAAAGCCACATGGACCTCATGGCCGAAGCTCTGCGAATGGACTCGATCGAGTTTCGCCGGCTGAACGCACTCAAAGAAGGCGACACGCGCGCGAACGGAGAAGCGCTGGAAGATCCGCACTGCCGCGACGTTCTCGATCGCGTGGCGAAAATTTCCGCATGGAAAAAGAAGCCCGCCAAACCGTCCGCCGTAAATAAATTTACCGGACGCGGCGTGGCGCTCGGCGATCGGCACGTCGGCCACGGGGAGTCGAGCTTCGAATTATTATTGGAGGGCGACGGCACGCTCCGGCTCCTGAGCGGCGTCGGCGATCAGGGCGTCGGGGCCTACACGATGCACCGCCAGGTCGCGGCCGAGCTCCTCGGCGTCGCTCCGGATGCGATCGCGATCGAAGTCAGGGACACGTCCAGCGCGCCCTACGACCAGGGCATCAAAGGCGCGCGCGGAACGCACGTCGAAGGACAGGCAGTCGCGCGCGCGACGATTTCCCTGATCGACCATTTGCGCTCGTTCGCGGCTTCGCAGTGGGGCGCCCCGGTGGAAAAGATTTTCTGGGCCGGCGGCGCGGCTCAGCTCAAGAGCGGCGGCAAAAGAAAACGGCTGAGCTTGAAAAAGTTGGCCGGTCGGTCGAAAATTCCGCTCAAGGGCTTCGGCGAGTACAAGGGACACAAGCCGCACGTCTACTCGTTTCAATCGATCGTCGTCGACGTCGAGGTGGACAGAGAGACCGGCGCGGTGGATTTGAAACACCTCTACTTCGTCTACGACGTCGGCACGATCATCAATCCGCTCATTCACCAGGGACAGATCGACGGCGGCATCGTCCAGGGATTGGGCTACGCTCTCACCGAGGAGCTGAAAGTCGACGAAGGGCGAGTGATCACGGTGACGCTCGGAGATTACAAGCTCCCCAACATCGCCGACAATGTGCCGCTGACGACTTCGCTCGTGCAGGCGAAAGTCGGTCCCGGCCCCTTCGGCGCGAAGTCGGTCGCCGAGGCCGGCGTCAGCATCGTCGCGCCGGCGGTGGCGAACGCGGTCTACAACGCGACCGGCGTGAGAATCACCGAGCTTCCGATCACGGCGGAAAAAATACTGGCGGGTCTGCGCGAGCGTCCGGGAACCTAAATCGATGCGTTCGCGGCGAACATACTCCAACGTCGCCTGGATTCCACGGCGCTCGGGATTTGCTTGGGCGGGAATGATGATTCTATGGATGGTTTTTGCTGCGGTTCAGACCGATGCCGCCGCCGCACCGATTTCTCTGCGCGTGTCCTATCCGGCGCCGACGGCGTCGCAGCTTCCGCTCTGGGTGGCGAAAGACTTTAAGTTTTTCGACAAGCAGGGCGCCGCCGTCGAGCTCGTGTACGTCGGCTCTTCCGCGATCGCGATCGCCGCCCTGTTCAGCGGCAATTTGGACGTCGTTGCCGGCGGCGGAGTCGGCGGCATCGCGTCCTACTTGCAGGGCTATCGCGATCTCGCGCTCTTCGCGAGCTTGAACAACCGGCTGAATTTTTTCGTTTACGCGCATCCGTCGATCACCGACGCTGCGGGGCTGCGCGGCAAGCGTTTCGGGGTCAGCCGCTTCGGCGGCGTCGGCGATTTCGCCGCGCGCTATTACCTGAAGCGCTCGGGTCTCGACCCGCGCAAGGACGTGGCGATGTTCCAGGTGGGCAGCCAGCAGGAATTGACCCCCGCGCTGGCGCGCGGCGCTATCGACGCCGGCACCGTGGCGGTGCCGCAGAACTTCACCGCCAAGAAGCTCGGTTATCGCGAGCTGGCCGACTTGACCCAAAGCGGCGCGCGCTACGCGTCCAACGCCTTTTTAGCGAAGAAGCAGTTTCTCCTCGACAACAAAACGCGCATGGAAGCGTTTCTTCGGGCCCTGGTCGAATCGATCCACTTCGTCAAAACGCGCCGCGCCGCCGCTTTGAGCGTGCTGGCGCGTTATACGAGAACGAACGACGCGGAGGCCTTGGGTTTGATTTATGACGAGTACGTCCAAAAGGTTTGGCCGCAAATTCCCGAAATTCATCCCGAAGATCTGAAGTCGGTTTTGGAACAAATGGCCGAAACAAATCCTAAAGCTCAGGAAATCAATCCCGCCGATCTCGTCTACGAGGCGCTGGTGGACAACGTCGTGAGATCAGGTTTGGTAAAGGAGCTTTATCGCTGATGGATCAGCAGACGATTCAAATGATCGCGGAGGCCCTCAAAGAAGAGGGCATCGATCTGGTCGTGACCATGCCGGAAGAGCCGACCCAGCCGCTGATGGAATATCTCCGGAACGACCCGTACTTTACGACGATAACGGTCAGCGCCGAGGGACACGGCCTCGCCATGTGCGCGGGCGCGTCGCTCGGCGGACGGAAGTGCGTCTTCGTCACCGGCATCGCAGGGCTACTGGTCGGAAGCTGGGCGCTGGCGCAGACCGGTTTGCTCTACGGCATTCCGACGCTCATCCTCGCTTCCTATCGCGGCGACATCGGCGACCGCAGTGGAATTTCCGGGCCGCAGCTCTTCATGTTCCAGCAGGTCGCCAAGCCGCTGCTCGACGCGTTGCGCGTCCCTTATGTCGTGACGGACCAGAAAAGCGCGCTGAAGCGAAAAATCCGCGATAGTTTTTTCGCCTGCGAACAATACGAAACGCCGATCGTCATGCTCCTGACCGGGGAGGTGCTGTGGTGAAGCGCCTCGACTGTCTCCGTTTGCTCGCCTCCTGGATGGATGAGCATATGCTTACTGCGACGAGCCTTTCCGCCAACTATCGCGAGTGGAATGCGGTCTGGAAAAACGGCGCGAATTTTTACGCGCTCAATCTCGGCATGTGTCTGCCTTTCGCCGTCGGGCTGAGCCTCGCCTTTCCGCGCCGCAAGGTCATCGCGCTGGATTCCGACGGCAGCCTGCTTCTGGACACGAGCAGCCTGGTGACGGCGGCCGCCGTCAATCCCGGCAACCTCGTCGCGATCGTATTCGACAACGGCGTCTATGGCCGGATGGGGGCGACGGCCACCGCGCATGCGGCCGATCTCGAAAAAATCGCGCAGGGCGCCGGGATCAAATCGACCGCGACGATCCGCACGCTGGAAGAATTCGAGCGCCGGGTCAAAGCGGCGATGGACGGCGCCGAGCTCGCGTTTTTCGTCGTCAAGGTCGAGCCCGGCAAGGAACGAGTCGATTTCGATCATCGCCTGACGCACGGAAGGGCGATGAAGGAAGCGTTCGTCGATGCGGTGCGCCGCCATCCGGACTATCGCGCAAATGAAAAGAAGTCTTCTTGAGATGGCGCGCCTGACCGTTCCAAGAACGGGGCTCGCCGCCGCGATGGTCCTCGCCTGGATTATTTTCGCGCCGTTTCAAGTGAGCGGCGCCGCGCCGACTCCGCTCCGCGTCGCCTATCCGGCGCCGACGGCGTCGTTTCTTCCCCTTTGGGCCGCGCAGGACGCCGGATTTTTCAAGAAGCACGATCTCGCGGTGGAAGTGATCCAGGTCGGATCTTCGACCCGCGGCATGGCCGCATTGCTGGCGGGTCAGGTCGACGTGCTTGCCGGCGGCGGCACCGGCGGCATCATCGCGCAGCTCCAGGGCTACACCGATCTCGCGATCTTCGGCACTAACGTCCACACGTGGGTGTTTTCGGTGTACTCCGCGCCGTCGATAAAAGAGATTGCGCAGTTGCGCGGCAAAAAGTTGGGCGTGACGAGATTCGGCGGGACTTTGGATTTCGCCGCGCGTTATTTTCTCAAGAGTCAGGGATTGGAAGCGGGCAAAGACGTGGCTCTCATTCAAGTCGGCACCTCGGCGGACATCCTCACGGCGCTGGCCAACGGCGTGGTCGAATCCGGCATGATGTCGGTGCCGTATCTTTTTATCGCGCGGCGCTTGGGACTGAGAGAGCTGGTCGATCTCTCGCAGAGCGGAGTGCGCTACGCGCAGGCGGCGCTGGTGGCGAAAAAAAGTTTTCTGCGGGACAAGCGGGAAGCGGTCGCGGCATTCGTCAAGTCGGTGGTCGAGGCGACACATTTCCTCAAAACGCGTCCCGTGGACGGAATGCGGATATTGGGCCGCTACACGCGGACCGACGACGAAGATATTTTGAAGGCGGCGTACCATTACCACGTCGACCGGCTGCTCTCCCGCGTTCCCGACATTCGTCCCGACGATATCCGATTGCTCTTGGAAGAAGCGGCGCTCACCAATCCCAAAGCCAGGGGCGCGAAGCCGCAGGATTTCATCGACGAAGGACCGGTGCGCGAAGTCGTCCGCTCCGGCTTCGTCGAGCTGCTGTATAAGAAGTAGGAGGGGACGCATGGAAGATCTGAGAACGTGGATCGAGAACGTCGAGGCGCTCGGCCAGCTGCAGCGCGTCGATGGCGCGGACGCCGACCTCGAGATCGGCGTCATCACGGAGCTCAACGGCCGGCGGCGCGGGCCGGCGCTGCTGTTCGACGAGATTCCGGGTTTTCCAAAAGGCTATCGCATCCTCACGGGCTCAACGCTCAATGCGAAGCGGCTCGCGCTGACCCTCGGCTTCGACGGCGTCGATACCGACCAGCAGCTCGTCTCGCGCCTGGAAGGAAAGATGAGCGAGTACGAGCGCCGGGCCGCCGATTATCCGCCGCAAGAGGTCTCGGACGCCCCGCTCCTGCGCCATCGTTTTTGCGACGGGGAAGTGAACTTGCTCCAGTTTCCCGCGCCCAAATGGCACGAGCTCGACGGCGGCAAGTATCTCGGCACGGGCTGTATCGTCATCACCAAGGATCCGGACAGCGGCCGGATCAACTTCGGGTCCTATCGATTAATGCTGCAAGACAAGAAGACCGTCACCTTGCATATCTCTCCCGCGCACCACGGCGCGATCAACGTGAAAAAATATCACGAGCGGGGCGAGGCCGCTCCGGTCGCGGTCTCGCTCGGGCATCATCCGCTCTATCTGATGATCTCAGGCATGGGCCTTTCCTATGGAATATCGGAGTACAACTATCTCGGCGCCGTGATGGGGAAATCCGCGTCCGTGATTCGCGGCGAGGCGACCGGCCTGCCGATTCCCGCCGGCAGCGAGCTCGCCTTCGAAGGTTTTTGCCCGCCGGGCGAGCTGCGCGAAGAAGGGCCGTTCGGCGAGTACACGGGCTATTACGCGTCCGGCCGCGGCAAAGAGCCGATCGTCGACGTTAAGGCGCTTTATCACAGAGACGATCCGATCAATCTCGGCGCGCCGCCGGGGCTGCCCCCTCACGACTACTCTTACGCGAACTGCCTCATCAAGTCGGTCAACGTCAAAGAATCGCTCGTCCGAGACGGCATCCCGGATATCAAGGGCGTGTGGTATCACGAAGCCGCGGGGGTGAATTTTTTCGGCGTCGTGTCGATTCGCCAGCGCTATCCGGGCCACGCGCGCCAAGTCGGCCACGTCGCGTCCATGTGCCAGGCGGCGGGCAATCATCTGGGACGCTACGTCGTCGTCGTCGACGACGATATCGATCCGGCAAATATCAACGAAGTGTTGTGGGCGATCGGCACGCGATCGAATCCGGAAAAGGACATCGACGTTATTCCCAACACGTACACGAGCCCGCTCGATCCGATCTATTCCAAAGGCGCCAAGGTCGCCTTCGGCGCGCGCGCCGTCATCGACGCCTGCAAGCCATACGATTGGATCAAGGAATTTCCGAAGACCGCGTCGTCGAGCGCGGCAGAGAAGGAAAAAGTTGTCAAAAAGTGGCGGAAACTTTTCGCCGAGACCAAGCCGGCCTAGCGTCGATGAAAAAATTCAAAGTGATCGGCCGCCCGCTCATTCGCGAGGACGGCCTGGGCAAAGTCGACGGCAGCGCGCGCTACACGGCCGACGTGATCCGTCCGGGCACGCTCTGGGGCAAGGTGCTGCGGAGCCCTTTGTCGCACGGGCGCATTCTTCATATAGACGCGAGCCGGGCGAAAGCGCTCGCCGGCGTCAAGGCCGTCATCACCGCCGCCGACGTGAGTCCGAATTTGATCGGCCACACGTTTCCCGATTCGCCGGCGCTGGCGCGCGAGCGCGTGCGCTTCGTCGGCGACAAAGTCGCCGCCGTCGCCGCGGTGGACAAGGACATCGCGGAAGAGGCGCTCGCCCTGATCGACGTCGAGTACGAGGAGCTGCCGGCGGTATTCGACCCGTTGGAGGCGATGCAGCCCGGCGCGCCGCTGATCCATCCGGATTACGCGACGTATAATCTGCCCAAGAGCAGAGCGCCCCAGCAGCGCAACGTGCAAAACCTGCTCACCGCGCAAAAAGGAAACCTCGAGCAGGGCTTCGCCGAATCCGAGAAAATATTCGAGCATACCTTCCGCACCCAGATGGTGCATCAAGGCTACATCGAGCCGAACGCGTGCTCGGTCGAGATCGACGGCGACGGCAGAGTTTTGGTCTGGGCGGCGACGCAGTCGCCGTTCAGCGTGCGCGATCAAATGGCGCATTATCTGGAAGTCCCGAAGGACCGGGTGATCCTGCACCCCGTTGTCGTCGGCGGATCCTTCGGCGGGAAAGATTATTTGAGCGACATGCCGCTGGCTTATTATTTATCCAAGGCCACCGGCAAGCCCGTCCGTTTCGTGCGCACCTACGCCGAGGAGTTGATGGCCTCGTCGCCGCGCCATCCTTCGATCATCGTGCTGCGCACCGGCGTGAAAAAGGATGGCCGGCTCTGGGCGCGCGACGCGCGCGTGATCTACAACGGCGGCGCGTACGGCGCGTTCAAGCCGAGCCCGCCGGCGCACATGAGCGGCGGCCTGACCATGGGCGGCGCTTATCGCGTCCCCCACACGCGCCACGAGAGTTTGATCGTTTATACGAACCAGGTTCCCGGCGGCTACATGCGCGCGTCGGGCGAATTGCAGACTGTCTTCGCCTCCGAGACGCACATGGACATGATCGCGCACGAGCTTCGAATAGACCCGCTGGAGTTTCGCTTCATGAACGCGCTGGTCGAAGGCGATTCTAATTACGCCGGCTTCGAGTATCGCGACATCAGGTGCAGGGAAGTGCTCGAGCGCGCGCGCAAAGTCTGGAAGCAGCCGAAGCTGAAACCGCGGCGGCCGGGAAATTTGATTGGCCGCGGGATCTCGCTTGCCTGCCGACATATCGGGCAGGGTCAGTCGGAAGCCGAGCTTTTGCTTGGCAACGACGGCAACGTCCGGCTCTCCGTCGGGATCCTCGACGTCGGCACCGGCGTTCACGTCATTCAAAAGCAGATCGTCGCCGAGATTCTCGGCATCGGGCCCGAGCGCGTGAGTGTCGAAGTCCCGGACACAAACCATGCGCCCTATCACGACGGCATCAAGGGACAGGGCGCGACGCACGTCATCGGACAGGGGGTCGCGCGCGCGACCGCGGCGCTGATCGAAAGCTTAAAAGCGCGCGCCGCGATCCATTGGGAAGTCGAGCCCGCTGAAGTCGAGTGGCGGGACGGCGGCGTCCGCTTGCTGAACGGTAAGCAGCGAATGAACCTCGAGCAGCTCGCGGCGCTGGCGCCCGGCGAGCCGGGCCGCGGCTTCGCCTCCTACAACGGCCGGAAACGGCCGCGCGAGCACATCTTTCAGGCCGTGATCTCCGACGTGGAAGTCGATCGCGACACTGGACAGCTCGAGGTCAGGCGTATGAAAACTTTTCACGACGTCTCGGTAGTCATCAATCCATTGACGCATCAGGGACAGATCGAAGGCGGGATGATGCAGGGATTAGGGATGGCGTTGTGCGAGGAAGTCGTGCTCGACGACGGGCGCGTAACGACCTTGACCTTGGGCGATTACAAGATGCTCACGTCGCGCGATATTCCGGCGCGCGAGACCACGCTGGTTTCAGGCGCGACCTGCGGACCGGGGCCGTTCAACGCCAAGCCGGCCGCCGAGCACGCGATCACGCCGGTTCCGCCCGCCGTCGGCAACGCGGTTTTCAATGCTACGGGCGTGCGCATCACCGAGCTGCCCATAACCGCGGAAAAGATCTTTGACGGAATGAAAAGGAAGGCTACGCAATGAAAGACGCATTAGTCGATAATCTCATCGTCGCAAACAAAATCATCGATAAAGCCGAGATCGCGGTTCCGTTCGGACACGTGAGCGTTAGAATTCCCGGCGGCGATCGGTTCCTGATCTCGCGCGCCATCGCGCCGGCCGCGGTGACGGAGAAAGACATCCTGGTCGTGAATCTGCAGGGTAAAATTCTCGAGGGGAGCGGCAAGTGGCACGGCGAGTCGTGGATTCATATCGGCATCTATCGGGCGCGGCCTGAAATCAACGGCGTCGTCCATACCCATTCCGTCTACGTCACTGCGCTGGCGACGGCCGAGACCGGGTTTATTCCCGCTACGATATTCGGGACATTTTTTGCCGACGCGAAGACCTACAAGAGAGCCGGTTTGATTCACAATGAGGAGCGAGGAATCGAAATGGCCGAGCTGATGGGAAACTCGCCGGCCTTGCTGCTCAAGGGCCACGGCGGTTCGGTGGCCGGAAATACATTGGAAGAAGCGACCGCGCGCGCCATCATGTTGGAGGAAGCGGCCAAAATTCAGATCCTGGCAGGGATCGTCGGGAAAGTAACGCCCTACGCGCCCGAAGAGCTGGCGCGCTTCAAAAAGGAACTCGATCAACAGAAAGTGCGTAACGACCGCCCGGCAGGACTCTTTGAAAGAGTCTGGGAGTATTACAAGTCGAAGGTGTGAAAAAATCGATCATGGCGAGATCGTGCAATTCTTTACAGCATTACAGTTGGTCGGACTTCTGATTAAAAGTGAACCGCGTCTGGGGAGATTGAGGCAAAAAGCTGCAAGCAGTCGGATTGTCGGAAGGAAAGAAGTGGTCGGGGCGACTGGATTTGAACCCGGTTAGAAAGAAACTGACGAAAAACTGAAAGTGCCCATAACACACTGAACTTTCGCCTGAATTTCTCTATTTCAAAAAGCCCGCCGCATCCTACAACAGCCCGCAAAAACCCTCGAACAATCCTCAAAACCAAAACGGTTTTGGTCTCGCAACAGCTTGCAGGGACCATATTCATCACCATTCATCACCCGACAATCATTTTTCAAAAAGGCTTTTCAGCCATCGCCAGAATCCCCGGAATGTCCGGCGGCGCTTACGATCAAGGGCATCGTAGTAAGCACGTCGACGCATTTCCTCGCCACGGCGTCCCGCAGCGATTTGCTCAGGCGTCCACGTATCCGCCCATCTAATTTCGCCTCGATATATCCAATAATGCGATTGGCAGGCTTGCTGCCAATTCCCGACTGACGGGTAAAGAGTTGGCCCGCTTTCCGTTTCCTCGAGAGCCCATTCTGTCGGACTGAGCGGCGTCCGAACCTTTGAGCCGCATCCACAGGCGCAAAGATGCGCCACAGCACCGAATTCATCTGAAACGTAGAGAACCCCGGGCCTCAACTCGCTCGGCATGTAGTGGACGCGTTGCAACTCAATCTTCATCTAGCTTTGATCCGCCCAAGATCTTGAGATCACCGACCTGGAAGATGAGATTGTAATAGGGGATCTCTTCAAAGTAGAAACCGCGCAGCTGCTTGAACCTGATGACCGCCAGGCACGCATTGAGCGCGTTAAGCTCGCCGATTTGAATGTTCGTCCGATAGATGTCGTCTGTGCTGTCGGCAAGCTCGGCCAAACCTTTGTCGCGTACCTTCTGAGCGTCGTGGGCAGAGTAGTAGGTCATACGCAACATGCCGTTGAGTGGGCCTCGCTTACGATTCAAGCCCATCCCCACATCGATGAACGGGATGCCCTTTGCAATGAGCAGATCAAAAATGCCGGCGCGCGACGACCCTTTGTCCACGCACACGAACGCGAAGGTCACACCTTCCATTTCTTCAGAGCACGAGGCATCGATGAACTTGCGTTTGATGGAGAGTCCCGTCCGGAAGCTCTCGTAACGCGAAAGATAGACCTCCGCCTTCGGCTTTCCGAACTCCGTGTTTTCAAGCTTACCCGGGGAGCGAAAGGCGTTGTGTACCCGGAAGTCATCCTTGTCGAAGGCCCGAATCTCTCGGGCAGGGGTCTTTACGAGAAACTCCAGAACATATGCACCGGTGCCGCCAAGCCCGATAATTGCAATGATGTCGTTCTTGAAGCGTGCTGCCAAGTCAGTGATTTCTGCTCTACTCGTCAGCGTATCATGAACTTTGAAGACAGAGTCGGGTATGACCTCTTTGACGGCACGGAACGTGTACGGATCCGCCTGGTGCAACTCTATCGCCGGGCCTGAGATTATGGCGACGTAGCTTTCGATCTTGTGAAAAAAATCGTTGAATTTTCCCGTGCCCTTAGGCTTGTTGGAGAACGACCGCTGTACGACGACATCTTTACTGGCTTCGCTCAGGGTGATCTGACAGGTTCCGCCCCCAAGATTTGGGATTGGCTTCTCATCCAGACCATATGGAACCGAACCAGCAAAGAAAATTTGATGGTCCGTCTGAGTAACGCGGACCTG
>DASXRG010000366.1:0-3541 GCA_036506735.1 Binatia bacterium | reverse complement strand
GGATTAGTGTCATTCACTCGGATGAGGCGTCCGGCGGATTCGATTTCATATTCAACGAGCGAGCCCTGATAGGCGGAAGCGGCGACGCGGCCTGTGATCCGATTCACCTTTGGCGGCTGATCCGCCGGCTCGACGAGATCGATCGCCTCGGGTCGGACGTAAAGCACGACCTTGTGTCCATCCGCCGCGCCCTTGTAGTCAGGCGGTGCCGAGGCTTTGATGTCAAAACCTTCATCGGTTTGAATCTCCAAGAGACCGCCCGACGACCGGACGATCGTCCCGGAAAAAAAATTCGACTTGCCCACGAAAGTTGCCACGAAGCGCTCGCGCGGCGACTCGTAAATCTCCCTTGGCTTTCCCTCCTGGATAACTTTGCCGAGGTTCATCACGGCGATCCGGGTCGAGAGCGTCAGAGCTTCCTCTTGGTCGTGGGTCACATAGATGGTGGTCAAGCCGATGTCTCTTTGCAGCTTCAAGAGCTCAATCCGCATTTCCTGACGCAGCTTTGCGTCGAGATTGCTGAGCGGCTCGTCGAGGAGCAGAACGCGCGGCTGGATCACAAGCGTGCGCGCAAGCGCGACGCGCTGCTGCTGACCGCCCGAAAGCTGTGAAGGGCGGCGTTGCTCGGTTCCTTTGAGCCCGACTTGCTCCAGCGCTTCCATAACGCGCGGTTCGATTTCGCGGCGCGGGATTTTTCGTTCTTTCAGTCCAAACGCGACGTTCTCAAAAACCGTCATGTGCGGCCAGAGCGCGTAGTTCTGAAAAACCATTCCCAGGTTGCGCTTCCACGGCGGCAGCTGGTTTACCGAATGGCCGTCCAGGAAAACGGCGCCTTCGTCCGGCGAGACAAAGCCGGCAATGGTTCTGAGCAAAGTGGTTTTCCCGCAGCCGCTCGGTCCGAGGAGGGTGTAGAACTCGCCTTTGGCGATCTCCAGATCGACGTGGCGCACGGCCCAGATGTCGCCGTAACGCTTGCCGATATTTTCGAGCCTGACCTGGCCTGCCGACATGATCTACAACCGAAACGCGCTGCCCGTGCGTCCGCCGAAAATGCGATAGGTCAAATAAGTTCCTAGGGAGACCAGAACGATGGCAACGACGCCCAGCGCCGCACCCGCGGCCCGTCCCAAGGGACTTTGCATATAAATATAGATGCCGTAGGAAATGGGGCCGCTCTCGATTCTCGGCACAAGCATGATGGTCGACGACAATTCGACACAACTCGTTATAAACGCGATCAGGCCTCCGGCCACGAGCCCACCGGAAATCAGCGGCAAGGTAACCCTGATGAACGTGCGCAAACGGTTGGCGCCGAGGTTTTGCGCGGATTCCTCCAGGCTGACGTGGACCTGCTGCAACGCCGCGTAGCTGGCGCGCACGGTATAGGGCAACCGGCGAACCGTGTAGGCGACAACGAGAATGATCCAGGTGGATGTCAGCGGGGCGCCCAGGCCGGGAAAATCCCAGCCGTGAAAAACTCGGAGATAGCCGACGGCGAGCACGACTCCGGGAATCGCGATCGGCAGAGTGGCAACGGCGTCGAGCAGATTCCTGCCCCAGACGCGGCTCCTTATCAAGAGGAAAGCGATGATCGCGCCGAGAAAGACGTCGAGCGCGGCGGCCAGGCCGGTGTAGAGCAAGGTATTCTTCACGAAATGCGGCGCACGGAACAGAATTTCCGTGAAATTATCCAGCGTGTACGTCGTCGGCAATAGCGAGAAGCTCCACACTTTGGCGAAAGACAGAATGATGATGCCGATGTGGGGCAGCAGGCTCACGCTCAAGACCAGCCCGCAAAACAACAGGATCCCCAGTCGCTTCATGCCCGCGACGGACCGCGCGACCGCGGCGCTCTGGTGAAGCGTGGCGTACTCGGAGAGGCTCAGGTATTTTCGCGCAACCAGAAGCGATCCGAGGGAAATAGCCACGAGAATGACGCAGATCACATAGCCGTCGACATCGTCGATGCCGATCGTCGTGATACGTAGATAGGCCTGCGGCGCGAGGAGAGTCTTGTAATTGAGCATGAGCGGGGTGCCGAGATCGTCAACGGCGCGAATGAACGTGAGCAGGCAGCCGGCGATGAAGCCCGGCAGCATCAGAGGCAAAGTGACACGGCGAAACAGGCGCAGGCCGTGGCAGCCCATATTCTGCGCCATCTCCTCCAGAGACGGATCGATGTTAGAGAGCGAAACCGCGGTGTTGAGCATGATAAACGGAAAGAAGTGAAGGGTCTGAACGAGAACGACGCCGGTGAGACCTTCCATGAAAGGAATACTCGTATCGAACCAGCGCATCAGCAGCAGGTTGACCGTGCCGCTACGCCCGAGAATGAGCTGCAAAGCGACGGCTCCGACGAAGGGAGGGATCACCAACGGCAAAGTGGACAGCGTGTTGACAAGGATCTTTCCTTTGAAATCGTAGCGGACGCTCAAATAGGCAAGCGGGGCGGCGATCAGGCTTCCGAAAAAGACCACGAGGAGGCCGGCGACAAGACTATTCCAGAGCGATTCACGAAAAAGCGGGCGGCGAAAGAAATTCGCGAAGTGAACCAAAGTGAGTCCGCCCTCGCCGTCCGAGAGAGAGACCCACAGCACTCGAACGATAGGCACGAGGATGAAAACCGTAAGAAGACCCAACAGGGTGAGTAGGATGCCCGCCTGCCGCCAGTCGAGACGGATCCCAGAGGCGAAAACCAGCGTGGCCTCACTCTTGGCCATGGCGCAATCGCGAGCTCAAGTCCTCCTTAGCGCGAGAGCGCGACCGCTTTGTTCGCCAGCTCCGTCGCCTTGACATAGTTGGCGCGAGCCGCGTTTTCCCATTCGGTCTCGAGTTGAGCTTTCAGACCGGTCGTCGACTTGAACGCCCCGGCGACTTCCTTGTCGCTAGCCTTCTTGTCGTCGATCGGGACTTGAGATGCGGCTTTCCTGGCATCCGCAAGCAGGCTTCGAGCCTGAGCGACGCCGGCGCTTTTCGACTTGGCGACGGACTCCTCCGCGCGGTAGATCGCTCCCCAGGCATCCCTCAGCTCTCTATGGCGGAAGGTGATGATGTGATCGTACAGAGAGTTAACCACGTCGCGGCGTCCGGATGAGAGCCTATCATTGAAGTCGACGCCGCCGAGTTTCTGCTTGAACGGATTTGGGTAGTCCTTCGGTCCTTTGGCGTAGAGGTCGGGAACGACCGGAAGCCTGCCAATTTCAGGAGAAAAGAGGACCATCTGTCCGGGTTCGCTTAGAAGATAGTTCACAAACGCCTTCGCGTTGTCCATGTTAGGCGCGCTTTTAACGATACCCACGCTCGCCGGAACCACCGAGGTAAGAGATGGATATACGAAGTCCACCGGCTGGCCGCTGGCAATCGCCGATAGGCCAAAAAAGTCGATCACGACGCCGATGCCGTATTGGCCGCTGATGACGGCCTCCGGGACGCCAAAGCTTCGCTCCGTAATCGCGCCCATGTTGCCGCCTGAGTTCAACAGCAATGCCCAACCCTTGTCCCACCCGTAAGCCTGCA
This sequence comes from Binatia bacterium, assembly GCA_036506735.1. GTDB lineage: Bacteria > Desulfobacterota > Binatia > UBA9968 > UBA9968 > JAJPJQ01. Next base: position 25 of record DASXRG010000366.1, on the reverse strand, counting down.
AAATCACCTCAACCGTTAGATGCGT
>DASXRG010000365.1:0-3476 GCA_036506735.1 Binatia bacterium | reverse complement strand
AAGCACGAGTCGGCCAAGCGCATTCGTGTGATCGAAGAAGAGGCTCGTGAAGAAGCGGTCCGCAAAGGACAAAAAATCGTCGCGCTGGCAATCGAAAGATTAGCCGGTGATTTCGTGGCGGAGCGTACGGTTACCGTTGTGCCGCTGCCGAGCGACGATCTGAAGGGCAGAATCATCGGGCGTGAGGGACGTAACATTCGAGCCCTGGAAGCCGCGACGGGAATCGATCTGATCGTGGACGATACTCCGGAATCGGTGATTATTTCCGGACACAACCCGATTCGGCGCGAGATCGCCAAGCTGTCGCTGGAAAAACTCATATCCGATGGCCGCATTCATCCCGGAAGAATCGAAGAAGTCGTGCGCAAGTCCGAGGGGGAGGTGGACGAGGCGATTCGAGAGGCGGGCCAGAAGGCGATCTTCGACGTGGGCGTGCATGGCGTTCATCCCGAGTTGATCAAGCTGCTCGGTCGGCTCAAGTACCGCTACAGCTACGCGCAGAACGTACTGCTCCATTCGATCGAGGCCGCGTTCATTTGCGGCAATATGGCGGCGGAGTTGGGTTTGAACGAAAAGCAGGCGCGCCGCGCGGCTTTGCTGCACGACATCGGCAAGGCGGTCGATCACGAGGTCGAGGGCTCGCACGCGATTATCGGCGCCGAGCTGGCGCGGAAATACGGAGAGTCGCCGAAGATCGTCAACGCCATCGCGGCGCATCACGAAGACGTGAAGGCCGAGACGATTTTGGCGCCGCTGGTCGACGCCGCCGACGCGTTGTCGGGCGCGCGACCCGGAGCGCGCCGGGAAATGATTGAAACTTACGTGCGCAGATTGGAAGAGCTGGAGCGCATCACCAACTCGTTCAAAGGGGTGGAAAAATCTTACGCCGTGCAGGCCGGGAGGGAGATCCGAATCATCGTGCAGCACGACACGATTTCCGACGAAGAAGCGGCGCGGATGGCGCGCGAGATCGCCCGCAAGATCGAGGCCGAAATGACCTATCCCGGCCAGATCAAGGTTACCGTCATCCGCGAGGTGCGCTCGGTGGAATACGCCAGGTAAAAACAATGTTGAATTTCGAATGATGAATGTTGAATTTGATGATTTGAATTATGCGTATTCTCATTTTGGGCGACGTCGTGGGACGGCCGGCACGGAGCGCGATCCGTGATCTGGTTGGGAGTCTGACTAAAAGCGAAGCGATCGATCTCGTCATTGCCAACGCGGAGAATTCCGCCGGCGGGATGGGGGTGGACGTTAAAAGCGCCGAGGAACTGCGCTCCGCAGGCGTTCATGTCCTCACCTCGGGCAATCACATCTGGAAAAAGAAGGAGATCTATCCTTACCTGGAGAACAAAAGTTACCTGCTCCGTCCCGCGAACTATCCCGACGGCGCGCCCGGCCGCGGCTGGGTCGAATGGCGCGGCGAGCGCGACCTCCATGCGCTCGTGGTCAATGTGCAGGGCCGCGTTTTCATGCCGCATCACGTCGAGGATCCATTCCGGTCCGTCGCTGCCATTCTCAAGGAACACGGCGGCTATTCCCGGGTTGTCGTCGTCGACATGCATGCGGAGGCGACTTCGGAAAAAATCGCGATGGGCTGGTTTCTCGACGGCCGCGCGTCGGTCGTGTACGGAACGCATACGCACGTGCAGACCGCCGATGAGAGAATTCTTCCAGGCGGCACGGCCTACATTACCGACCTCGGCATGTGCGGCCCGCTGGATTCGGTCATCGGGATAGAAAAGGATCTCGTCATCGAAGGTTTCATGACCCAGTTGCCGCGCAAATTCGAGGTCGCCAAAGAAAACGTCGTGCTGCAGGGAATCATCGTCGATATCGACGACGCGACGGGCAAGGCGCGCGAGATCCGGCGTTTGCGCGTGCCCTGGAAGCCGGAGGACAATTGAAGCTCGATCCTCACGAACAATTGCGGCTTCTCAGCCGCGGCGCGGTGGAAATTCTTCTCGAGGAAGAGTTGCTCAGGAAGCTCGAGCGCGGAAAACCTCTCAAGGTGAAAGCGGGTTTTGATCCGACCGCGCCCGACCTTCATTTAGGTCACACGGTCCTGCTGCAAAAGATGAAACAGTTTCAGGACCTCGGACACGAAGTTATTTTTCTGATCGGCGATTTCACCGGCATGATCGGCGATCCCACGGGCCGATCCGAGACCCGCAAACCCCTCAGCCGCGAAGAGGTCGAAAAAAACGCTGCGACGTACAAAGAGCAGGTCTTTAAAATTCTCGATCCCCAAAAGACCATTATCGATTTCAATAGCCGGTGGATGGAGAAGATGAACGCGGTCGGTCTCGTCGAGCTCGCCGCGAAGTACACCGTGGCTCGAATGCTCGAGCGCGAGGATTTCAAAACGCGCTACCAGAACCAGCAATCGATCACCATTCACGAATTTCTCTATCCGCTCGCACAGGGCTACGATTCGGTCGCGCTCCGCGCGGACGTCGAGCTCGGTGGGACGGATCAGCGCTTCAATTTGCTGGTCGGCCGGGAGCTCCAGCGCGAATACGGGCAGGAGCCGCAGGTCGTGCTTACGATGCCTCTTCTGGAAGGCACCGACGGCGTCAACAAGATGAGCAAATCGCTCGGCAACTACGTCGGCATCCATGAGCCGCCCGAGGAGATATTCGGCAAGATGATGTCGATCTCGGATGACTTGATGTGGCGCTACGCCGAGCTGCTGAGCGACAGGCCGCTCGACGAGATAAAAAAAGTTCGCCAACAGGTCGCCGATGGGAAAGTCCACCCAATGGATTTCAAGAAGACTTTGGCCGGTGAAATCGTATCAAGATTTCATGGAGGGAGCGCCGCCGATGCCGCGCGCGAATATTTTGAGACCCGGCATCAAAAGCGCGAGGTGCCGAAAAATATCCGGACGCAATTTTCTCCGCCCGAGCGGGTGGGGATCACGCAACTGCTGGTCGACTTGAAATTCGCTCGCTCCAAAGGCGAGGCGAGAAGGCTGGTCGCCCAGGGCGGCGTTAGAGTCGACGGCCAGGTGGTGATCGATATTAGTTTCGAATTTCAGAAAAAAAATCACCGCTTGATCGAGGTCGGCAAGCAGCGCATCGCCGAAGCCGTCGAACAATAGAAAAATTCTTTTTCGCCGTCGTGACTTGACGTATGCCGGCCCCTAATTCTCGTCCAGCGAGTTCCGGACCGGTCCCCGTTGAACCAAAAAGTTCTCGAATATAGCTTGACAAGTGAGGATCTCTGTCGTAGGTTTAGTGTTTGCCGTTCAGGCAAATCCCCTCGGTCTTTGAAAACTAAATAGTAGCAACCATCCAACGATCTGCCAGATTTTGGGTGGAGACGGTTTAGGGCTTCTGTTAAGCCAATGGGCACAGCTATCAAATCACTCAGTTAATCCTCAGCCTTAGGCTGATGAAAAAAGTTTAACTGGAGAGTTTGATCCTGGCTCAGAACGAACGCTGGCGGCGTGCCTAACACATGCAAGTCGA
>DASXRG010000364.1:0-37922 GCA_036506735.1 Binatia bacterium | reverse complement strand
ATGGAACTTGGTCCTGACAGGCCCCGGACAGATCACCGACACGTGAATGCCATGAGGTCGCAGCTCGTGATACAGACTCTCGGAAAGGCCGATTAGGGCGAACTTGGTCGCGCAGTAAGCCGACATGTTGGGCGTGCCTATTTTTCCCGCGACGGACGAGATATTGACGATGGTGCCGGAACGCCTGGCTAACATCGACGGGAGCACTTCTTTGGTGCAATAAACCGTGCCCAGATAATTCGTGCGCAGCATGGACTCGATCGAATCCACGGGAGCGTCGGCAAAACTCTGGTGCGAACCGAAGCCGGCGTTGTTGACGAGGATATCGATCTTGCCGAATTGAGCCAGAACCTCCTCGACCATCTGCCTCACTTGTTTGGAATCGCCCACGTCGCAGACAACGACTTTGGAAGACGAATTGTAGCGCTTGAGCTCTTTGGCCGTCTCCTCGAGCCGCTCCAACGAGCGGCCGCAGCCGATGACGATCGCGCCCCGCGCCGCCAGGTCGATCGCCAGGCGCTGGCCGATGCCGCTGGAAGCGCCGGTGACAAGAGCGACCTGGTCTTTGAAGTTCATGCTGAATGACGGCGGTTGAAAATTGTCATGAAAAAATATTTTCCAGCGCCTGGCGCAAGGTCGGGTGGCGAAAGCGGTAGCCGAATTTCTCGGCCGCCGCCGGCACGGCGCGCTGGCCCGTGAGCAGCATCTCGGCCATCTCGCCGAGCAACAGGCGCAGCGCAAAAGCGGGAACCGGCGCCCAGGAGGGGCGATGAAGGACGCCGCCCAGGGTACGGCAAAATTCTTTCATCGTGACAGGGTTGGGGGCGCTCGCGTTGACCGGCCCGCGCGCAACGGGATTTTCCATCAAAAACTGAATCAACGCGATCTCGTCGTCCAAGTGGATCCAGGGCATCCACTGCCTTCCCGAGCCCAATGGCCCACCGATAAAAAGCTTAAAGGGAGGAAGCACTTTAGACAAGGCGCCGCCGTTCTTCCCGAGAACGATTCCGGTCCGCAGCCGAATGACTCTCAAACCGTAGCTTTCGGCATTGCTCGCCTCCTCTTCCCATGCGGAACAAAGGCCGGAAAGAAAATCGCCGCCGGACCCGCTCTCTTCGGTGACGACCTCATCGCCGCGCGGGCCGTAGTAGCCGACGGCCGAGCCATTGAGCAAAAACTTGGGTTTGTTCTTGGCTTTGCCGATCGCCGCCACCAGCGCGCGTGTCGTGTCGATGCGGCTCGATCGGAGTTTCTTTTTCTGCGCCTCGGTCCATCTTCGACCGGCGATCGGCTCGCCGGCGAGATTGATCACGCCATCGACGCCCTCGATCGATCGCTCCCAGGCTCCGCCGGCACCGGGAATCCAGTTGACGGATGTCATGTTGGGTGAGGGCGTGGCGGAGGAACGCGCCCGGCTAAGCAGGGTCAGCGAATGTCCCCGTTGGAGGAGCTGATTGCAGAGCGCCGCGCCTATGAAGCCGGTGCCGCCGGCGACGACGAGATTCATCGTGTCTTCTCAGCCAAGAATTCGCTGCTTAACAAAGTGTCGCGGGGTGCTATGATGGCGAGATCAAACTATTTCCTGCTCCGGCTGTCAAGATGACTCAAAACGGAAAAATTTCGCGCCGCAGAGTGGCCGTGAGCGGGATCGGCGTCGTCAGCCCAAATGGCATCGGCACCGAAGCCTTTTGGCAGGCGACCCGCAACGGCGTCAGCGGCGTGGGCACAATCAGCCTTTTCGACCCGGCGTCGCTGCCCTGCCGGATAGCCGGCGAGGTGAGCGGCTTTCGTGCCGAAGATTACTTGCCGCCCAAAGAACTCAGGCGCGTCGGCCGGGCCGTGCCGCTGGCGATCGCCGCGACCCAGGAAGCGCTCCGCGCGGCGCGGGTCGATGCAGGCGCCATGACGCTCGAAGAAAAGCGTTCGTGGGGCGTCATCCTGGGCAGCGGCGGCGGAACGCCGGACTTTACCGAGGAGCAGTACCGGCTCTACTTCACCGACCAACTGCGCAAGGCGAGCGCCTATAACATCTCCAGCTCGACGATCGGCACGCTCTCGAGCGAGCTCTCTCTTTACTTCGATCTCAAAGGTCCCAGTCACGTGATCTCGACCGGCTGCACCAGCTCGACCGACGCGATCGGCTACGGCTTCAATCAGATTCGCTTCGGCCTGGCCGATCATCTGATCACGGGCGGCGTCGATGCGACGATCACCGCCGGCATCATGCACGGATTTTCGATCATGCGCGTGGTTTCGGCCTCACACAATCAAGCGCCCGAGCGCGCGTCGCGGCCGTTCGATCGACGGCGCGACGGGTTCGTTCTCGGTGAGGGGGCATGGGTTCTGATCCTCGAAGAGATGGAGGAGGCGCTTTCCCGCGGCGCCACGATCTACGGCGAAATCCTGGGCTACGGTTCCACTTGCGACGCCTATCATACCGTGCGCCTCGATCCGAGCGGGGAAGAGCCCGCGCGCGCGATGGCACTTGCGCTCGAGGACACCGGTCTGGCGAAGGACGAAGTCGGATATCTCGCCCCTCACGGCACGTCAACCGTGTTAAATGACAAGACGGAGACGCACGCGGTCAAGCTCTGCTTCGGCCGCCGGGCATACGATATTCCCATGAGCTCGATCAAGTCGATGATCGGCCATCCCCAAGGCGCGTCGGGAGCCGCGGGAGTCGCCGCCACCCTTTTGGCTTTGCAGCACGGCTTTCTGCCGCCGACGATCAACTACGAAGAATCCGATCCGGAATGTGACCTGAACTATCTTCCCAACCGGGGGCTGGCCCGGGACGTGGAGATCGCCTTGTGCAATTGCATCGCCTTCGGATCGAAGAACTCTGCGCTCGTGATCGGGCGCGGCAAGCGAAGATGAGACGAAGCTTGGAAAAAGAGATGATGGATTTGCCGGGAAATCCCCCTGAGCTTTTGCAAGGGGACCTGGCGAACCTCAGAACTTTAAACGGCTGTCTTGGCGGCTACCGGGGCGTGCTGCGCTATCTGCGGCATTTTGCGCGGGCGCGCTCAATGGCTAATTTTTCTCTCTTGGACATCGGCACCGGCGGCGGCGACGTTCCGACGACGATAGCGCATTGGGCGCGCAGCGAAGGCATCGAGGCAAAGATCGTGGGCATTGACCTCGACCCCGTGACCCTTGGCGTCGCGCGCGGCCAGATCCGGAGTTTTCCCGAAATCTCGCTCGTGCGCGCGGACGTTTTTTGCCTTCCGTTCGCTCCTTCGTCTTTTGACCTTGTCCACGTCTCCCAAGTCCTGCACCATTTTTCCGAGACTGAAATTGTTTCCGTGCTCGAAAGCGCCTCGAAGATTGCCCGCCGCGCGGTGCTGGTGAGCGATCTCATTCGTCACCCGATCTCTTACTATGGAGTCACCGCCCTCACGCGTCTTTTCTCCCGCAATGAGATGACCAGGACCGATGCGCCGCTCTCAGTCAAGCGAGCGTTTACGCTCAGGGAGTGGAAAGAACTTTTCGGGCGGGCCGACATCGGTCCAGCCCGAGTGGCGCCACTCTTTCCATTTCGTGTTTTTGCGTCATTATCCGTAGCCGCTTCCCATGAAAAGCGTTGACGCAGCAATCGTCGGCGCCGGCCCGGCCGGCTGCTCCGCGGCCGTTTTTTTGGCGCGCCAAGGCTACTCGGTGGCGCTGATCGACAAAAGCACCTTTCCGCGCGAAAAGCTCTGCGGCGATTTTTTGAATCCCGCGAACTGGGAAATTTTCCAAAAACTGGGTATTGAAGACGCGCTGCTTGCGCTTGAGCACGAGAAGGTCGATAGATTTCGTATATCCACGGCTTCCGCGGTAGCGACCATTGCTTTCCCGCGTCAGGATGGCAGCCGTTCTTTCGGTCTTGGGCTCAAGCGCAGCCATTTCGATCATTTGCTCCTTCGGTTGGCTGAGAAGGAAGGCGTGGCGATACGACAAGGCTGCAAGCTCAGCCGTCTAAGCCGGGACGGAAACCTGTGGACTTTGACATGGGGAGAGCCTGCTGCCGAGCAGAAGCTCAATGCCAGGCTTCTGATCGGCGCCGACGGACGCAGCTCGTGGGTCGCTAACCGGCTGGGCGTGGCGGCGCCTAAGGAACAGGCGAAAGGATTCGTCGCTTTTCAGATGACGCTGCCTGATTGCGCGGGAGTCGGCGGCGACGTGCAAATCCATCTCTTTCCCGGCGGCTATGCCGGGCTCACCGGCTCAGGCGGGGGACTGACCAATCTCTGCTTTGTGGTCGAGAAAAAAATCGCCCGCGAGAGCCCGACCGTGGGCGACCTCGTAAAAAAATATCTTTTTAAGAATCCGCATCTCAAAGAGCCGCTACAGGAGCGCGACATGAGCGCCGGCTTTCGCTCGGTCTATCCGGTTTATTTTTCTCCGCGGCGCTCGTTCGGCGGGGGGTTTCTCCTCGCGGGCGACGCCGCCCAGGTTACCGAGCCGGTCACCGGTGAAGGAGTCTACTTCGCGCTGAGAAGCGGCGAGTTGGCCGCGGCGGCGGTCGCTCGGGCTTTTCAACACGGCGACCTCTCCGCCCGGCAATTGTCCGACTACCACCTGGAGTGCCGAAAGGCGCTGGCCGGGCGTCACCTAATCAATCGCTTCATCCGCGCGATCATGCAGCGCCCGTATCTGGCCGCGCCGCTGATTAACGTCTCGGCGAAAAACAATTTGCCGATCCGGGCTCTGGTCAATCTCGTGTGCCGGAGAACTCCCGCGGCAAGGTCTTAAGGCGAAACGATTTTCCCTTGTCATTGCCGTGGAACCGACTAAAATTACCTCAAGTTTTTTTACCGGGTTTCCGCAAGCTGGAGGCACTTCGGGTCCATGAAAGAAAGTTTCACCGCGCCAGAGGAAAAAACTCTCGCGCCGTTCTTTACTAATCTGAACGAGCCGGTCTTTGGGCTCAAGCTGCCGCAGGAAGTCGCCGGCGCGCTTTTCTCCCGTTACAGCCGCTCGACGAAAAGTCTCAGGCGCACGTTTTTGGATGAATTTCTGGGCGATTCCGAGCTTGCCTTGAAAGACCTGCTGGGCGGGCCAATCCCCGGCAGCGAGCAGGGGACGGCGCTGAAAAAAGCGCGCGCGTTTTATGAGCGGGTCCTGATCGGTTACGGCGACGACTCGGTGGCGCAGTTGGGCGGGGCGCATCTCGCCTGCGAGAGCATTTCCAACGTGGCCGCCAATATTCTGGAAGACGCCCGCATCGGCATCGCCCCGCTGGAAAAATCGACGCGCTACGTCCGCTTCGATCAGAAGGACGGCGGCGGAAATTTTCTCTTCTACCGCGAGCCCAAGATCATGGCCTCGCCGCACCAAGCGGCCTACCTGGAAACTCTGAATCTCCTTTTTGAAACGTACTCGCGGCAGATCGATCCGATGATCGAGTTCGTAAAGCGCTCCCTGCCTATCGAAGAGGTCGAGCTGCGCCACCCGGAAAGCGGCGGACCTTTGTCGTACCGGGAGGCCGAGAAAGACGACAAGCTCAGAAAGTGGGCGGAGAGCGCCTATCGCTCGACGGTCAGATCGCAGGCCTGCGACATTCTCCGCGGCTATCTGCCGGCGGCGACCCTCACCAACGTCGGCTTCTTCGGCGTCGGCCAGGCGTTCGAATACCTCCTCGCCAAGCTCTACTCGCACGAGTTGAGCGAGGCGAAAGAGCTTGCCGGCTCGATGCATCGGGAGCTCGACCAGCTCATTCCTTCGTTCGTCAAGCGGGCGAAATTCAGCGAGTATATGGCCGAGACCTACGCCGCGATACGCTCGATGACGGCCGGCCTCATCAGCGCAACGCCGGCCCAGTTCGGCGAGGCGGTAACGTTGGTGGACTATGACCCGATCGCGGAAGAAAAAATTATCGCCGCGATTCTCTATCCCCACGCGCAACAACCGCTGTTGCAACTGAGAACGGCGGTCGGCAAGATGCCGGTCAATCAGCGGCGCCACATCCTCGGCGAGTATCTTGCGCGCCGCCGGCACCGAAGAGACAAGCCCGGGCGCGCTCTAGAGCCGGTTTATTACACCTTTGACGTGATTGGGAATTTAGGTCTTTATCGGGACCTGCACCGCCATCGCATCCTCACCCAGGAAAGACAGGACTTCACGACGATCCGCGGTTACGATACTCCGGCAGAAATCGTGGAGGCCGGTTTTGGCGCCGATTTCGATCGCTGCATGGAAAAGGCCGCTGTACTTTACGACCAAATCCGGCGCGACCTTCCTCTGGAGGCTCAGTACGTGGTCCCGTTTGCATACAAGATTCGCTGGACGATGACCTTGAATCTCCGCGAAGCGGTGCATATCGGCGAGCTGCGCACGATGCCGCAAGGCCATCCGGACTATCGCTTGATCGTCCAGGAAATGTGGCGCAAGATCCAGGAGGTTCATCCGACGCTGGCGCAATGCGCCAAGTTCATCGACTGGAAAACCTACCGCCTCGGCCGGCTCCAGTCCGAGATGAGAAGCGAATACAAGAAGTCCACTTTCGAGTGAGGTCCATGCGCAAGGCGATCTTGTTCATCCTGCTAGCCGCCGCGATTTTCTCTGCGCCTGCATCCGCGCAGATGGCCAAGCTGCAGTCCGCCTATTCCACGATCGCGGTCGGGCAGTCTCTGATCTGGGTCACGAAAGAAGCTAAGATTTTCAACGAGAACGGGCTCGACGTGCAGATCCTTTTCATAGGCAGCTCGACGATCGTGACTCAGGCCATCATAGGCGCCAACGTCCCGATTGCGATCCTGTCCGGCGGTACGGCGATAAATTCCGCCCTGTCGGGATCTGATCTGGTCATTTTGGCCAGCACCAAAAAAGATCCGGCCCAGGCTTTCCTGGTCGTCTCCAAGGAGATCACCAGCGCCGCGCAGCTCCGGGGGAAAAGGTTTGCAGTGAGCCGGCTCGGCGCCTCTTCCGACTTTCTCTTGAGATATCTGCTCAAAAAGATCGGCCTTTCTCCCGAGAAGGACGTGACCATCGTGCAGGTGGGAAGCTCTCCCGTAAGAATGGCGGCGCTCGCTAACGGCTCGATCGACGGAACCGCTTTGACGTTCGAGGAGATGCTAGTGGGCAAGAAAATGGGTTTCAATATCCTGCTCGACATCACGACTCTCGGCATCGAGGGCTTAAACAGCGACATCGTAACGACGCGAAGATTTGTGCGGGACTCCAGAGATATTATTCAGCGGTTCGTCAAGAGCATGGTCAAGGGCGCCAGCTTTTACGCCAAGAATAAAAAATTCAGCATGGAAGTGATCGCGCGCTACACCAAGAGCAGAGACATGGAAAAGATCGAAAACGGCTACGATTACAACGCCAAAGTTTATCTGAGAAAACCTTACCCGGCCATGGGCGGCATCCAGCTCGCGCTGGAAGAGATAGGCGAGCGGAATCCCGCGGCGAGGAGCGCCAAACCCGAGCAATTCATCGACATCTCGTTCGTGAAAGAGCTGGATGAAAGCGGTTACATCGACAGCCTCTACAAATGAAATTTTTGAAGTCCGGAACGGGTTTTGGATCTTCGAACAAGAAGGACTCAGCTGTAACGGTAATGCAAAAGCCCCGGTCCTCCCTGATTGCCACCTTAATTGTTGCGTTCACCGGTTGTCCTATTGCCGGCCATGCGGCCTCGCCTGCCGCCAAAGCGGTTTTCACCTTCGGCGGCCTGAATGAACGGAGCGGCGTTCTTTTCGTGGCAAAGGATGTCGGGATCTTCCAGAAGCATGGGCTGGACGCTCAAGTGATCCACGTGCGGAGCGGTCCCATCGGGATGTCCGCGCTGGCTGCCGGCGAAACCCAGTTTCACGTCGGCTCCGCCACTGGGGCGTCGATCGGCGCCATGGCCGGCGGATTGGATTTAGCGTTCATCGCCGGTCTAATTAATAAGCTTGACGGTACTTTTATGGTCGCGCCCAATGTTCGCAATCCCGCGGACCTCAAGGGCAAACGGATCGGCGTGCAAAGCATCGGAGGCGGCGTCTGGATGTTCACCATGCTGGCGTTCGAGCACTGGGGGCTAAGCCCCGAACGCGACAATATCCAGCTCCGCGTGATCGGCGATCAATCGGTGATCGCTCAAGCGCTCGGCTCCGGGATCATCGACGGCGCTTATCTCGGCTACACGTTCGGCAGCCAGATGGAGCGCCAGGGTTTTCGAGTTTTGGCCGATCTCGCCAAGTTGGGGATTCCTTACCAGGGCCTCGGCATAATGGCGCGTAGGAGTTTCGTCGACCGTTCGCCTGATGTGGCCGAGCGAACGCTCAAGGCAATGATAGAAACGATTAGGTGGATCAATACCCCCGAAAATAAGACCGCGGTCATGCGCAGCCTGGCGCGAGGGCTCAGGCTGCCAAAAGTAGAGGATGCCGAAACAGGATATGAGATGATGAAAACTCTCTACGACCGGCGCATCTATCCTGACGTCGAGGGGCTGCGCAACGTAATCCGCCTGCTCGGCAGAACCAGCGAGCAAGTCCGCCGGCTCAAGGTCGAAGACGTGGTTGACGACCGCATTGCACGTAAGCTAGAGAAGGAAGGCCTATTCTGAATCAGGAGGAGAAGATCATGGAAATCAACAAGGACATCCAGCCGAAGACCATTCAACTGAAGACCCAACTGGTAAAAAAAGGCCGGAGCCGGATATTACTTTCGGAAACGGACTACAGTACGTTTCGCATCCACTGCTATGCCAAGGGGACCGGCGAGAACGCGCTGCACGCGCATCTGAACGAAGACCATATCTTCGTGGTGCTTCAAGGCGTCGCGACGTTTACCGGCTTGAACAACGAGCCGATCGAGCTGTCTAAAAACAACGCGATCGTTCTAGCGAAGGGGTGCTTCTACCAGTTCGCCAACTATAGCCCGGAGCCGCTGGTGATGATCCGCTTCGGCGCGCATGCGGAGAAATTCGATCACCGGATCAACCCGGACGGCAAGCAGATCGGTGGCCGGGCCGCCGAGGGGTACGGCGAGCCGGAGCTGATCGAGAACGCCTTCTTCGAATAACTGCGGAAGGGAGCCTACGAATTCATGCCCGCGCGCTATGGCTCGGATCTGATCGTCGATCTGCTGAAAAATCTCGGCATCGAGTACGTTGCGCTCAATCCGGGATCGAGTTTCCGCGGCATCCATGACTCCCTCGTCAATTACAGCAAGAACAATCCTGAAATCGTTCTCTGCTGTCACGAAGAAATCGCCGTCTCGGTGGCGCACGGCTACGCGAAGGCCGCGGGCAAGCCGATGGCAGCGATTGTGCACAACGTCGTCGGCCTGCAGCACGCGTCGATGGCGATCTACAATGCCTGGTGCGACCGGACCCCGATCATCGTGATGGGCGGCACCGGTCCGATGAATTCAGCCAAGCGGCGCCCGTGGATCGACTGGATACATACCGCCCTGGTGCAGGGAAATCTCGTGCGCGACTTCGTCAAATGGGACGATCAACCGGTCGGCGTCGAAGCGATCCCCTCCTCGATCATGCGCGGCTATCGGATCGCGATGAGCGATCCCAAAGGCCCGGTCTATCTCTGCTTCGATGTGACGGATCAAGAGGCGGGGCTGGAAAAAGAAATCCATTTGCCCGATCCCGCCCGCTTTCGCCCTCCTCGGCCGCTGCAGGCGGAAGCGGATGCAATCAAGGAGGCGGCGCGCCTGCTCGCGGAAGCGCAGAATCCGCTGATCCTTGCCGACTACCTGGGGAGGAACAACGACGCCGTGCTGAGCCTCGTCGAGCTGGCCGACCTTCTCGCCGTGCCGGTGATCGACCTGGGCGCGCGGCTCAACTTTCCCAACACGCATCCGCTCAACCTCACCGGCAAGAATAGAGAGCTGATCGCCGACGCCGATGTCATCATGGGCCTCGACGTCATGGATTTGTTCGGCGCGCTCGCGCGCCACGACGCTGCGAGCCATGCGTCATCGCCGGCGATCAAGCCGGGCTGCAAAGTCATCCACGCCACGCTAGCGGATCTCGCGCTGCGCGGCTGGACGACCGATTTTCAGGAGCTTGCTCCGGTGGACCTTCCGGTCACGGCCAACACCGGAGTTTTTCTTCCGGCCTTGATCGAGGAGATCAAGAAACAAGGGAAGTTTTCCAAGAGCGCGGTGGAAGCGCGCCGCAAGGGATTGACTGCGCAGCACGACGAGATTCGCGCGCGCTGGCAGGGCGAACTCAAAAAGCGCTGGGACGAGAGACCGATCTCGCCGCCGCGCCTCGCGTACGAGGTCTGGGAGGCGATCAAGAAAGAATCGTGGCTGCTCGTCGCGGGCGGGTTTCGCAGCTGGCCGCAGCGAATTTGGGATTGGGACAAGCCGGGGCTTTATCTCGGCGGCTACGGCGGCGGCGGGCTAGGCTACGCCCCCGGCGCATCGGTCGGCGCTTCGCTCATCCATCGCGGCACGGGAACGATCTGCGTCAATCTCCAGCGCGACGGGGATCTGCTCTACACTACGAGCGCGCTCTGGACTGCCGCCAACGCGAGAGTGCCGCTTCTCACCGTCATGACCAACAACCGGGTCTATTACAACGACGTGGAGCATCAAGAAAAAGTGGCGATCGCCCGCGGCCGCCCGCCGGAAAACAAGTTTATCGGCATGCAGATGGAGAAGCCCGCCGTCGATTTCGCCAATCTCGCCCGCTCGTTCGGCATTTCCGGCGAAGGGCCGATTACCGAACCGGATAAGATACGCCCGGCGCTGGATCGCGCCATCGAGGTGATCAAGAGGGAAAAATGTCCCGCGCTCGTCGATGTGGTGATTCAAACGATCTAGGAGATCTTTTGCCATTGACACCCTGCCACTTTTCTAGCTATCTTCCAGGCCGTTTTGGATTTTAACCCTGGAGGGCTGGTTATGTCCTTTTATCGCGCGCTCCTTGCCGCTATCTTTTTCACTGCCCTGCTGACCTTTATGCTGCGCGGAGAAGCCGCCGCTGAACAAAGCGAGGGACTGCCGGAGGGGCCCGGCAGGGACCTGTTGATGTCCAAATGCTTTCAATGCCACAGCGAAGGAATGTGGAAGGACCAGCGCCAGGATCGCAGGGGATGGGAGGGGGCGCTTTACCGGATGGTCGGGAGGGGCGCCCTTTGGACGGAAGACGAGATCAATGCGATGGCTTCCTATTTGAGCACGGCCCTTGGGCCGCAGAGCGCCAAGGCGTCCAAGTAGTCGAGGGCGTCGGCAAGGAGGACGAGATGAGAGAGTTGGTCGCGCGCTACCTGTCACAGTCGGTTTCCCGCCGGGGTTTTCTCAAAGGACTTACGAGCGCCGGCTTGTCGCTGGCCGCCGCGGAATCGGTTCTCGAGTCGCTGAATTCGATCGCCCATGCCCAAGAGGCGAAGCGCATCGCGCCCGAGGGCGTGAAGCTGTTTCAGGGAACGGGGGCAGCCTCGTTTGCCGAGCAGCTCATCGCCTCGGGCGTCAAGTATGTCTTCGGCAACTCCGCCAGCGAAGACGCTCATTTCTATGACGCGCTGGTCGACCGGCCGCAGCTCAGATATATCCTCACCCCGCACGAGGGCCCCGGCGCCGCCATGGCCGCGGGCTATGTGAAGGCTTCAGGCGAGCCGGCGCTGATCATGCAGGCGGGTTTCGTCGGGCTGGCCAATGCCATAGGTCAGATGTTCAATGCCTTCAAAGAACAGACGCCGCTGGTTTTCTACAGCTATCGCACGGACCAGACGCGGCGTGCCGGCCGCGACGGCTTCGAAGAAGTGGCCAATCAGGAACAGATCGTGCAGCCGATCACCAAATATTCCTGGCTGGCGCGCCGTGCCGACATGATTCCTGAGACCGTGCGGCGCGCTTACAAAGCGGCGTGGACGCCGCCCTATGGACCCGCCTACGCTTCGTGGCATGCGGATTTCAACGAGGAGAAGATCCGCACAGAAATTATCGTCCAGGAAAAGATCGATCCGCGCATGCGTGTGCGGCCCAATCCCAGAGAAATCGAGCGCGCGGCGAAGCTGCTCGTCGAAGCCAAAACGCCGGTCATGATCGTGGGCGACGAGGTCTATAAAGGAAAGGCGGCGGACAAGGCGGTCAAGCTGGCCGAGTTGATCGGGACGCCGGTTACCCAGGTGCGGCAGATTTTCGCCAATTTTCCCGAGCGCCATCCTCTCTGGGTCGGCAGCGTTCCCGGCGGCCGGCTCGACACGCTCACTTTTCCGAAAGATCCAGACGTCGTGATCAACGTCGGCAACAAGCTCCAGCACAACAGCGCCGCGCCGATCGTCGCGCGCAACGTCAAGTTCATCGATCTCAGAAATGACAGCTGGAGCATGGGCAACGTCATCACGACCGAGGCGCCTCTGGTCGCCGATGTGGCGTACGGTTTGGAAGACCTGATCACCGCGGTGGAGAGCAGCTTGACGCCGGCCATCAAGGCCACAGTGCGGGAAAGATCCGAAGGCGTGAGGAAATTTTCCGAGCAGGCGAAGAAGTTGAGGGCGCAAATCACGAAGAATCCCGATTGGAACGGTAGCCCGCTGTTGGCCGACCGGCTCACCTACGAAGTGGCTCAATTTGCCGACAAAGACGCGATCGTCGTGCACGAGGCGGGCTCGATCGGCTTCCACAGCTTCGAGTTCAACCCGCTCGGCGGGCGCGAGCTGTTCTTTTATTACGGCGCGCATCTCGGCTCGGGTGTAGGCACCGCCGCCGGAGTCAAGCTCGCGCGGCCGAACCAGCAGGTAATCTGCCTGGTCGGCGACGGATCGTTTATCTTCGGCCCAACGGCGCTTTGGAACATGGCGCGTTTGGAGCTTCCAGTGATCACCATCGTATACAACAACCATGCTTATTCCGGTCCGCACAGTCGGGCGATCAATAACGCTCCGGGAGGACGCATGGTCCAGACCGGACAATTCTTTCACGACTATCTCGGCAATCCGGACATGAACATGGCGGCCATCGCCAAGGGCTTTGGAGTCGACGGCGAAGTCGTCGAGTCGCCCGGGCAGCTCAGAGAAGCGCTCGGGCGAGCGCGGAAATTCACCCAGGAAGGAAAGCCGTACCTGATCGACGCACAGGTGCGGCGCACCGGCGTGGCGTGGGCGGAAAAGCCCTGGACACCGCCCATCCGCATCGCTCAGGAGCGGACGCGAAAGGTTTGAATCGCTGATCGTGCGCACCACCGCCTTTTTCCTGGGCCTGGTTCTGCTCTTTTCCGCGCCCGCGTTTTCTCAAAGCAAGCCAGCGAAGAAAGTTCGGATCGGCGTCCCGTCCGTCACCGTCGGAAACATCATCATCTTCATCGCTCGGGACGCTAGGCTCTTTCAGAAGTACGGTCTCGATCCCGACATCGCGGTGGTCCAGGGTTCCGGCGTCGCCTCCAAGGCGATCGTCACCGGGAGCCTGGATATCGCGCCCATCGCGACGCCAACGGTAATCAGCGCCGACCTCGCAGGGTCGGATCTGGTGATCGTGGCGCATACGATGCCGAGCGTCATTCAAGCCCTGATGGTGAAGCCGGAAATCAAACGGCCCGAGGATCTCAAAGGTAAAAAGATCGCGATCTCCACTTTGGGCTCGCTGAGCGATTTTTTGGTACGCTACATCATGAAAAGGAAGGGTCTGAATCCCGATCGCGACGTGACCTTCGTCCAGATCGGCGGCGATGCCGAGCGTCTGGCGGCGCTCAACCAGGGGGTCGCCGACGGCGCCGCGATTTCCTATCCGGGCTACGCGCGGGCGCAGAAGCTCGGCTTCGCGATGCTCTGGGATTCGTCCAAGGAGATCAGCTATCCGTGGATGGAAATTGTCACGCGCCAGACCACGATCCAACGAGACCGCGATATGGTTTTGAACTACATGAAAGCCCACCTGGAGGGAATCGCCCTCTTCAAGCGGGACCGGGAGTTCGGCAAGCGGGTGATCAAGCGGACGCTGAAATTGGACGACGACGACCTGGCGAGCGAATCCTATGAACTTTTTTCAAAGGCTTTTCTTCCGGTTCCCTATCCGAATATCCGAGGGATGAGAACGAGCTTCGAATACGTGGCGCAAACGCGTCCCGAAATCTGGAATCATAGGCCCGAAGAATTCGCCGATGTGAGCTTTGTCGAAGAGCTGGACAAGGGCGGCTTCATCAAGCGGTTGTATGAAAGACAATGAGTGGTCTCAGCGCAGCACACTTTGGATCGCCTCGATGATGCGGGATTCCGAAGGACTGACGAAGTCCTCCAGGGGTGGACTGTAAGGGATCGGAACATCAAGCGTGGCGACTCTTCGAATAGGTGCCTTGAGCTTGTCGAATCTCTCTTCGAGGATCCGCGCGGCTAGCTCCGCCGCGACGCCGCAGCTCCGGTGAGTCTCGTCTACAATCACCACGCGCCTGGTCTTTTCTATCGAAGACAAGATCGTCGTAAAATCCAGGGGCACGAGCGTCCGGGGATCAACGACTTCAACTGCCACTCCTTCAACGCCCAGCCGCTCGGCGACTTTCAGACAGCGCTGGACCATGTAGGAAGTGGCGACCACCGTCACGTCGTTTCCTTTTCTCTTGATATCCGCGCGCCCGAACGGAATCGGGTCGTCAGACTCGGGAACGGGACCGCGCGTTTCAAAGAGCTGTATGTGATCGACAAAAATCGTCGGGTTATCCGTACTCACCGCAGTCTTGAGGAGCCCTCTCACGTCCCTGGGAGACGAGGGAAGAACGATTTCAAGCCCCGGGCTGTTCCATAGCATCGCCTGCGGGCTATGCGAATGCTGGGCCGCGCCGGCGCCTCGAATGCCGTGGAGGAGATGGAAGACGACGGGCGCGCGCGTCCGCCCGCCCGACATGTAGAAGGCGTTGGCCGCTTCGTTGACGATCTGTGGCCATGCCTCGTAAATGAAGCTTCCGGTGCTCAGATCCACAACCGGTCTAAGGCCGGTCATGGCGGCCCCGACAGCGAGACCGCAGAAGCCGAGTTCTGAAATGGGAGGCGAGATCACCCGGTCGCGGTACATTTCCTCTATCTTTTTGAAGAGCATCCGCCGCGGGCTGAGGCTCAGAAAGGAGCCGCCGATGAGGTGCACCCTGTCATCCGCCGCCATGATCTCGCTCAACGCTTCAAGCTTGGCTTCGTAATAAGCGAGCTCTCTCACGGCTTTCCTCAGGCAAAGATGTCTTCGAGCGCTGTTTCCGGCTCGGGGAACGGGCTCGAAAGCGCGAACCGGGCCGCATCGTCAATAATCCCGCGCACGTTTCTGTCTAATTCAGAGATCTCCTCTCTAGTTGTCTGGCGTGCTTCCACGAGGTCACGAATAAAAAGCAGCAATGGATCCGAGATACGATACCAGTCGCGTGCTGCGGTCGGGACCGAGCCGACCTCCCATGCCATCGCGACCTCGGTCGGCGCCGGGACGACCGGCCAGTTAGTCTCGCTGCCGGGCCAGCGCACCGTTTGAGCTTCGATAAACCGGGGCCCGTCCCCTTGACGGATTGTTGCGACGGCATCAAAGATTGCTTGATGCACCGCACCGCTGTCGATCCCATCGATCTGTTGAGCGGAAATTTTGTAGGCGCGGGGCAGGTCGATCAAAGGGTGGACGGCCATCGTCAATGATGGCGCGGCTCCGACCGACCGCCCGGCTCCATATTTCCCATTGTTCTCGCAGAGAAAAAGCACGGGAAGCTTCCAAAGAGACGCGATGTTGAAGGCTTCGGCGGCGGCCCCTTCCTCCAAGGCGCCATCGCCGAAGAGACAGACGGCGATCCTACGGCTGTCTTGCGCCTTGGCGGCATAGGCTGCGCCAGCCGCCAGTGGAATTATCCCGCCGACGATCCCGGATGTGTGAACGAAACCCAGCTCGGGCGCCGCGACGTGAAAGGTTCCCCCTTTGCCTTTGTTGTAGCCGTCTCTGCGACCCAGGATCTCAGCCAAGAGACGTCGCGGATCGGCGCCGCGCGCCAACAGATGGCCGTGGTTTCGGTGGGTCGTGAAAAGATAATCGCCGCTCTCCAAGCAGGACAGCCCGGCGACTCCGGTGGCCTCCTGGCCGATGTAGACGTGATAATGGCCGCTGAAGTGTCCGGCGTCATGAAGACCGACGAGCGCCTCTTCGAAGCGACGAATGAGCAGCATTCGGCGACAAAAGTCGAGCAGCGTCTCGCGCGGTAATTTTGGCAGCATGATGATCTGTGCTTAGATGAAAATCATAGAAGTTGTCAACGAGGTTATTCATTGACATTGTTTCGGCGCCAGGACTATATGCCGGGAAGAGACGATCCCCCGATGGAGGTTTGACATGGCTCGCCACCAATCGTTTTTGCCGCTGCTG
Organism: Binatia bacterium; assembly: GCA_036506735.1. Lineage (GTDB taxonomy): Bacteria > Desulfobacterota > Binatia > UBA9968 > UBA9968 > JAJPJQ01. The sequence goes on along the minus strand of DASXRG010000364.1, from coordinate 21,662 downwards.
GTCAGCGCAGTTCTATTCGCTCCGCCGCCGTTTGCTTTTTCCCAGGCGAGGAATCTCAAAAAGATCCACGTCGGCGTCCCCGCGGTCAGCATGGGGAATATGATTATTTTTTTCGCGAAAGAGGCAAGGCTGTTCGAAAAGCATGGGTTGGACGCGGAGGTCGTTGTCATGCAGGGCTCGGGAATTGCGTCCAGGGCTCTGGTTGCGGGCAGCGTTGCCACGTCGCCCATCGCGACGCCGACGGTCATGAACGCCGTTCTGGCGGGTTCGGACATGGTTATTCTCGCGCATACCATGCCGGGAGTGGTCCAATCGCTCATGGTCAGGCCGGAGATCAAACAGCCGGAGGACCTCAAAGGGAAGGCCATCGGGGTGACGACCTTCGGTTCGCTCACGGATTTTCTCGTGCGCTATCTCGCCAAGAAAAAAGGGCTCAATCCGGATAAAGATTTTGCCCTATTGCAAATCGGGGCCGACAACGAGCGACTCATCGCCCTCAGGCAGGGAAAAATCCACGGCGCGACACTTTCCCATCCTGCGTTCATCTTAGCGCAGCGGGCGGGCTTCTCCACGCTCTGGGATTTCTTCAAAGAGGTCGAGTATCCATGGAGCGAGATCGCGTCGCGCCGCGCCATAATCCAGCAGGACCGCGACTTGATCATGCGCTACATGAGAGCTCATATCGAGGGCATCGCCCTTTTCAAGAAAGAGCCGGAGTTCGCGCGGAAAGTGATCAAGAAGATGCTCCGGCTAGACGACGATTCGTTGGCCCAGGAATCCTGGGAGCTCTTCGCCAAGCACCGCCTGGCGGTTCCCTATCCGAACATTAAAGGGATGAAAACGGGTTATGAATATGTTGCTATGACGCGCCCCGACATCTGGAATCACAAGCCGGAAGAATTCGTCGACCCAAGCTTCGTCGAGGAATTGGAGAAAAGCGGTTTTATCAAAAAACTCTACGACAAATGACACCCGCTCAGTCCAGATCGATGTCCTTGAGCGGCTTGGTGATGGGCTCTTCCTGGGCTTTCTTCAGCAGCTCCTGAAATTTGCGCTCCAGGACTTTCCCTTTGTTCTTTTCCGCCTCGGCGAGCTGCTGATATTTCTCATCGCGCCGCGTCGCTTCTTCTTTGACCATGCTAACCGCGTCCTTCAACTGCGCGACGACTTGCGGCTTGGCCGGCAGCTTATGGTCGAGGACCGCAGGCAACGACGGATCGACGGTCAAGGTCGCGCTGCAGCAGGGGCAGACTAACTGGATCGTAGAAGATTCTTTTCCCGCCATACGCTTACCCTCGCAATTCAATTTGCTCGCCGTCGGGACCGCGGAAGACGACCCGGCGCCAACCTTGTTCTCGCGGCTCCCTTGCCGGGGTGTCATGTGGCCCGCGGACCATCTCGACGCCGTTTTTTTCCAGCTCGGCCACCGCCCGATTGAAATCCTCCGCTTCCAGACAAAAATGAAAGCCGGCCATCGGACTATCGGCTTTGTGGGTCAATTCCAACACCGTGTCACCCAGCTTCAAATACGCGATTTGCATGCCTCCGCTGGCGGCATGCTGGAAATATTTCTTGAAGCCGAAATGCTTCTCGTAAAAATCGATCGATCGCGTGAGATCGGCGACGTGAAGCGCGACGTGATCGATTCGCCGAAACATGAATGCCTCGTAACGAGCATAGTCCTACCCATCAGCGACTTGCAAGCGATCATTGGAACGGAAAACTAACTTGCTCTTATTGCGGCAAGCCGTAAAATGATTCGATTCCGCCCGGCGCGATATGCCTGTCTATCGTTTAAGCAAGGAGCTTCTATTCCCGCCGCCCGACCATGCGGAGCCCGATGGCTTGCTCGCCGTCGGCGGCGATCTCTCGAGCGATCGCCTCTTGCTGGCATACCAGTCGGGAATCTTTCCGTGGTATGGGCCGGGGCTGCCGATTCTCTGGTGGTCTCCGGATCCCCGGCTGATCCTCGAACCCGCCGGCTTTCACATCTCGCGGCGGCTCCGCCAGACGCTGAGGAAAGGCCGGTTTCAGGTAACCTTCGATCGATCCTTTTCAGCGGTCATTCTCGCCTGCGCCACTGTACCGCGCCCGGGTCAAGACGGCACCTGGATTACCGGAGAGATGCGCCAAGCTTACATCAGGCTCCACGAGCTGGGTTATGCTCATTCCGCCGAGAGCTGGTTCGAAGGAAACCTGGTGGGAGGCATTTACGGCGTCTCTTTAGGCAAATGTTTTTTCGGCGAGTCGATGTTCTCGTACGAAACCGACGCCTCGAAGGCGGCGATCGCCACATTAGTAGGCCATCTGGCGCAATGGGGATTTCATCTGCTCGACGCGCAGGTGACAACGCGCCATCTTCTGAGTCTGGGAGCCCGGGAGGTGCCGAGAAAAATTTTTCTTGAGAAATTAGACGCGGCGCTCAAATTGCCCACGCTGAGAGGCCGGTGGGAGGCGAAAAATTCGCTGCGCTTCTAGCTCGATGCGATGTGGAAAGCGGTTTAAAATTTGCTATGATGGCGTCGACTAAACCGTGAGGGAGGAGAGATGGCAACCATCAAGGAAGCGTTCACGCTCAAGTACCAGGGTAACAAAAACGCGCCGGTCGTCGAAGTAACATTCGCTCCTGGAGAAGAGGTCCAGATTGTCAGAGAGTGGAAGAACGACGCCTGCCTGATAAAAAAAGGCAATCAGGTCTTCAACGTGCCCAAAAAGTGCGTCGGTTAGTTTTGCGGGCAGTGGCCGTTGGCGAGGTGAGATTCGAAGTCGGGGCGGAATAGCCGAAGCGCGCTCTCGATCGGCGGCCCAGGCATATTGATCAGATTGCAAAAGCCCTTGCCCTTGTTGAAAGCGATGACCTTGCTGAACTGATCGAGCAGCGGCGCTCCTCCCTGGCCTTGCTGGACTTTCTTTAGCAGGGTGGCCAACATGTTGGTTTCCATCCGGCACGCAGGGCACTGGCCGCAAGATTCGGCCGCAAAAAATTCGGCGATCTTGAGCGTCTCCTCGACGATGCAGCTTCCTTCCGTAACGATCCGCATCACGCCGCAACCGATCGACGAGCCGGCGGCGCGCACGGAGTTGTGATCGAGCGCGACGTCGATCTGATCGGCCGGCAAGAACGCCGAAGACGGACCGCCCGGCAATATCGCCTTGATCTTTTTGCCGTGCCGCATTCCACCGCCGCAATCTTCGATCAGATAGCGCAGCGGCGTGCCGAAGGGCAGCTCATAGATGCCGGGGCGCTTGACGTCGTCGTTGAGCGAGAAAATCATCGTCCCGGGGCTCTCGTTGGTTCCGACGCTGCGGTACCACTTTGCTCCCCTGGCAACAACCGGCGGAACGTTGGCGAAAGTCTCGACGTTGTTCACGGCACTGGGTTTGCCAAAGAGCCCGGCGGTCGCTGGAAACGGCGGCTTCTGACGCGGGAGCGGCTTTTTCTCCTCGATAACTTCCAGGGCGGCGGTGTCTTCGCCGGCCACGTAATCGGCCGGCGCCGGCGTGAGCAGGACTTCCAGGCCGAAATCGCTCCCGAGGATTCGCTCGCCGCAGTAGCTGGCCTGCTTCGCTTCGGCCAAGGCATCCAGCATGCTCCGGGTTGCCTGTTGGTAGGCGGCGTTGATGTAGAGATAAGCTTTTGACGCTTTGACGGCGTAGGACGCCAGGATAACGCCTTCCAGGACCAAGTGCGGCAGGTTTTCCATGAGAAGACGATCCTTCTTGCTTCCAGGCTCGTCTTCTCCGCCGTTGAGCACCACGTAGTGCGGCGTTTCCGAAGCCTCCGCAGTGAAGGCCCATTTTTTTCCCGTCGGAAAACCGGCGCCGCCTCTGCCCCTGAGCCCTGACTCCGTAACTTCTTGCAGCACCTGCTGGGAGGAGTCTTTCAGCGCCTTCTCCAGGGCCTCGTAGCCCCCGCGCGAGCGGTACTCTTTGAGGCCCTCTCTTCCCTCCACCACGCCACGGGGGAATAGGATGCCCTGCATTTTTCTAGAATACCCCGGTGTCGAGAAGTTGGTAGATCAATTCCTTCAGCGAGGAATCGATCGTGTCGAGCCGCTTGACGTCGGGCCCACCGGCGAGATGGTTCGTGATATCGTCCAAGTCTTCTTTTTTGACTCCGGCATACCAGCTTTTTTCCGGATAAAGCACGACGTTCGGGCCCTCCTGGCAGGCGCCGAAACACATGTAAGGCCTGACTTCCAGATCGATCAGACCTTTATCCGTCACGCGTTGCTGCAGCTCTTTCATAATTTCGTCGGAGCCGCGACTCTTGCAATCGACATTCTGACAGACGAGACAAATTCGCTTCACCCAACACTCCTTGAGGTCAATTCATCTGCAACACCCAGTCCTTCTGCTTGAAGATGTCGTTCAGGATACGTTCATCTTCCGGACCAGGCAGAACTTCGGCCAGATGTTTTTGATATGGCTCCGGCGCAAGCAGCTCTCCGGTTACACTATATGTTTTTTCCGCCAGCGCGCCAATGGAGCGATGAAATTTTAAGTCCGGCGCGTAGAGCCGCGGCTGGTCGGCCGGAATGAACTGGTTGAGCCCGTCGATGAGTTTTTGGGCTTCGGCCATGTAGAGATCGCGGGACAGTTCGTTCAGCCGGTGCTTGTCGGCCGGCGCTTTCGCCTCGTGTTCGTCGTAGCGGCCCTTCAAGCCCCAGACATAGGCCCACTGCGCCGACGATGAATGATCGGTGCCGAAAAGATCGTACGCCGTCGAGAGCCATTTGTTGAAGTATTTTTGAATGATCGGTAACGGAATCTTGTTCGCCCGCACGATACGCGTAAGGCCGGTGTTGCCGGTGAACATGTGGAAGAACTCTTCTTTAAGCATCGCCGTGACGCTCTGAGCCAGCGGTGCGAAGGACGAATGGCTCAGCATCGTGAGCTGATACTTGCCGTCGCGGTCCACGAACTGCGTATAAGTAAAAAAGTCGAGCCAGTTATTGACCGGTTCATTAAAAGAGCCCAGCAGCCGGTTGCCCTCTGAAGCTCTGCGCTCCATCATCTTCTGCGCTTCGAGTTTCCCCGCGTCGCCGAAATAAGTGACCAAAAGATAACACATCTGCCAGCCATGGCGCATTTCCTCGCTGTTGACCCGGAGCAAAGACTGGCGATCGTAATCGGTGGGCGCGTTATCGAGGAGATTTTTCTGCTGTTCCACCGAAGCGAATTCCGTGTCACCCTGATACACGATCAGGTTGAGGAGCGCGTCGCGGATCGACTGGTTAGGAATCTGCTCCGCGCGTTCCCATTTGCGCTGGCCCCGAAAGTCGCCGAACTCGATTTCCGGGGTATGGATTTCGCCGAGCTTGGTTTCGAATTTGTAATCGCCCAGCAACCCCGGTTCGTAGCCGATGTCTTTCTGCCACTGCCGAAAATAATCTACCCAGTCATCAAAAGTCGATACTTTGGCCATGTGAGTTCCTTTCTGTGGGTATGCAATTCGAACGAACGTTCGATACTCCATCGTCGCATATCTCACAGAAAAGTCAACTACCCGGCCTAGCCTCCTTTCTCAGCTATAAAGTTCCAGCAGCTCTACCATGCCGATCTGGCGCATCTGATCGAACAGATAGCGCTTAATTTCCCCGACGGTATCCATCTGGAGAACGATCTGCGCCGTCTCCTTTGCTTGGCGATAAGTGACTGATCTAATTATCTTTTTGACCACGGGGAGAAACAGAGAGCCCATGCTGAACTCCTCCAGCCCCATCCCCAAGAGAAGCAAGGTGCAGAGCGGGTCGCCCGCCATCTCACCGCACATCCCGACGCGTTTGCCGGCGCGCTTGGCACCCTCGATGGTCTGTGTCAGCGCCGCCAGGACCGCCGGATGGAGCGGTTCATAGAGCGCGGCGACCTTGTGGTTGCCCCGGTCGACGGCCAAAACATATTGGATGAGATCGTTGGTTCCGATGCTTAAAAAATCGACTTCGCGGACGAGACGCGACACCAGGTGAACGACCGACGGCACTTCCACCATGATTCCCAATTCCATTTGGCGGTCAAAGGGCGTTTTCTCGCGTTCCAATTCTTCTTTGACTTCGGCCAGGATCTCTTTGACCCTCAATATTTCCTCCAGGCTCGTGACCATGGGGATCAGCAGCCGTACTCTGCCGTGGGCGCCGGCTCTCAGGATCGCCCTGAGTTGGGTTTTGAAAATCTCAGGCATTTCGAGCGAGACGCGGATCGAGCGCCAGCCAAGGAAAGGATTCGGCTCCGCGGCGCCCCGGCGAACGTATGCCGGATACTTGTCCGCGCCGATGTCGAGCGTGCGAATCGTCACCGGCCTGCCGTTCATGCCTTCGACGACCCGCCGATAAAGCGCAAACTGTTCTTCCTCGCTGGGGAAATCGCGGTGGGTGAGAAAGTGAATCTCCGTGCGGTAGAGCCCGACGCCCTGCGCCCCGTGCAGGTGCGCGAAGGCGATATCGCTCAGCAGGCCGATATTGGCGTAGAGCGCGACGCGGTGACCGTCCTGGGTTTCAGCGGGAAGATCGCGCAGCTCGGCGAGCTCTTTGTTGAGGGCGAGATATTCCCGCTCTAGCCGGTCGTACTCGCGCACCACTTCGTGGCTCGGGTTGATGTAAACAACGCCTGAGTTTCCATCCACGATGAGCGCGTCTCCGGCGCGGACGTTTTCGATGAGTCCCTCGACCGCAACCACGCTGGGGATCTCAAAAGATTTGGCCAATATCGAAGCGTGCGAAGTGACGCCGCCCGTGGCGAGGACGATGCCGCGAAAATGATCGCCCTCGATCAAGCTCAAATCCGCGGGCGAAAGATCCTCGGCGACGAGGATCGACTCTTCGGGGAGGACGAGCTTCTCCTCGCTCATGCCGGAGAGATTTTCCAGCAGTCTTTGTGCCACGTCCTTGACGTCCGCGGCGCGCTCTCTCAAATAATCGTCCTCGATCCGGGTAAACGAGCTGAGGTGTTGCTCAAAAACGCTGCTGACCGCGTACTCGGCCGTGTAGCGCTCCTTGCGAATCTTGTTTTCGATCTGTTCGATTAAAACCGGATCGCCCAGGATCAAGCGATGAACGTCGAACACGGCCCCTTCCTCTTTCGAGATCAGCCGACTCATGCGCTGTTTGAGAGTTTGAATCTGCTCGATGCCGCGCTCGACCGCGGCGCGAAACCTCTCGATCTCCCGCTTCGGGCTTTTTGCCCGCTCTTTTTTCACCGATCTCAAATCCACCCTGGGCTTCAGAACATGAGCCGTGCCGCGGCCAAAGCCGGGCGCTACCGACAGGCCGGCGAGTCTGCCGCGCCATTTTTGCAACGCGCCCCGAACCGTTCGGTCGCGGCGCCTGCCTTCGTACGAACGGAGTTTCCTCAGCGCGGTGCCCAAGCGTTTTTGGTATTCCTTTCGCTCGCGCTCTTTGTGTTTGAGAGAATCAACCAGGCGCGCCTGGATGATGATGCCCGAGACCTGAGCAGAAATCGCTTTGAGAAGTCGAATCTCGTCGCGCGAGAACTCGCGGCGCCGCGAAGTCTGGACGACGAGCACGCCGAGCGGCATGCGATTTTCGATCAGCGGGACGCCGAGGAAAGAGTGAAAGCGCTCCTCGCCGGTTTCGGGGAAATATTTGTAACGCGGGTGGGCCTGCGCGTCGACCGCCATCACGGGATTCATTCGCTCGATGACGAGACCGGTCAATCCCTCGGTGATCCCCATCGAGACTTTTCCCACCGACTCCTGGTCTAGGCCCATCGTCGCCCACAAGGTGAGGCGATTTTTCTTGCGCTCGAGAATGTAGAGCGAGCAGACCTCGGTCTCCATGCGCTCGGCAACGATGGCGACGATGCTGTTGAGGGTTTCCTGCAGATCCTGGGAATGGCTGATGAGCGTGCTCACGTCCTCCAGGATCATCAGATCCGGAAGCGAATCGCGCCGGGTGGTTTTAACGCGCGCCATGGCAGAACGCATTTTATGCGGTTTCAGTGACAAAATACAATTGTTGCGGAGCGCAGAAGCGGCGGATTGGGCTAGAGACGTGCGAAACGCCGCCGCCGGCCGGCGGATGCTGCTTCAGAGATCTGAAAGCGCCCGGGAATCGTTTGGCCGCAAGGGCAGCGATTCCCGATTAGGCGGTACTCGAGGATCTCGTGCCAAGAACGCCGGATCACCGCGGCGCCGCAGCCCGGGCAATAGGTGGACTGTCCGGCGTCGTCGAAGACGTTGCCGACGTAGCAGTACTTGATCCCCGCCGCGCGCGCGATCTCTCTCGCGCGCTTCAAGGTGGACGCGGGCGTCCGCGGTTTGTCCGTCATTTTGAAATCCGGATGAAAGGCGGTGAAGTGAAGCGGAACGCCGTCGCCCAGATTGTCCAGCACCCAGTCGCAGAGCTGCTTGGTCTCTTCCGGATCGTCGTTCTCTCCCGGAATCATCAAATTGGTGATCTCGAACCAGATATCGGTTTCATTCTTGAGCCATTTGAGGGTGTCGAGAACCGGATCGATATGGGAAAATGTGAGCTTGCGATAGAAGCGCTCGGTAAAGGCTTTGAGATCTACGTTGGCCGCGTCGATATAGCGATAGACGTCGCCGCGCGCTTCGGGCGTGATGTAGCCTGCCGTCACCATGACGCTCTTGATGCCGCATTCGCGCGCCAGGCGTGAGATGTCGATCGCGAACTCGGCCCAGATGACCGGGTCGTTGTAAGTGAAGGCGATGCTCGGGACGTTTTGCGCCAGCGCCAGCTTGACGACTTCTTCCGGGCCCGCGCCCAGACTTCCGGCATCGTCGAGCTTGGCCTTGCTGATGCTCCAGTTCTGGCAGAAGCGGCAGCCGAGATTGCAGCCGGCCGTGCCGAAGCTGAGAATTCCCGTGCCGGGCAAAAAATGGTTCAGCGGCTTCTTTTCGACCGGGTCGACGGCAAAGCCGGTCGATTTACCGTAACCCAAAGAATAGAGCTTGCCGCCGATATTTTTTCGAATGTAGCAAAAGCCGGCCTGGTCTTCGCCCATCCTGCAATAGCGCGGGCAAAGCGTGCAGAGGATGCGGCCGTCCGCCTCCATCGTCCACCAGAGGGCCTCTTTCATGGTTAGAATCATCTCGCCTTTTGTTGGCTTACGCAAGCGTGGTATAAACGGCTATGACCACCGTCAACGGGCTCAAGGGATTGCGCCACGTCGCGCTCAAGGTGCGGGACATTCGGCGCTCCAAAGCCTTCTATCAACAGTGTTTCGGCATGGAGGTCGTCTGGGAGCCCGATCCGCAGAACGTTTATCTCTCCTCCGGCTGCGACAATCTGGCGCTCCATGAATTACCCGCGTCGACCGGCGTTTCAACGGCGGCACAATCCCTCGACCATGTCGGTTTTGTCGTCCAAAGCGCCGGCCGAGTTCGCGAGCTGGAAGGGGAGTTCCGCGCCCAAGGAGTCAAAATCGTCCAGCCCTTCAAAATCCACCGCGATGGCAGCGCGTCTTTTTATCTGGCGGACCCGGACGGCATCGTCATCCAGATGCTCTACGAGCCGCACTTGAGCCCGCAAGAATTGAAGTAGCTCCGCTTACGTAGTATTTCTTTCTTACCGCAGAGTCCCATGCGAACAGTGCAATTCATCTTAGCCGCGCTCATAAGCTTGACGCCATTTCAGCCGGCGTTGCGCGCGCAGGCGGCTGCGCCCGAAGCGGCGCCAAAAAGCGGGCCTCCCATCGAGGTTCGGTTTCAAGAATATAAATTGAAAAACGGGCTGCGGGTGATTCTTTCCGAGGATCACGCGGCGCCGACGTACTCGCTCTGCATAACTTACAACGTCGGCTCGCGCGACGAGCCTCCGGGCCGGACCGGCTTTGCGCACCTGTTCGAGCACATGATGTTTCAGGGATCGGCGAACGTCGGCAAGGGCGAACACTCGATTCTGATCTCGAACAACGGCGGCAGCTCCAACGGCACGACCAATCCTGATCGGACGAACTATTACGAAACCTTGCCGGCGAATCAGTTGGAACTCGGGCTGTTTCTGGAGGCCGACCGCATGCGCTCGCTGACTATCAGCCAGGCGAATTTCGACAATCAGCGGCTTACGGTGCAGGAAGAGCGGCGCCAGAACTATGACAACCGGGCTTACGGCAAGACGTACGAAGCGATCATCGACGCCGCCTACGACAATTTCGCTTACAAGCACTCCGCCATCGGCTCGATGGAAGATCTGAACCGCGCCGCCGTGAAAGACGCGGCCGAGTTCTTCAAACGGTACTATGCGCCGAATAACGCGGTGCTCTCGCTCGTGGGAGATTTTAAGAGCGAAGCGGCCTTGGCGCTGATCAAGAAGTATTTCGAGGCCATTCCCGCGCAACCGTCGTCCGCGGCGCCCGATGTCACGGAGCCCGAGCAGAAGGGAGAGCGGCGCCGAACGATCGAAGATGCCTTTGCTCAAACTCCCAGAATCGACATGGTTTATAAAGCGCCGGCGGGCAACACGACCGATTGGTACGCGCTCGATGTCTTGGGCGACATTCTGGCCCCCTCGATGTCGTCGCGTCTCTACCGAAAGCTCGTCAAGGAAAAAGAGATCGCGGTCAGTGTCTCCGCCGGACCGTGGGAGCAACGGGGGCCATCGCTGTTCGAGATTTCGGTTATGGCCCGGTCGAATGAGAACGTGCCCGAGATCGAAAAGATCGTCTACGAAGAGTTGGAGCGCGTAAAAAGCGAGCCGGTGAGCGATTGGGAGCTGGAAAAAGTGCGGAAGCAATCGGAACACCACCGGGTTGAGTCGCTCTACAGCACGCGCAGCCGGGTCACTCTCCTGGGCTCTTATGCGGTTTATTACAACGATCCGGGGTTGATCAATACGATTCAGTCCAAAGTCGCGCGGGTCACGAAAGACGATCTCCAGCGCGTCGCCCGGACCTATCTGAAAGAAACCAACCGCACGGTGGTGATCACTTTGCCCAAACCCAAGTCTGCGCCGGTTTCCACGGACGGAAAATGACACGCCGCCGGACGCCTTGCCAAGCCTTGCGCACGGCCGTCGTTGCGCTCGTTTTTTTGGGCGCTGCGACTTTCCCGCCGCTTCGGGTATCGGGCCAGGAATCCACCGCCACTCCCTTGAGCCAGATCGAGCGCAAAAACAAAGCGCCGGTTTCGCGCGACGTGCTTTCAGTGAAAATCCCGAAAGCGTTCGAGACGAGGCTGAAGAACGGTCTCGCCGTGCTGATCGTGGAAGATCACCGCTTTCCCGCCGTCCACGTCGAGCTGCACCTGCGGGCCGCCGGGGCGTTATTTGAGCCGTCCAAATCGCCGGGCCTCGCCAGCGCGACCGCGCAGATGCTCCGCGAAGGCACGCAAACCCGCACCAGCGAGCAGATCGCCGAAGAAATAGAAAAATTGGGCGCGACTCTATCGGCCTCCGCCGGGTTCGGCTCCCCGGAAACCGTGCTCGGCGCCTCCGGGCTGAGCAGCAATTTTGATTCGTGGTTTGCGGCGGCCACCGACGTCTTGTTGCATCCCAGTTTTCCGGCAGAGGAGCTGGCCAAACTGAAGCAACGGCTCAAAGTCCAACTGCGGGAACAGCGCTCGGCCGCGGGTTTCCTGTCGGAAGAGAGGTTTCGCGGCGCCGTGTTCGGCGGCCATCCGGCCGCGGTCGTGGCGCCGACTCTCGAATCCGTGGAGGCCCTGACTCGCGAAGCGCTCGCTCGGTGGCACCGAGAGCGCTACGCGCCGGCCGACTCGATTTTGGCCGTTGTCGGCGATGTCAGAGCCGCGGAACTCATCCCGAAGCTGGAAAAATCGCTGAGCGCATGGCAAACGGCCGAAGTCAAAGAAGCGTTGCCTCCCAACGCGGCTCCCGCCTCGGCGCGTAAGGTCTATATAGTCGATCGTCCCAATTCGGTGCAGACCGTGGTCGTTTTGGGCGATATCGCGATCGACCGGCGCAGCGCAGATTACATCCCGCTGGTCGTGATGAACCATTTGTTCGGCGGCAGCTCCTCAGCCCGGCTCTTTCTCAACTTACGCGAGGAGAAAGGCTACACCTACGGCGTCTACAGCAGCTTCAATGCCGGCGAGTATCCGGGGCCATGGCGCGTCGGCGGCAGCATGCGCACCGAGGTCACCGACGGCGCGCTCATAGAATTCTTTCGAGAGATTCGCCGCATCCGCGACGAAAAAGTACCCGAGGCCGAGCTCGAGCAGAGCAAACGTTCACTGGTCGCGAGCTTCGCTCTGGCGCTCGAACAGCCGTCGCGCACCCTGGCGTTTGCGCTGACGCGGAAAATTTACGGATTTCCGGACGATTATTGGGATACTTACCCCGGCAAAATCATGGCGGTCAGCGCGGACGACGTGCAGCGCGTGGCGCGCAAGTACTTCAACCCGGAGACGATGCAGATTGTCGCCGTCGGCGACGGCCGCAAGATCCAACCCATACTGGAAAAGTACGCCGCCGTGGAAGTGTACGACAGCGCCGGCAAGCCGCTCAGGCCGCCGGAGAAATCGCCAGAGAAATCGATAGAGCGCGCGCCTTAGGTCCGGCCGGCCAATCTTTCCGCCGCCTGTTCGCCGCTGTGAATACAGTCGGCGATTCCCACGCCCCGGTAGGCGTTGCCGGCGAGCGCGAGACCGGGAAATTTTCCTAGATAATCTTCCAGCCGCTGGACTCGCGCGAGATGGCCGACGGGGTATTGGGGCATCGAGCGGGGATGGCGGTGAATGCGGCGGAAGAGCGGCTCGGCGTGGATGTCCAATAACGCAGCCAGCTCATCGCGCACGCTGGCTTCCAGCGCGCGATCATCTTGTTCGAATAACTCGGGTTGCAACGCCCCGCCGACAAAAGCCCTGAGCAGCACCGATCCTGCCGGCGCTCTGCCGGGATATTTTACGCTGCTGAAGGTGCAGGCGAGGATCTTGCGCGACTCGATCGCCGGCGCGATCAAGCCGAAGCCGAGATCGCGCCGGACATCCCTGGCGCGATAGGCCAGGCTCACCGTCGCCGTCGAGCCATACGGGATCTCGCGCAGCTCTTGAGCCAGCTCCGGCGCGGCTGAAGCCAGCAAGATCGCTGCCGAGTAGGCCGGCGTCGCCAGGATGATGCCGTCGGCTTCGACGGTTTGCGCGCGGTTGGTCGTAGCTATCCAGCTTTTTTTTGCGCTGGTCCGATCAAGGCGCGTAACTTGGCTACCCAGCTCCACGCTGCCCTCCGGTAAGCGCGCGGCGATCGCATCCACCAGCTCCTGCATGCCGCCTGCGAGCGAGAGAAAGAGACTCCAGCGCGCGCCGCTTTCCGGCGCGTGATTGCGCGCGCGACGCCGCTCTGCGCGCCACATTGCCCATGTGACGCTGCGGCCATCGCGCTCCATTTCCAAGAAGCGCGGCATCGTCGCCGCCAAACTGAGTTTCTCCGGGTCGGCCGCGTAGATGCCGCCGATCAGCGGTTGCACCACCCGCTCCAGCATTTCTTGGCCAAAGCGGCGGCGCACGAAGGCGGCCAGGCTCTCGTCGTCTCCAATTCGGCCCCGGGGCATAACGGTTTCTGAGGCCAGGCGCAGTTTGCCGCGCCAGGAAAAGAGCGGGGTTTTTACCAGCGGCCACAACCGGGTCGGCGCCATCAGGAAGAAGCCTTCCGGCAGCGGCTCCGGCCGTCCCTTGTGCACGACTAAAACGCTCTGCCGGGTTTCATTCGTCGAGACCAGACGCGGGCCGAGACCGAGCCGCTCGCATAGCTGCAATGCCCACGGCTTTTCAGAGATGAAAGAGTCCGGGCCGGCCTCGACGACAAATTCACCGATGCGCTCGGTCAAGATGCAGCCACCGAGCCGGTCGCTCGCTTCAAGAAGAACAATCTCCAGACCGGGATTGTTTTCTCGGTTCAGCTCCGTCAGCCGGTAAGCCGCCGCCAATCCGGCGATGCCGCCGCCGACGACGATGATGCGCCGGTTCATTGCGCGATCGGTGATTTCCCGGATAAAGCGGCTTCAATAACGTCCGCTACCATGCGAATAAAAGTCGGATGATCGTTCGGCGCGCCGGCGCGGAAAAATTTGAGCCCCAGCCCAGCGGCGATTTGTTTAGCCGCGATGTCGAGGTCATAGAGCACCTCGACGTGCTCAGCGACAAATCCGATCGGGGCCACGACCACCGGCGCGGCCTTTTCTCCGGCAAGATTATGGAGCGCTTCGGAAATGTCCGGCTCCAGCCACGGCTCGCGCGGATTGCCGCTCCGGCTTTGATAGGCGATCGACCAGCGCGGGTGGTTGAGGCGCGCCGCCACGAGAGAACAGCTCTCTTGAAGCTGTGCGCAGTAGGGGGAACTCGCCGCCATCGACGTCGGCACGCTGTGGGCGGTGAAGATAAGAGAAGTACGATCGCGTTCCGCCGCCGCCAGCTTTTCCATTTCATCTTCAATCAGCTCCTCCCATACCTGAATATACAGCGGGTGGTTGTGCCAACCGGGGCAGTAATCGATGTGAGGACTGCGGTCGCCGATCTCATTGCGCGCATCCGCCACGCTTTGTTGATAGCGCTCCCAGCTCGCTTCCGTTTGGTGGGGGGATAGGATGAAAGCGAGCGCTCTCTTGACGCCGTCGCCGGTCATCTGGTCGAGCGCCTCCGGAATAAAAGGCGGCGAGTGGCGCATGCCGACGTAGATCGGCAGCGGCAGGCCGAGTTGCTTGAGAATCTCATCGAGCGCGTGAGCTTGCAGGAAAGTAATATCCTTCAGCGGCGAGCGGCCGCCGACGGCTTCATAGTGGCGCACGACCTCGGCGATGCGCGCCGGCGGAACCGGATGGCCTGCGAGCACGCGCGCGAGAAACGGCCGGATCTGTTCCGGGCTGGTCGGGCCGCCGAATGAGAGCAGCAGAACCGCGTCATGGGAAAGCTTCATGTCGCTTTTATCTCGCACTCAAATCGTGCACCGCCTCGACCATCGCAATGACGTTTTCGACCGGAGTCTCGGGGAGCACGCCGTGGCCGAGATTAAAAATGTGTCCCGGCCTTCCCCCTGCGCGCGTGAGAATGTCCTCGACGCGCCAGCGGATTTCCTTTGGCTTCGTCAGTAGCACGGCGGGATCCAAATTTCCCTGGACGCCGACGTCGTAGCCGATCGCAGCCCAGCCTTCGTCCAGGTGGATCCTCCAGTCGAGGCCGATGACGTCGCCGCCGGCGAAGCGGATCAGCTTGAGCATTCCCGCCGTCCCGGTGCTGAAGTGGATGACCGGCGTCCCCGGTGTAATGGCGCCGATCGTTGCTCGAGTATAAGGCAGAACGTACTTCTGATAATCGTCGGGCGACAGACAGCCGACCCAACTATCGAAGAGCTGGACGGCGTCGGCGCCCGCGTCGATCTGGGCGTTGAGATATTTGCTTACCGCCGTAGAAAGGCGCTCCATCAAAGCGCGCCAGGCGCCGGGGTCGGAGTAGATGAGTTTTTTGGTGCGGAGATAATTGCGCGAGCCGCCGCCCTCTACGATATACGACGCCAAAGTAAACGGCGCGCCGGAGAATCCGATGAGCGGAACCTTGCCGGCCAGCGCCGCGCGGCTCCGCCGTACCGTCTCCATCACGAAGGCTAAGGCGTCTTGCGGCTCGAATTCCTGCAATTGTTCCACGTCGGTCCGGCTGCGAATGTGAGCCTCGATAACAGGCCCGTCGTCTTTTGAATATTCCAGCCCGAGCCCCATGGGCTCCAGGAGCAGCAGGATGTCGGCGAACAGAATCGCCGCGTCCACACCGAGCCGTTCGACCGGCGTCACGGTGATCTCGGCCGCCAACTCCGGACGCTTGCATAGATCGAGAAAAGAAAACTCCGCACGCAGCTTGCGGTATTCCTGCATGTAACGTCCGGCCTGGCGCATGAGCCACACCGGCGTGTAGGGAGTTTCCTCGCGGCGACAGGCGGCGAGAAAAGGATGATTCTTATTCGTCATGAGCGAATCAACCGGCTGCGCTTTGTGTTCGTCAGTGAAACTCTAAGAGGGTTGCAGTCTAAAAGTCAACGAGTCCGGCCGCGCGGCGTGGCGGCGCCGATCGCGTCTTCGCCGTACTTGTCGCGCAGGCGGTCGATGCCGCGATAGAGTTTTTCCAGAGAGCGGCGCGCGTCGATTTCGAACAGAGATTCCTGCCACCCCGTGCTCAACAGCGCGCCTGTGCTGACGCCGAGGAGCCGGACCGCGCGGTCGGGGGAAAGATTTTTTCTCAAGAGGTCGCCGGCCACTTCGAAAATCTGCCGGTCGAAGCAGGTCGGACTCGGAATGGTCCGCGACCGAGTGATGGTTTTAAAATCGCTGTAGCGGATTTTCACCGTGATGCAGCGCGCGAACAGCCGCTCGCGCCGAAGCCTCTTGCCGACTTCCTCGACCAGCTCCCACAGGACCTGTTCCATCTCTTCCCGGCGCTTCAACGGCTTGTCCAAAGTGGTCTCGTTGCCGATCGAATGATCACGCGTGCGGTGGCGATGGTCTGAGGGATCGAGATCAAAAAATCTTCTTCTGAGTTCCGGCCGCGGCAATAAATCGCCGATGGTCTTAATCCCGCGCCGGAGCAACTCGGCCTCGGCTTTGGGGCCGACTCCCGGCACGCAGGACACGGGCAGCGGCGCGAGAAAAGTTTCCTCCGAGCCCGGCAAAATATGAATGAGACCGTGCGGCTTCGCCAACGTCGCCGCAATCTTCGCGACGACGCGGCTGGTGGAAAGACCGCCCGAGGCGGGGAGATCCAATTCCGTCTTGATCTGCTTGATGATGCGCTCCGCCGTCTTGAGCGGCGGGCCCAATAACTTCTCGGTACCGGTGAGATCGACCAGTCCTTCATCGATCGAGATCGCCTGCACCGCGGGCGAGTAGTGTTCGAGGAGCGCGAAAACTTTTTCCGAGTATTCGCTGTAGAGCCGGCGCCGGTTCGGCAGAAAAATTCCGTTGGGACAGAGCCGCCGCGCTTGAAAACCGGGCAGCGCCGAATGGACGCCGTATTTTCTCGCTTCATAGGATGCCGAGGTCACGACTCCCCGGCCGCTTTTTCCGCCGACGATCACCGGTTTGCCCTTGAGTTCCGGGCTCACCGCCTGCTCGACCGAGGCGTAAAAGGCGTCCATGTCGAGATGGAGAAACCAGGACATGCTATTTTCCCCCGACGGCCGCGCGCTGGCCCCCTCTCACCGCGGAGAACAAAACCGACAGCAAAGTGAAAAAATTGACGATGTGGACCGTATGGTTGTAAGAGCCGACGAAAAGCTCCGGCGATGCGGTCCAGGTTTTGGGCGATTCGATCGCGGCGCCGCTCAAGCCGCCCGAGGTAAGAAAGTAAGTAAACAGGGTTGCCGAGAGCGCGATACCCATCGCGCCTCCGGTCCGGGCCGCCGTCGCGGTCATACCGGAAGCGCCGCCGACTTTGTCTTTCGGGACCGATCCCAATATCGCACTCTGGTTGGGCGCGTTGAAAATAGCCCAACCGAGCCCGGAAAGCGCCAACGGGAACATGATTCTCAGCGCCGACGAATCGAGTCCCAGCGAGCCGATAAAAAACTGCGCCGTCACGATCAAGCTCGAGCCGATCGTACATAACAATCGAGATCCCAAGCGGTCCGACAGCCAGCCGGCGATCGGCGCCACCAGAATAATGACCACCGAGTTGGCGATGATGATCCAGCCCATGTGGGTGGGAGAATAGCCCATGACGTTTTGCAGGTAAAACGGCAGCAGGAAGCTGATCGCCGACTGCGTCGAGGTGATAAAAAACAAACTCAGCATCGAGGCGCTGAAAAGACGGTTGCGAAACAGAGAGAAGATCAGGATCGGGGTTTTCGACCTGAGCTCGGTGATGACGAAGAGCACAAGCGCGACGGCGGCGAGCGATATCGTCGTCAGGAAAGTCGGATGGCGCGGTCCAAGGCGCGGCAGCCGGTCGATCGCGTAAATAAAAGAGCTGGTCGTGAGCAAGAGGAGCGCCGCGCCGAGGAAGTCGATCGAGACTTTTTCCTTCGTCTCTCGCGTCTCCTCCATGAGTTTCCACGCGAGGTAGGCGCCCCAAATTCCGATCGGCAGGTTGATGTAGAAAATCCAGCGCCAGCCGACGGTGTCGATCAAAAATCCGCCGAGGGTCGGGCCGGTCAAGAATCCGGTGTGAAACGCCATCGAAATAAAGCCCAACGCCTTGCCGCGCTGCGCCGAGGGAAAAGCCACCGAGGCGATCGCCCGGCCGTTGGCGATGATCATCGCCCCGCCCGCCGCCTGGAGCGCTCTGAAGGCGATGAGTTGGGCCGGCGATTGCGCGATGCCGCAGAGGGAAGAGCCCAAGACAAAGAGCAGAAATCCGCCCGTGTAGATGCGTCTCCGGCCGAGCAGATCGCCGAGTCGGCCCACGGTGATGACCAGGCCGATCAAGGTGAGGTCATAAATCAGGACGGTCCATTGGATGGTCGTGAGGCTGGCGTGGAAAGTTTCGGTGAGTGTCGGCAGCGCGACCAAAAGCGCGCGATTGTCGAGGCCGACGATGAACTGGCCGATGCAGACGTTGATGAGGATGAGGGTTAATTTTTTTCGCTGGTTGCCTTCCCCTTGCGTCGCCTCCATCGTTATCGAGCGCTCCTACGAGTCACTGCGGGAACTTTGGATATACCATAAAGAAAACTTGGTGGCGCGGAAAACGAAGGAGCACGTTTGGGCGGGTTGCGAGTGCGGATTCCCGGACGTTGCGCCAGAGAATCCGCGGCTATTTGTTTTTGCCGGACGGATTTAGTGCAGAACTGCTTCCTGTCCATCGATGTGAGCCGGACCGCCGTGGCGGAAGACGATCTCGCCGCGCTCGGCATCGACGATCACTTTGTCGCCTTCGCTGACCTCGCCGGCGAGAATTTTGAGCGCCAGCGGGTCCTGAATCAATCTCTGGATGGTGCGCTTCAGCGGACGCGCGCCAAAGACCGGGTCGTAGCCTTGCTCGGCCAGGAGCGCCTTGGCCCGGTCCGTCACTTCGATCTGGATCTTTTTCTCCGCCAGTATCTTCTCCAAACGCCTGAGTTGGATCTCGACGATCCGCTTGATCTCTTCCCGTCCCAGCGGGTTGAAGATCACGATCTCGTCGATGCGGTTGAGGAACTCCGGCTTGAAGGCCTCGCGCAGGGCGGCGTTGACCCTTCGCTCCATTTCCTTGCGGTCTTTTTGGCCCAGGTCCTGGATGAACTGGCTGGCCAGGTTCGAGGTCATGATGATCACGGTATTCTTGAAATCGACCGTCCTGCCCTGGCCGTCGGTCAAGCGCCCGTCTTCTAAAATCTGCAGCAGGACGTTGAAGACATCCGGATGGGCCTTTTCGATTTCGTCGAACAGTACGACGGAGTAGGGCCGGCGGCGCACGGCTTCGGTCAAATATCCGCCCTCTTCATAGCCGACGTAACCCGGGGGCGCGCCGATCAAACGCGCGACGGAGTGCTTCTCCATGAACTCGGACATATCGAGCCGGACCATGGCGTGCTCGTCGTCGAAGAGAAATTCCGCCAGGGCGCGGCACAACTCGGTCTTGCCGACGCCGGTGGGGCCGAGGAACAGGAATGAGCCGATCGGCCGGTTCGGGTCCTGCAAGCCGGCGCGCGCGCGGCGCACCGCGTTCGCAACCGCGTGGATCGCTTCCTCCTGTCCGACGACCCTTTCTTTGAGGCGGTCTTCCATCCTGAGGAGCTTCTGCACCTCGCCTTCCAGCATCTTGGACACCGGAATTCCGGTCCATTTGGAAATCACCTCGGCAATATCTTCCGCGTCCACCTCCTCTTTGAGCATCTTGCGGTCCTTTTGCAGCTCGGCGAACTTTCTGTTTTCCTCTTCCAATTGTTTTTGGAGCTGGGTCAGAACACCGTAGCGCAGCTCGGCGGCGCGGTTCAAATCGCCGCTCCGCTGCGCTTGCTGCTCTTCGACCTTGGTCGCTTCGATTTTTTCTTTTATGGCGCGGATCCTCTGAATCGCCTCTTTCTCCTGTTTCCAGTGGGACTTCAATTCGTCGGATTGCGCGCGCAGCTCGGCGATCTCCTTCTCCACCCGCGCGAGCCGTTCCTTCGACGCCCGGTCGCTCTCGCGCTTGAGCGCCTGGCGCTCGATCTCGAACTGCATGATCTTGCGCTCGATCTCGTCGATCTCGGTCGGCATGCTGTCGATCTCGATGCGGAGGCGCGAGGCGGACTCGTCGATCAAGTCGATCGCCTTGTCGGGCAGGAAGCGGTCGGTGATGTAGCGGTGCGACAACGTAGCCGCGGCGACGATCGCGCTATCGGTGATGCGCACGCCGTGATGGACTTCGTATCTCTCTTTGAGTCCGCGCAAAATCGCGATGGTGTCTTGGACCGAAGGCTCGGGGACGAAGATGGGCTGGAACCTTCTTTCGAGCGCCGGATCTTTTTCGATCCGCTTGCGGTACTCATCCAAAGTCGTGGCGCCGATGCAGCGCAGCTCGCCGCGCGCCAGCGCGGGCTTCAGCATGTTCGAGGCGTCCATGGCGCCCTCGGCCGCGCCCGCGCCGACCAATGTGTGGATCTCGTCGATAAAGAGAATGATCTGGCCGGCCGCTTCCGTAACTTCTTTGAGAACCGCCTTGAGCCGCTCTTCGAACTCACCGCGATACTTGGCCCCGGCCACCAGCGCGCCCATGTCGAGCGCGACGATGCGTTTGTTTTTCAGCCCCTCGGGGACGTCGCCGTTCACGATTCTCAACGCGAGTCCCTCGACGATCGCGGTCTTGCCGACGCCGGGCTCGCCGATCAATACCGGGTTGTTTTTCGTGCGGCGCGAGAGGACCTGCATGACTCTGCGGATCTCCTCGTCCCGGCCGATCACCGGATCGAGTTTTCCCTTGCGCGCCAGCTCGGTCAGGTCGCGGCTGTATTTTTCCAGCGCCTGATATTTCTCTTCGGGATTGGGATCGGTGACCCGCTGCGAGCCGCGGATGTCCACGAGCGCTTTGAGAATCTTGTCTTTCGAAACGCCCAGCTCGCGGAGAATTTTTCCCGCCTCGCCGGCGTCGTCGGCCATCGCCATCAAGAGATGCTCGATCGAGACGTACTCGTCCTTCAATCCCTCGGCCGCGCTCTCGGCCCCGTCGATGACTTTCTTGAGCCGCGGGGTGATGTACGCCTGACCGGCGGAAGCACCGGTCACTTGCGGAATTCGGTTGAGTGCTGCTTCGACTCGATCGAAGAGCGTGGTGGGCGGGATACCCAGTTTTTGCAGGAGCGAAAGCGCGATGCCCTCTTTTTGGCCGAGCAGCGCCATCAGCAGGTGCTCTACGTCGAGGGCCTGATGATTGCGTTTTTCCGCCAGAGATTGCGCGTTCTGGAGGGCTTCTTGAGATTTAACCGTCAATTTTTCTAAACGCATAGTGTTAAAAATCTAACCACGCCGATTTGGCGCGTCAAGGAAGATACCGCGGTCGGAATGAAAAAAAAGGAGGTCTCCGTTAAGACCTAGGGGGTGTGGCGACCTACTTATCGGGGAGCTTATCCGGTTCGAAGGGCTGTAGCGTCTCTTTCACCGGCTCCTCCTGCTTGCCGTTCGGCGAGCCGTCCGCCACCTGGAAAGGCTGCAGCGTATCTTCCAGAGGCTGGAGGAGCTGCGACGTGAGGACGATGCCTTTTCCTTTAGCGATGCTGAACTCATACTCGTTCGGTTCCGCGGCGGTCCCGCGCATCTTTTTGATCCATAGAGTACGGGTGAATCTGTCGCCCAGC
>DASXRG010000363.1:0-18561 GCA_036506735.1 Binatia bacterium | reverse complement strand
CGCGGCAGCGAATAAGAAAGCTCCTGCAACGATTCGAGCAGCGGCGTGAGCTTCGCCTCCGTGCATTCTCCCATCAAGCAGATTTGGATCCAGTTCCGGCGCAGGAGATATTCGCTCTTGTAGCTCAGCGAGTAGCCGGTCGCTTCCAAATATTGACCGAGGTCGTCCGAGCAAATCGTCTCGGGAAGGGCGATGGTGATCACGGTCGGCGCCGCGTGCGCGTCCGGGGCGACGATTCGGAATCCCATCGCGCGCAGCCTTGCGCGCAGGCGGCGCGACAGACCGAGAATTTCGTCGGCGGAATTTTCTCCCAAACGGCGCAGGAGAGACGCGCGCAGCGCGTAGATCAGGTTGGAAGAGATCGTAAACGGAACGCCGCCGCGCGCGGCGTAAAAACCCACGTCGAGGTATCTGGGTATCGCGCGCTCGGCGGGCTCGATTGGATGGTTATAGAAGACCATCGACAATCCCGGAAACGCCGCGAGTCCCTTGCCGCTGACGCCCGAGGCGAGATAGACGTCGTGAAGATCGACGGCGACGGTGCCGATCGAGCTGATGCAGTCGAGACAGAGACGCAAGTTTTTTGCCGTGGAAATTTTCTTCAGCATCCCGATGTCGTTGAGAATACCCGTCGAAGTCTCCGAATGGACCGCCCACAGCCATTCGATTCGCGCGCTCCGATCGATGATGCGCCGGATCTGATCGGGACCGAAAACGCCGCCCCAATCCGCCCGCAGGATGTCGAAAGACAAGCCAAACCGGTTCGCATGGTCGATCAAGCGGTCGCCGAATTCACCGTTGCTTAAAATCAGGCCCCGGCCCGGCAGGAGCGAGATCTGCCCGGCGACGGCGTCGTTCGCGAGGGTGCCGGAGCCCATAAGAAGCTCGACGTGCTTCGATCCGACCAGAGCGCACAAGAGCCGCCGGGTTTGTTGAAAGTCGGCGATGAACGCTTCGGACCTGTGCGAGACCGGCGGTTGGATAAAATTCCGCCGCACTTCCGGCGCGACGCTCACCGGACCCGGCAGCAGATTGATCAGGGGTTTCAGGTTCGAACCGGCGGCTAAACTTTCCAATAATTTTACCGTCCGGTTTTGGTACGCCTCCGCGGTCAGGACCATCGGCTGAAATCTCGCCGCGGGCGCGCCCACCACCGGCCCGAACGGCACGAAGCCCAGATGCCGGTAGAGTTTTGTTTGTCTCAACGTGCCAGAGATGATCGCCGGATCGTAGCCGCGGCTTTCGCAATGTCGCGCCAACAAGCGCAGAAGCCCCAGCAGGGTTTTTCCGTTGCGGTGAGTTTTTTCCACCGACAATAGGCGGATCTCGCACGGCTTCGAACCGCGCGGCAGATAGGCGTCGAGGTCGGTGAGTTTTTCGTCGAGAGAAAACGGCCGTTTGCCGCGCACGCAGATCATGCCCTGCAGCGCGCCATCGCGCAGGCAGATCATATACGTATTCTCGTCGTGGAATCTGTCCCTGAGGCGGCGCTCGCGGTTCACAGCGTGCTGCGGAATCTCTTCGGCGAAGGTCCGATAGTTGAGCCGGTGAATTTGCTCGAACTCGGATTCTTGATCGGCAATCTTGAAGATCAAGGGCGACGTTTTGTTCATGGCGCCTCCTCGGGCCGGGTATCACGCGCGAATTCCAGGACCAGCGCGCGAATGTTGTGGCGATGAGAAAACACAATGAGCGCGACGAGAGCCGAGATCGCCAGCAAGATTTGGCCCGGATATCCCAGAGACCATGCGATGCCCGGCAAAAAGATGGCCGCGACAAGACCGCTCAAAGTAAACCGGCGCGTGAAGAGAAATATAATCCCGCAAAGAAGCACAGCGATGATTCCGAGCCGATAGTCGAATATCAGAATTCCACCGAGCGCGGGGGCCACGCCTTTGCCGCCGCGAAATCTTAACTGCAAAGGCCAGATGTGGCCTGCCGCCACGGCGACGATGGTCCACATCGCTCCCGCCGGCTCGACTCCCAAGTGCGCCGCGGCGCCGGCGGCTGCGGCGCCTTTCCCCGCGTCGAGGAGCAGCGTCGCGCTAAACCCCCACGCGCCCAGTTTCCTGCCGACGTTGGTCGCGCCGGCGCTGCCGCTGCCGAGCCCTCGGATATCTTCCCCGGCGCGCAGACGGACGAGATAATAGCCGGCGGAAACGCAACCCAGCGCGTAGCCCGTAAAAATCAGCAAAATTTCCGTCGGCATAAATTCAGCCCGCGGATTTTTCCAACGCGGCCGTCTTTGCTTTCTTGAGGTCGACTTTGCCCGATCCGAGCAAGGGGATTTCCTCGACGTGAAAAAAACTATCGCGGCGCGGAATCCACAGCTTGGGCAGGTCGGTTTGATTCAATTTATTCCACAACTCATCGGGCGCGATCTCTTTGTTCGTGTATAGAGCGGCGAGCCGCTCGCCCTTCTGCTCGTCCGGGAGCGCAATCACCACGCAACCTTGATCGCCCAGGATCCGGTTGATCGCCTCTTCCACCTTGAGATGCGGCACCATCTCGCCGCCGATTTTGCTGAAGCGCGACAGGCGGTCGGTGATGCGGATGAAACCTTCTTCGTCGATCGACGCGACGTCGCCGGTGACGTACCAGCCGTCGCGAAACACTTCGCCGGTCAGCTCCGGCTGGCCCAGATAGCCGAGCATGCGATTCGGCCCTTGCACCAACAGAAGCCCCTCCGCGCCGGACGGGAGCATCGCGCCCGTGTCGCGATCGACGACTTTTACCGCGACGCCGGGAATCGGATGGCCCACGGTGCCGGGCTTTCGTCCGGTCTGATGCTCGCTGTGTTGCTGGACGTCCGGAGTGTTGACCGCGATGACCGGCGCCATCTCGGTGGCGCCGTATCCCTCGAGCAGATCGATGCCGTATTTTTCCCGAAAATCTTTTGCCAGAGATTCGCGCAGCCTCTCGGCGCCGGCGACGGCGTAGCGCAAGGTGGCCAACTGCTCGGAAGAGCATTTTTTCACGTACGCCGCGTAGAAAGTCGGCGTGCTGATGAGAATCGTCGCCTGGTATTTGGCGATCATCTCGCCGATGGTTTTGGCGTCGAGCGGATTGGGATGATAGGCGACGCCGAAGCCGGATATGAGCGGGAACCAGAGCGTGCCGGTGAATCCAAAGGAGTGAAAGAACGGCAGCACGCCCATCATGCGATCTTTATTCGTCACCCAAAACACCTGCGCGAATCCTTCGATGTTGGAGAGGACGTTGTGATGCGACAGCATCACGCCTTTGGGCGTGCCGGTGCTGCCGCTCGAGAAGATGACGGTGGCGAGCGACTCTGCGTTTGGGTCGCCGTTACCGTAGAGGCGGAGCAGCAGCCGCGCGGGGAGAATAAAAGCGCCGACCGCCGCGATGATTTTTGCCGCCGGCTTGGCTTCCGCCAGCGCGTCCTCGATGAAGATCATTCCTTCGATCTCGGCGAGCTTGCCTTTGGCCAGGAACACGCGCGAAGTCACGATCGTCTTGATGCCGCACTGGCTCAGCGCCTGCGCCATCGCATCGCTGCCGGCGGTGAAATTCAAGTTCACCGGAACTTTTCCCGCCGTCAGGACGGCGATGTTGGCGAGCGCGCCACCGACGGACGCCGGGAGCAGGAGACCCACCATCGACTCTCCGGCGCATCGCCTTTTTACCCAGCCCGACAACAGCAGGCTGGCGGCGGCGGCCTTGCCGTAGCTCAGCTCCTTCCCGGTCGAATCGGCCATGCAGAACGAGAACCACTTCCGCTTGGCCGTCTTTAAAAAACGGAGCTGGAGGAGATCGCGTGCTTCGCGTCGGTGGTTTATCGCCTCGCTGCCCAACTCCATGATCGCCTGCCGCGCCTCTTCGGCCGTCGTCGAGGCCGGCAAAGGACGGCCGAACGAAATCGTCACCGGGTAGGGAATTCGCTCGGGCCATTTCCAAAAAAAGTGGCCGTCTTTGAAGCTGAAGATGCTGCCCCACAGACGGTCGAGATGGACCGGGATGATCGGAATATCCAAACCGGCATCCAAGCCTTCTAGGATTTTCTCGAAGCCCCTTTTGAACGGCAGCAGATTTCCCGTCCGGCTGATCGAGCCCTCGGCGAAAATGCAGACGACGTGCCCATCGGCCAGCTCGGCCCGCGCCCGCGCAATCGATTGCACTATATCCCTCCGGTTGCGTGCCGAGACCGGGATCGCCTTCATCAGTCGAAAGATCCAGTTGACCCATCTGATCTCGTAATAGGGCGCGTACATGAGAAAGCGGATGAATCTTTGCACGCTCGCGCCCACCAACAACGGGTCGATGTACGAGAGGTGATTGCAAACGAGCAGCGCCGGCCCGTGGAACGGAACGTGCTCCTGTCCGACGATGCGGATGCGGTAGATCGTGTGGGCGAGCATCCAGACCGTGAAACGGATGAGAAAATCGGGCAGGATGGTGAGAATATGAATCGTCGCCGCCAGAGTAAAAAGGCCGAGTATCAAAACGATCCAAGCGGAGGAGAGTCGTAACAGGTCGTGAAAAATCCACAGCGCCGCGGACGCCAGGAGCACGCCGACCATGTTGAAAAAGTTGTTGGTGGCGATCAAAAGGCCCTTCTCTTCGCGGCCGCTTCTCTGCTGGAGGAGCGCGTTGAGCGGAACGACGAAGAGCCCGCCCGAGAACGCCAGCAGCGACAGCATCACGCTCGTCCAGGCATAGGAACCGCTGGAGAAAAAAAGCAGCAACGTAAAAAACGCCATCGTCAGCGAGCCCAAGGGCACGAGACCCATCTCGACTTTGTCGCCGGAAAGACGTCCCGCTGCGAGACTGCCGACGCCGATGCCCAAAGCCAGGAACGTGACGAGAAGTCCGATGCTCACGTCGTCCAGCGCCATGATCTCTTTTCCCAAGAGGAAGAGATCCATCTGCAGCAGCGCGCCGACAAACCAGAAGTAGGAAATGCCGATCACGGTGAGCCACAGCGTCCTGTCCGCGCGCAGATGCTTGACGCCGCTTCGAATTTCGGCCCAGGGATCGAGTCGAAACTTTTTGCGCGCGCCCGACGGCGCGACTTTGGGTATGCCAAAGCTGGTGAGCGTTCCGGCGACGGCGATGACGGTCAGCAACAAGCCGATCCACTCGAGATGATCCTTCCAGGCGGCAAACGTCAGACTGCCCGCCGTGATGCCCAAGATGATCGCCATGAACGTGCTCATCTCCAGGAGGCCGTTGGCGCGCGACAGCTCCTTCTCGGGCAACATCTCGGGAAGAATGCCGTACTTCGCCGGGCTGAAAAAAGTCGAATGGAGCGCCAGCAGGAAAAGCACGGCCAACAGAAACTCGAACCGGCCGGAAAGAAAGGCGACGACGCCGAGCGCCATGGCGGCGATCTCGAAGACCTTGGTCGCGACCAGCACGGCGCGTTTGCTCAAAACATCGGCGAGATGGCCCGCGTACCCGGAAAAAAGGAAAAACGGCAGGATATAAACGGCGCCGACGAGCGAAAGATACGCGCTGCCGCCGCTGCTCAATCCTAAATCGGCGGCGCGCAGCGAGACGATTATTTTAAAAACGTTGTCGTTGAGCGCGCCCAGGAACTGAGTCCAAAGAAAGGCGCGCAGGCCCGGGTCCGCGAGCGTGTCTTTGTATTTGCCGGCTGCCATCGGAGGCTCGGTATCCTTACTCGGGAAGTTCCGGATTACCATCGTCCGGTTGCACGGAGGCATCGGCGTGCGATGCCTCCGGCTGAGTGGCAATGGCGTCCGTCGGTCTGATCATTCGGCCCTTGCTGGCGACGAGCTGCAACGGCGTCACAATGTCCGCGATGCCGCTCCGTTGGTAAGCATCCAACTCCACGCCGGCATATTGGAGAGCGGCCACGATAACCGTCGAGCAGATGTAGCTGTAGCCGATTTCTTCCGGCCTGCCGGGCCGGAGATTCGAATTCACCAAGCCGACCATACCAGAGAAATCGTAGCCGTACCATTTCCCGGCTTTTTGCCCGACCACCCCGATGAATTCATAAAATCTTTCCTTGTCCACGCGCTCCCACTGGTTCATTCGATAGGCGTCCCAGCTATGTTCCCGCAATGAGTCCAGCGTCTCCTGAGTGTTGGGCCCGCGAAAGGACCAGCTCGACAGCAACCGCAACCGGGTTTCGTCCTCGGGGTCTTTGACGATCATCGCTACATGGCCGTACTTCAACAGCCGGTAGCCAACCACGTTCAGTTTCCCCTGCAGAAAAATCTTTTTGCGCGCCTCCCACGGATCCATCCGATAGGCGATCAGATCGCCCTCGCGCAAATTTTGCCGCGGCTCCGTCCAGCTTTGCTCGTCCTGCTTGTTTGAATCGAATGAAAACAGAGGCAGAAATTCCGTGCGGTCTTCCGCCTCCGCTTGAGTCGATGGACCATGAGCGGACGGCTTTTCTATCCAGTTGAGTATGAGCCACCCTGCGTCAGCTCTGGAGCAGAAGGCGGTCACCATCAGAGTGACGCCAATTGCTGCGATCCATTTTGGTTTCATCACGTCGCTTCCTCTGCCAAATAGCATGAGCAAGCGCGATGCCAAGCGTGTTCCTATTCGGCGGAGGACTCCCCGAACGTAAAAAGATTGCAATTAAAAGAAAATCCAGCGCCTTGCAGGAGCCGAGCGGCCTCGGAGATGCCGGGGTGCCTAGAGGATTAGGCGGTAGCCGGCCGGAGGTAGCCAGCGCTGTTGGCAGTAACACCGACTTAGCGGTTAGACCATTAGCGAAGAAAAATCTTTGTAGCGTATTCCCAAACTTTCCAGCACCACGGCCTGGCGGTCAAAATAGTTCGCCGCGGCGGCGGAGCGGTATGCGCGGCCTAAAGCAGGATAGGCAAACACCGGCAGGGGATAGTCGGTGCCGAAAAGCAACCGCTCGTAGACTTCGGGATGGCGCCGGAGAACAAACAGCATGTCCACTCGATTAGGCAAGGTCAGAGCGGAGGCGTCGAGATAAAAGCGCGGGTAGCGCCGGACGAATTCTCGGACGACTTTCCAATGAGGCTCGAAGACAAACAGACCATGGCTGCATCCGTGCGCGCCGATCACGCAGACCCCTTCTTCCAGCGGGCAACGCAATTTAGATGGATCGCCCGCCGATTGATCGCGTCCCGTGAGACTGAATTCATAGCCGACGTGGCTGAGGAGCGGAAGTCGCTGCTTTGCCAACGCGCGATAGAACGGTACGTAGCGCTTGTCGGCCGGGTCGAAGCATTGCGCGTTGGGCAATACTTTGACCAGGGCGGCGCCCGCCGCAGCGCAGCGCTCGACCTCGTCCACTGCGTCGGCCCGCTGCGGATTGATCGAAACGCCGGCGAGAAAAGAATCGGCATGGCGCCGCGCGAGTTCGAGCACGTAACGATTGGCAATCAAAAAATCGGTTCGTGTTTCATCGAGCCTACCGTTGGCGTCATATACGCCGTCCATTCCCAGCAGCACGGCCCGGTTCACTCGTTGAGAGCCTTCCAATTCCCGGAGGAGACGCTGGACATAAAAATCGTTCGCTTCGCGCGGCTTGTCCAAGTCCACGCCGAACTTCCACGCGAGGAAACGCGAAAGGGGTCGTCTGAGCATGCGGGCAGAAATATAACAGCCGTTTTCTCCGTCGGGGAGCGCGGCGAGATGGACGTGAACGTCGGTAAGAGCTGATGCCATGCCAAAGATTTTTGCACGAAAGACGCTCTGTCGTAAACGACAAAATCAACACCTACTCGCGATCGTGGGAGGCGCCGCGTGCCAGTGTATTTCCCGAGTTGCGGCGGCGCGCTGACCCCTAGGCGCCCGCGGGCAAAGCAAAATATTCTTCGACCTCATCCTGCGTGTCGTCTCCGGAGCGCTCGCGGCGCGCGCGCAGGAGATCGCGATAGTGACGCTTGCGCCAGGCGAAGGCCCTGGCATTCCAGGCATCCTGCCACAGTTGCATCACGCCCTGTTCGAGCTGCTCCACGGTCATGCCGCGCGGGCGGAAATTGATGTCGAAGAGCGTGCACCGATCCCAGGCTCCGGGATAGAGCAAGCGTCCTTCATCAAGGAGCCGCTGGTAAAGCCGCGTTCCGGGAAACGGCGTCAGAATCGTGATTTGAACTTCCAGCAGGCGGGACCGTTGGATAAAATCGCGCAGCTCGTCGAAGATCTCCGGCGTATCGGAGTCGAGCCCGACGATGAAGCAGCCGCATACGCTCACGCCGCGGCTTTGAATCTTGTCGATCGCTTCCAGGTATTTCCCGTGCCGTCCCGATTTCCAGTTGGCCCGATCGAGTCCGTCGAGGCTGGTGCGCCGCGGGCTTTCAAAGCCGATGAGTATCTGGCGGCATCCGCTCGGGTAGAGAAGGTCCAGCAGCTCCTGATCATCCGCCACGGACACGTCGGTTTCGGTGAAGTATCGGATCTGACGGTCGGCGAGCCTCGACAATAATTCCTTGGCCCATTTCTTATTGACAAAAGTGTTGTCGTCCGCGAACTCGATGAACGGTCTGCGCCACATTGCCCGCACGGCGTCAACCTCCTGAAGCACGCGCTCGATCGGCTTGATGCGGTAGCGCGGCCCGTAGAGTTTCGAGGCGGCGCAAAATTCGCAGTCCAGGGGGCAACCGCGCGTGGTCTGGATCGTGATGCGATTGTACGGACCCAGACGGTGGATTTCGCCGGCATTGGCAGGGTCCGCAGGGTAAAGCCGAGACGGAGGGTTTTTCAGGAGAAGGTCGAAGCGTGGCATGGGCGATTCATTGAGCTGAAATTGACCTGGCCTTGCCTCGCGATAAAAGCGCTTCAGCCCCGCTCGTCCGGCCTTTTGGAAGTCCCGCACCACTTCCGGCCATGTGATTTCTCCCTCGCCTATAACTACGGCGTCCGCGTGCATGGCGGTTTCCTCGGGGACCGTGGTGGCATGAAGTCCTCCGAAGACGACCGGTATTCCACGCAACCGGTAGGCGTCCGCCACCTGATATGCGTCAAAAGCGCGGGCGCTGTACGTGGATAACGCCACGAGATCGAAGTCCAGCCGCGGCTTCTCTACAAACGTGGCGACCTCGTCGACCTCGACGTATTCCAGCTCCACATTTTCCGGGGTCGCGCCGGCCAAGGTGAGCAACGCCAGGCTCGGCAACTGGGCGACGACCTGGCTTCGGTTCACAAACTGCGGCAGAGTAATCCCCAGCTCGATGAACTTTCGGGTTTGGATTTTTACGCCGGCGATCGCGATCAAACCGATCTTCATAATTTCCATCCGATCTTCTCCACCGTGCGGGAGATGAAAATCGTCGAGAAGCCCAAGAGGATGCAGGCGACGTGCGCGAGACGTATCGATCGACGCACGGGATCGTTGTAAGCGCCGATCAAATCGGCCGGCAGCAGCGGCGCGTCGAAGGCGTAGAGACCCATGAACAGGCCGGCGCCCATACTCAAAACGATGAGGAACCAGCCCCACGTCTCCAGTCGCTGCGCCCATCGCCTCGACAGCCAGAGCCCGGAAAGGGCGCCGAAGAAAATCGCATCGGCCGGCAGCGGCAAGAGCGCTCTGAGTTCGACTCGCGTAAAACCGGCGGCGGCGAGGACAACGGGCATCCCAACGGTGCCGCACAACATTCCGATGCCGCCCCAGCGGACCGCGCCGCTCTGCGGGTTCGCGCGCGACGCAAGGCCTGCGAACAGGAGGCTCAAGACCGGCAGCGCGAAGGCCGCTACCCGCGCCAGGCGCAATAAGCGCATCCGGAGTTCGTCCTCGTAACCTATGTAGCCGGGCAGAAAAATCTCCGGCCTGAACTCGAACGATGCCATCACTGCTTCGAGCGCAATCCCGAAACAGAGAACGAGAAGAGCGGCCCGGTTCAATCGCTCAGGCGATGTAGAGAGCAGGCTCATCTGCTTTCACCGTAGAATAGGGCATCTCTGCGAGCACGGCGTCCCAGAGAGCGATCCTGGCTCGCAGCGCCGTTTTCGCCGCCGCTTCGGCTTCGCTCCATCTCCGTGGGTTATCGTCGCATAACTCGGACAGCATGCGCAGCGCCATCGGAGTGTGGCGCTCTTCGTCGAGCTTGATGTGGCGGTCGAGGTAATCCTGGAAGAGAGTCAGCTCGCCGGGAAAGCGCGGGTCGAGCTTGGCGATCAGGGGCTTGAACATTACCGGGATGACATCCTCTCTCCCCAAGGTGAACGCCGCAGCGATCGAATGAACGGTGCCCGACTCGACGACTCTCATCGTCGTCTCGACGAACTCCCGAGCGGCTTTCGGCGCGGCCGCCCGCGCGAGCGCGGAAGTCACGTCGTCGCCGCGCCGGACCGCGGCTACAAAAGAATCCACTCTGGATATGTCGGCGCCGCATTGTTCCATGGCGGCGCGGTAGAGCTCGAAGTGGCTGATATAACTGCCGCCGGTTTCGTCGTCGCTCTCCTCTTCCAAGACAATCTCGTTGATGAGCCGGCGGCTGAGCCGATGAGCCTCGGGGATCCACGGCGTGACGACGCAGGTGAGGCGGCGCTGCAGAGCCTTGAGCAGCGACATAAAATCCCAGACCGCAAAGACGTGATGCTCCATGAAGACTTGCAGTTGGCGCCGCGTCCCGATGCGGCGGTAGATTTCATGGTCGGCGACACGCCTTCGGAGCGGGCACAAGGATTCCTGTAGCCGGTGGATGACTTCGAACTCTTTCATTGAATGATTCCCCCTTTGCGGATCGTGCCAATCCCTAATTGAAGTAACGCCGGCTTCTCGCGGCCGCGCTTGAGTTGTTCAAGAGGTGGGTCAGCATGAAGGCGACGACTTTGCAGGCTTCCTTCTCGTCATGGACATACTGGGAAGTCTCTTCAGTCAGCGCGATGACGAGATCCCCGATCGTGGTCGCAAAAGTTTTTTCTCGCTCCATAAAATTTCTCCTTCCCATTTCGATTCGCGTTCTTGCCTATGGGGTTTAGCAAGGCGTGTGTGCCAGGCCAATCCGGACGTTCACTGAAAAAAAGCCTTTCGTAATGGCAAACAAAATGAAGGAGTAGCTTACGGAAGTCGCCTGCGAGAGACGATGACTGTCTAGATGGTTAGGCGTTGAGATAAGAAAGGCGCCGAAGGAGCTAGGCGGCCAGCCTGTAGGCGTAAAAAGCGATCCACCCTAGAGCGGCTCCAGCGGGAAGATCGACGACGTAATGCTGTTTGGTGAATAGGCAGCTCAGTGCGATCAGCAGCGGAAAGGCCACCGACCATGTTCCAAAGCGCGGATACAGATGCAGCGCCGTGAGCATCGCCACCGAGACGTGCATGCTGGGAAAACAGTTGGAGCAGGCGTCGAAACGCTGCACCAGAGCGAGAAAACGCTCCGAGAAGCTGTTGCGTCCGCTGGTCGCGCGCCAACTCTGCGGCGTGACGACGGGAAATGTCACGAAAAACGCCATCTGAAATCCCAGCAGCAAGATATAGCTGGTCGCGATGTGAGTGAACTGGCCGGGAGAATCGATCACCCAGTTGATGTACAGGATCACCGGATAATACAAAAAACTATAGATCCACACCCACTTTGGGCGGTAGGGAATCCAATCGTCGAGCGGCAGCTTCAGCTCGCGCGGCCGGCTTAGCTGATGGCGTTGGCACCAAAAGTAGAACTGGTACACGCCGACGATGAGGAAAACGCTGAGCGTCAGGTGAATGAGGTAATCCGATGATTTCATGGGGTAACCTCCATCCTTTGTTGGGTTCGATCCGCTGGTTGTGGGATCTCAAGATGATTCCTCTGAGGTTCGGGCTTGCGGAAATGGCGCACGGTTTTGCCGAGATCTCGCGTGACGGCGTGAAGCAAACAAACGAGTCCCGCCAAAGCCGCGACATAGGCGGTCGAAAAGCGCCAGAGAAGGTTGTAATAAGGGGCGAACCCTACGGGCACGATTGCCGACATCAATGTCATCGAGGCACCCTCGGTCAAACCGGCGCCCCCGGGCGTCGGCGCAAAGAAAATGAGAAAGGTGAGCGCGGTCTGGACTTCGATGATCTCGCGTAACGTCGAGCCTTCGATGCCCAAAAATCTGAGGCACAGGTAGGGCATGAGCACTCGGGAAAATAGAAAGGCCGAACTCAACAGACATGCCCAGAGAAAGCTCACCTTGCCGGCGCGCAGGAATTTTTTCACGTCATCCCGGTAGATGTAGACAAGATCGGCGAGCTTGCAACCGACCGGCCCCATGGGCTCCGCGGGCGCTGCGGGATCGCCGCGCGGCGGCCGCCATTCCTGCAAACTCTCGTGGCCGCCGCGTAAACGCCACCGCGCCCGAGACAACTTTCCCAAGACAACGCGGATCAAGCCCGGGCAAACCACGCCGACGGCCATGGCCAGCATGATGCCGGTGATGACCCGAAAAACGGTTGCGAAAAGCGGTGTCAGGTCGGCGATGCCGGAAACGAAAACCGTATAGAGGCCCATGAGCACCAGAATTACCGCCGTTCCCAGGAAAGAGATGAGACTGATCGTCAGCGAAGTCCCGACGCCGACCCCGGCGCGGCTCAGCATGTACATCTGCGCCGGTCCTCCGCCCGTCTGCGACGGCGTCAAGAGAGAAATGGTTACGTTCGAGAGTTCGGCTTTGACGCACGTCCATAGACGCACGCCCGGATGCAGCACACGGCACAACAACCATATCCGCGCCGCGGCGCAAGCCGTCTCGATCGGAAGACAGAGCAGGATCAGCAACAAGTAGCCCCACCGGAGCCGGTTCCATGACGGTGTCGCCGTGCCTGCCTGAATTTGATGGAACTGGTACCAGAAAATTCCCACCGTTAAAAGAAAAAAAATCACGCCGCTCAAAATGAGCTTCCAGCGATTCATGCCGATCGAATCGGCTCGAACCGGACCGGCTCCAGGTGCTATCGATTGAGTGGGTTTCATTTTTTCCCTCATGTTCGGTGCCGAAGGAGCAATGGACATGCCACAGCGGCGCGGCAGGATTCGGTTGCCGGCACGGGAGGAGGCGAACTGAAATTGCAGCGGAAATTACCGCGTGAATCAGAGTAGGGTGAGACAGGCGCCTAATTCGTTAAGCACATCGGAGACCGGATCGCCTAAGTTGTTAGGCGCTCTTCCGGAGATTGCGGGCGATTATTTCTTATTGCCGCTGCGCAGGCCGTAGGCCTTCATCTTGTTCTGCAAGGTCGCCCGGCTGACGCCGAGCGCTTGGGCGGCCCGGGTGACGTTGCCGCCGGTTTTCGCGAGCGCGTCCACGATAGCTTTTTTTTCGATCAGCGCGGAAGATTCGCGCGCGATACCTTTGAGACCTTTGGGCGTTGCCCTGGCTTCGCTCTCGCCGCCGCGGATTTCGCGCGGCAGGTCGGCGACATCGAGCAGCTCGCCTTTGGCGATCAGCACCATCCGCTGGATCACGTTTTCCAGCTCCCGGACGTTGCCCGGCCACTCGTAAGCGATGAGCAGCGCCATCGCTTGCGGCGCCACGCCCTTGATCGCCTTGTTCGTCTTGGTCTTGCTCTTCTCGATAAAATGAGACACCAGGAGCGGAATGTCTTCGGTCCGGTCGCGCAACGGCGGGAGTGGCAGGGGAAAAACATGCAGCCGGTAATAAAGGTCCTGGCGGAAACGGCCGGCTTTGACGGCCTCCTCTAAATTTTGGTTCGTCGCCGCGATCACGCGCGCGTCGACCTTGATAAGCTCTCTCCCGCCGACGCGCTGCAGCTCGCCTTCCTGCAGCACGCGCAGCAATTTCACCTGCGTGCCGGCGGAGGTCTCGCCGATCTCGTCGAGAAAAAGCGTCCCGCCGTGGGCCGCCTCGAAGATGCCCTTTCTTTGGGTCGCGGCGCCGGTGAAGGCGCCTTTCTCATGGCCGAACAATTCGCTCTCCAGTAAAGTCTCGGCGAGCGCGCCGCAGTTGATGCCGATAAAGCTTTTCATCCTGCGCGGGCTGTTGTAGTGGATTCCCCGCGCGATCAACTCTTTTCCCGTCCCGGTCTCGCCCTCGATCAAGACCGTAACGTCGGTCTCGGCGATCGACCGGACCAGGCCGAAGAGTTCGCGCATCGGCTTGCTCTGGCCGACGATACCGGAAAAACTGTACTCCTGCTCGATTTCGCGCCGAAGCTGAATGTTTTCCAAGGTCAGACGCGCTTTTTCCATGGTGAACTGAGCCATCCGGATCTGCGTTTGCTTGACCTGCTGCAGATGTTCGAAGAGGAGGCGCGAGACCTCCTTGCGAATCGCGTCGGCGGGAATCTGCGGCCGGCTTTTGGCGCCTTCTTTCCATTCGAAGCGGAAGCGGCAATAAGGCGCGTTATAGATCTGGCCCTCTTCGAAGGCATGCGTCAGGGACCCCAAAGTCAACGCGCCGGATTTTACGATTCGATAGGCGGCGGGCTTGCCCGACGGATCCGCCTCCCGGGTCAGCACTTCGATCTGTCCTTCGCACTGTGGCGCCACCAGCGCGTCCGGCGTATAGAGCATGAACTCGTGCGCCAGGGGGATGGTTTCCGTTTTCAACGCGACCTTGACCGCCTCCACGACCGGCTCCTTCGACGCCCGCGCGCAAATCACGGCGCGGTCTCCCTGCTCCGTTACGGTGTAATCCGGGAACTCGCGCACGACGTCTTCGATCCGAACCTGAGATAACTCCTCTATACAGCGGGCATCGCCGATGAAAGGGTAAAGCCTGGGAAAGCCTTCGCTGAAGCCGCGCAGGAGATGGAGCGAGGCGATTCCCGGCTTCGCATGCGCGGCGAATTGGGCGAGGATATAAAGCTGCGGTGTTTCCTCCTGCTTGTCGAACGACTGCAGATTTAGATAATTCGTTTGCGCCGCGCCCCACAAATTTGCGAAAACGAGCGCGGACCGGACGTCGTTCAAAACCTGAACGATGATCTCGAACAGCGACGGCAGGGGCCTTCTCCCGGACGTGAAATAGGCGCGCGCCGCGTGATAGGCGAAATCTTTTTTGCCGGAGATTTTTTCACATTGCCACTCCAGCTCCCGAAGCACCGAAAGAGGCATCCAGTTGCTCGCGTCCATCAGGAACGATTCTGGATCGGATGGAATCTCGAATCCTTCGATGCCCTGAAACAGTGCCGGGTAGTCGATCACGCCCTGCGCGGTCGCTTTGATGTGGCTGAGCAGCATGTCGCTGAGATGGCACGTGACCCAGGGTTGCTTGTCGATCCAATTCGGCGGCATGAGCCCTCCGCAGGTGCGAAGGATTTTGCTTGGGTCGCGGCGAATTTGCAAGTCTTGCAACCGCGCGCAGAAGCAACAATAATTGCGTCATGGATCTTGTCTGGCTCAAAGCGCCGCCGTGGGAGAAAAATGGCGCGCCGCTGCACGGCTTTCTCGGCCGGCGCGGCGGCAAGAGCGAAGGGCCCTACGCGGGACTCAATTTATCGTTTCGCGTCGGCGACGACCCCGAGATCGTCAAAGACAATTTCTGCGACGTGAAAAAAGCGGTCGGCGTGCACAATCTCAAGATCACGACCATGACGCAAGTCCACGGCGACCGCATCGTCGACGTCAAGGAAGGCCGTCTCAAGGACGCGGGCGAGGCCGACGGGATGGTCACGAATCAGCAGGGCGTGTTTCTCGGCGTGCTCACCGCGGACTGCGTGCCGATTTTATTTTCGGTTCGAGAATTGAAATTGGCCGCTGTCGCGCATGCGGGCTGGCGCGGGACGCTGGCAGGCATCGCAGTTAAAATGATCGGTCATCTCGAGGATGAATACGGCGCGCATCCCGGCTCGATCGAAGCCGCGTTGGGGCCGTCCATCGACGGCTGCTGCTATGAGATCGGCGCCGACGTTGCCAAACCGTTGATCCAAAAATGGGGTGGCCTGGCGCAAACGTCGCTCGAGGCGAGAGGCGGCAAGCAGTTTTTGGATCTCAGAGAGTTGAATCGCCTGCTGCTCGAAAATGCCGGTGTCCCGCCGCAACAAATCTCGAAAATCGGGCCGTGCACCTGCTGCGCGGCGGACGATTTTTTTTCTTATCGCCGCGACCGGAAAGAGACCGGGAGACAGATGAGCTTCATCGGATTATCGTAAAGGTGGGCAACAGGCATACGTAGGGGCGACCGGCCGGTCGCCCCTACTCACTGCCGCAGGTTTTTATTGACAGCGGCGAGCCACTTCCGTAAAATCAGAGTCAGCAGGGAAAGGAGGTGGTCCAGTGATAAATGACAAATGTACGGACTGTGAGGTGGCTGAGACTTAGGGTCTGAGCCTACTCGTTTGACGGGGGTTCAGGCTCAGAGCCTGTAATTCCCCTCAGTCACCGGGGCCCGTGTTCTCCTTAGCGGAGGGCGCGGGCCCTTTTTGTTCCAACAAAGCCAGCGCGGCGCGCGCCGCTTTGACGAGCCTCGGGTCGGAGTCCTCACCGGCGGCTTGCAAAGCCAGGCGGACCTGTTCGGCGGGTGCGTCCAGATGCGCCAATGCCAGGGCGGCGCTGGCGCGCACGCGCGAGTCGGGGTCCATCGAGATCATCCGGAGCAATCGATCCAACGCGTTTTTGCCGATCTCAGGAAACGTCTTTAAGCTTGTCGCCGCGGCGACACGGACCAACGGTTCGGGATCGTCCAACGCAGCATGCAGAGCCGGTTCCAGCGACGGAACACCAGCGCCGATATCGCGCAGGCAATAAACCGCCATCCGTCTTTGCGTCGGCTTTCCGGCTTGGAGCAGCGCGATCAGGCGCGCGACGACAATCGAGCCGGGGGCCTGCGCCAATCGGACGAGCAGCACCGCCACTGCCCATCGAATGTCCGGATCGTCGACGCCCAGCGTATCCTCCAGAGCGTCGAGGCACTGCGGAGAGAGAGGGGAGATGTGAGCCAAGACATACGCCATGGGCCAGCGCTTTTCCGCCGGCGCGCCGTCCATCAGCGCGCTCAGCCTGCCGGCCAGCTCCGGCGCCGTCCGTGCCAAGCCGATCAGCGTGTCCACGGACCTGCGGAGCGCCTTCTTATCCGGCTGATCCAGCGATTTGATCAGCGCGTCGAGCTGAGCGGGCTCCTCGTCCATTGAAGAAAAAAATTATGCGTGGATTGGGACGCGCACGGTGAAGGTGGAGCCTTGCCCATCGCCGCTCTCGGCGTGCACGGTTCCCCGGTGCGCCTCGATGATCGTCTTGACGATGAAGAGGCCCAAGCCGGTCCCTTCGATCTTCGCTGAGCCTTTCAGGCGCCTGAACTGCGAAAAAAGTTGCGCCAGCTCCTCGTGTGGAATGCCGATCCCGGTATCGCGAATACTCACGGAGATATAGCCGCCGTCGCGCCAGGACGTAACGGTAATTTTGCCTCCTTCGGGCGTGAACTTGATCGCGTTGCCGATCAGATTCCAAAACACCCGTTCGAGCTGCGCCGGGTCGCCGAGAAGCTGCGGCAGATTCTCATCCAGCTTCATCTCCATACTGAGCTTTTTTTTCCCCAGGTCCGATTGTTGCTGGCGCACGACCTCGTTCAGCAGATCGTTGACCGACAACGGCCTTTGAGCGATGTCGAGCTTGCCGGCTTCCGCCTTGCTGGCCTGAAGAAAGCCGGTGACGAGGTTGACGATTCTTTGCGCGTTATCCTGAACGCGCTCCAACATCTCGATCCGTCTTTTTTCATCCTGGACGCCGGACTGTTCGATCAAAAGCTCCGCGTATCCCGAGATAGCCCCGAGCGGGTTCTTGATATCGTGGGCGAGCGCCGAGACCAGATCCATCTTTACGCGTTCCTTCTGTTCCGCCGTCTCCGCTCTTTTTTTCTCCCGCCGGACATTTTCCGAAAGATAGCCGTACAGGATCGACACCCCGAACAAGAACGCCAGCCGAATAAATAAATCGGGGCCGATGTCGGTGAGTTGTTTCCCCTGGTGCAGCAGGAGCCCGAGATATACCGCGCTGATCACTAGGAAGCCGAGCACGATTCGGAGCAGCGTCTCGCCGACCGCGGCGAGAAAGATGATGAAAAAGTAGAGCAGAAACAGGTCCCAGGGAGCGCCGCGGTTCTGATAAATCGCCGCGGTAATGAGGATCGTGTCGGCGATGAAAAGAATGATGTCGAATAATCGATGCTGGAACAGCGCCTCGGGCATTCGATAGAAAGCCATGCCGGCGGCGAGGAACATAATCACGAGCACGTAAGACCAGGTGTCTCCGGTCAGCTCGCCTTTGTTGAACAGCATGAGATAAGACGAGACGATCGTGACCAGCCACTGCAGGATGATGATCGTCTGCTTCTTGCTGAGCGTGCCGCGCCCGGCGGTTACCACATCGTCCATGACCGCTATTTTACTCATTTTGGGGCGAGAAAAAAGAATTTTCTTTACGTGCGCCCAAGCACGCTGCGGAGCCGCGCCGGATAGTCGGTTATGATCCCGTCCGCACCGAGGGCGAGCAAGCGCGCCATTTCCGCCGGATCGTTGACGGTCCAGACGAAGATCTCGATTCCCAACTCGTGCGCCGCCTTGATCGTCGGCTCGCTCACCAAGGTGCGGCCCTCGAATTCGCACGGCAACTGCATCGCTTGGCCGGACGGGCGATAGGCCGTCGCGGAGCCGCCCAACGCCCACGCCATGAAGCCCGCCACCTCGCCGTAGCAAAATCCGGTCGCGACGGCCGGATCCTCCTGAAG
>DASXRG010000362.1:0-8336 GCA_036506735.1 Binatia bacterium | reverse complement strand
GTCTGGCAATCGACGTAGGACTCGTTCGAGTTGGCGGCGGTGTGGCACGTGATGATCACGTTCGGCAACGTGAGGATCTTGTGGTCGGCGGGCAGCGGCTCGGGTTCGGTCACGTCGAGCGCGGCGCCGGCAATTTCATTCGCCACGAGCGCGTCGTACAGCGCATCCGTATCCACCAGCCCGCCGCGCGCGCAGTTAATCAGATAAGCCGTGTTTTTCATCGCTTGGAATTGGGCCGCGCCGAACCTCTTGCGCGTCTGCTTGGTCAGCGGCGCGTGCAGACTGATGAAGTCGGAGCTTTTGCCCAGCTCGTCGAAAGACACCATCTTCACGCCCATGTCGCGCGCGATCTTCGGATCGAGGTACGGATCGTAGGTCTGAACGTTCATCTTCAATCCCTGCGCCCGCGGCGCGACTTGGCGGCCGACGTGACCCAACCCGACGATGCCGAGCGTCCGCCCGGCGATGCGTGACACCGGGCCGCGGTAGGCGTGCAGCTCGGCGGTGTGGCGCCGCCATTTGCCGTCGCGCACGTACTGGTTCATGCGCACGAGCTTGCGCGACACCGCGATCAAGAGGCCGATCGTCTGCTCCGCGACTTCGATCGAGTTGCAGCCCGCCGCGTTGCAGATTTTCATCCCATATTCCGCCGCCGCCTGAAGATCCATCCGGTCCACGCCCACTCCGGTGCGGCAGACGACCTTGCAGCGCTTGAGTTGCGCGATGATCTCGCGCGTGAAGGGCACCGAGCCGTGCATGATGATCGCGTCGGCGTCGCGGCCCATCTCGACGACTTCCGCCTCGTTGCTCGGTTTCCTGATCGTCATTTCCGCGCCGATGTCAGCGAGAATGGGCTTGATCAGCTCCACCGGCACATCATTGCTGCCGAAGTATACGACGTGAAATTTGGCCATGGCTACATTCCCAGTCCGTACAAGCGCACCGGATTGTCCCACAAAATCTTCCGCCGCGTTTCGGCGGTCAATTTATCGCTGCCGCTGAGCGCGCCGACGGTCTGGTCCGGAAACTTGTCGATCGCGTCGCTGTGCGGATAATCGGTGGCGATGACGAGATAATCCGCGCCGACGTGCTCGACAAAGACCGGCGCCAGCTCTTCGCCGGCCTCGCAGCTCGCCCAGCACTGGCGCTTGAAGTAAAAGCTCGGCTTTTCTTTCGTGGTCTTGGCGGAGCCGTGCGACTCGTGCTCCCAGTGCTCGTCCATTCGTTCCAGCCAGAACGGCACCCAGCCGCAGCCGGACTCGAGGTGAGCGACTTTGAGTTTGGGAAATTTCTCCAGCACGCCGTCGCCGCAGAAGTTGAGACAGGCGAGCATCTGCTCCAGCGGATGGCAGGCGACGTGGCGCCCGAACTCGCTGTAGCGATCGGAGCCGGCCTGCGGCAAAATCGTGCGCGCGCCTTCATGCACGCACACCGTGACGCCGAGGTCGGACGCCGCCTGGTAAATCGGGTAGTAATCCGGGCTGGCGAACGTGCGGCCGCAGAATTTGTTGGGCCGCCAGAAAATTCCGACCAGGCCCAATTTTTCCCGCCCGTACTTGAGTTCCGCGACGGCGCGGGCCGGATCTTGCAGCGGAATCAACATGACGCCGTGCAGCCGTTTGCGGTCGTAATCGCAATATTCCGCGAGCCAGGTGTTGTAGGCGCGGCAGATCGCGGCGCTCAGCTCCGGTTCGATGTCGTCGCGCCACATGATGTAGAGTCCCATGGTCGGGAAGAGGACGCTCGCGTCGATACCTTCGCGCTCCATGTCGCGGAGATTCGAGGCGGGATCGAACTTGTTCGCGTAAGCGTCGGCGAAACACTCGCGCCAGCGCTTCGACGAGGAAAAGATGTATCCATAGTCTTCCGTCACGCGGCCCGGCCGTAGCGCCGAATCGGAGACCGGCTTGCCATCGACTTCACGCACCGTCTGGTTCGGACCTTCGAGCCGCACGCGCCGCCTGAACTTTTCGGGCAAATATTTTTGATACAAATCCGAAGGCTCCAATACGTGCCGATCGGCGTCGATCACTTTGAATCCGTCTCTCATAGGGGACTCCTTCGCATGTAAACTAGGACGAGTTCGTAGTGCGAGTCAAGCCGGGCCTAATTGTCGAAAGAGATGCGAATTAAAACTCTACTTGACTCGCGAGTAGTGGGTCGATTATTTTTCTTGGTGAATGAATGGCTCCAGCTTTACGACCCAGGTCGAGAACCGCTACTTCGAGGACTATGTCGCCGGCTCCGTGCACGAGTTCGGTCCGATCGCCGTCGAGCTCGACGAAGTGATCAGCTTCGGCAAGCGCTTCGTGCCGCTCACGTATCACACCGATCCGGAAGGAGCCAAGGAAAGCATCTACGGCGGTTTGATCGCCAGCGGCTGGCACACGGCGGGTCTCATGATGCGCCTCTACACCGACAACTACCTTTCCAAAGTCGCGAATCTGGGCTCGCCGGGAGTCGATGAGCTGCGCTGGGACAAACCGGTGTTTCCCGGCGACAACTTATTTATCCGTGTGACCGTCCTGGAAACCAGGCGCGCGCAGTCGAAGCCGGACCGCGGCATCGTCCGTTCTTTTCTCGAAGTGCTGAATCAGAAGCGCGACGTGGTGATGAGCTTGAAGATGGTGAACTTCGTGCGGCGCCGGGAGGCGGGTTGAAACTTCGGCACCGGGGTAAAATAACGATGAGGCTTGTAGGAAACACCCGGCTGTCGTATGCTTCAGCGAAGTCGCCGGAAAGTAAGGAGGCAACTTAGTTGCAGAACGCGACCGGATTTGGATCGGCAAAAAAGATGATCGAAGTGATCGAGGCCCCGCCTGTCTCCGGCTTGTTGCGCGAGACTCGCGGTTTGCTCGAATTTCCCCGTTTGTTACTCCGCCTGCGCACCCTTGCGCGCCAGCCGCGCGGGCGGGGTGAACCGGTTCTCGTGCTGCCCGGTTACGGGGCGGGAGACCTTTCAACAGTGGTGCTTCAGAGTTATCTGCGTCTTTTGGGTTATCGGGTGCGGGGGTTGGGACGGCGGAAACACTCGAGGGACGTACCCGAGCAACTGACCCGCGTGCTCAAGCGTGTAGTTTCTTTCGCGCATAGATCAAAGCAGGAAGTTCACATCATCGGCTGGAGCTCGGGCGGATATCTCGCGCGAGAGGCGGCTCGTGAGCGGCCCGATCTCGTCCGCCAGGTCATCACGCTTGGAACTCCCGTCGTCGGCGGTCCCAAGTACACCGTCGTGGCGCACCGCATGCGGCGGCGCGGCGTCGACATCGAGGCGATTGCGGCGCAGATCGCCTCGCGCAATCGCGTTTCGCTCACAACGCCCGTGACGGCGATCTACTCGCGCGCCGATGCCGTCGTAGCGTGGGAAGCCTGTATCGACAACGATTGTTCCAACGTCGAGCACATCGAAGTGGTCACGACCCATTTTGGCTTGGGTTTCTGCCCCGAAGTCTACCGGATCATCGCGGAACGGCTCGCGACCAACGGCGTCGAACCTCGTACGGCCATAGCGACTCGGTAACTCGCGTTGGGATCATGGCCACCGCCGAGCTGATCGTCGACGTTCACCACCATTACATGCCGCCGGTTTTGTTCGA
Source organism: Binatia bacterium (assembly GCA_036506735.1). Classification (GTDB taxonomy): domain Bacteria; phylum Desulfobacterota; class Binatia; order UBA9968; family UBA9968; genus JAJPJQ01. The sequence continues at coordinate 4,740 of DASXRG010000362.1, read as the reverse complement.
CCGGCTCGCCGCCCAGGCGGGCGGGCGGCGCATCGTCACCAACGAAATCAGCCTGACGCTCAATCCATCCCGGAAAGAGCCCGCGGCCCATCTCAACGTCATGGACGAGGCCGGCGTGAAAACCGCCGTGCTCACCGATCAAGTGCAAGTGATGGGCGCCGAGGTCGCGCGCCTGCTCAACGACGGCATCGCCGAAGTTCAGCGCGAGCACCCGGAGCGGTTTGTCGGAGCGATTCACCTGCCGATCCATGAGCCGCGGGCCGCGGAGCGCGAGCTCGTACGCGGCATCGAGGAGCTGGGCCTGCGCGCGGTCGCGCTGCTCGCGTGCCATCTCGACGTGCAGCTCGACGATGCGGTCATGAACCCATTGTATGAACGCATCCAGCGGGACGGTCTTCCCATCGTGATTCATCCACAGTCGAAGCCCGCCGGCTCGGATACCCTCTATCACCTCGACCGCTGCGTGTTTCGTCCTTTCGAGACGACCCAGGCGATCGTGCGCGTGATGGCCGGCGTGCTGCCGCGCTTTCCGGAATTGCGCTTCATCATGCCGCACCTCGGCGGCGGCGCCGCTTCATTGAAAGGCCGGATGATGGCTTTCTTCGAGCCCGAAGACGCGAATGTCCCGGCCGAATTGAAGGGTTATTTGAAGACGCAATCCGAGCAGAAGCGTCTCGGTCTCGCGGAGCGCTACGAGAAGCTTTTTCGCGCGCTCTACTTCGACACCGCGGGAACCGGCGCGTGGCAGCCCGCGCTCGCCGCGGCGTTCAATATCACGTCGCCCGACCGCGTCATGTTCGGCACGGATTATCCGCTCGAATGTAAAACCGCGGCAAACATAATCGAATCGCTGAATGTAGTGCGTGAAGCCGCGCGCTCGGCGGAAGACCGCGCGGCGATCCTGGGAAAAACGGCGGCGGCTGTATTCAAGATAACGTGATCGGGCGCGCGGAAAAATGAAAGTGCTAAAAATTTTGTTGTTTCTGTTCGTCGTCGCCGCCGGAAGCATGGGGGCCGCGGCGGCGCAAACCCTCGCTCCGCACCAGCATCTGGCGCGCGAGATCTTCAAAGAGCTGATCGAGATCAACACGACCAACTCCGTCGGCGACACGACGGTTGCCGCCGAGGCGATGGCCAAGCGCCTGCGGGACGCCGGCTTTAGCGCCGAAGACGTTCGCGTGCTCGGTCCCGACCCTCGCAAGGGAAATCTCGTCGCGCGCTTGCGCGGCACGGGCGCGCGCCGGCCGCTTCTGCTGCTGGCGCATCTCGACGTCGTGGAGGCGCGGCGCGAGGATTGGTCGTTCGATCCGTTCAAGTTTGCCGAGCAGGACGGATACTTCCTGGGCCGCGGGACGTCGGACGACAAAGCGATGGCGGCGATCTTCGTGGCCAATCTCATTCGCTACAAACAGGAGCGTATGGCGCCGGACCGCGATATCATTCTCGCTCTCACCGCGGACGAAGAGCTGGGGGACTCGCCCACCAACGGCGTCGATTGGCTGCTCAAGAACCACAAAGATCTCATCGACGCGGAATTCGCGCTGAACGAAGGCGGCGGCGTCACGCTGAGGAACGGCAAGCCGTTGATCAATCGGATTCAGGCGAGCGAGAAGATCTCCGTGATGTATCGTCTCGAAGTCAAAAATCCCGGCGGTCATAGCGCCGTGCCGGGCCGGGACAACGCGATCTACCATCTCGCCGAAGGGCTCGCGCGGCTGGCGAAGCATTCTTTCCCGGTAAAGCTCACCGAAGCGACGCGCGGCGCCTTCGAGCGCATGGCGGCGCTCGACAGCGGCCAGGACGCCGAAGACATGCGGACGATCGCGCGCGATCCCTGGGACACCTCGGCGGCGTCGCGCCTGTCCACCCGGCCGGCGTACAACGCCCAGTTGAGGACGACCTGCGTCGCGACGCGTCTCGATGCGGGCATCGCCGCCAACGCCCTGCCGCAAAGCGCCGTTGCGGTCGTGAACTGCCGGGTGTTGCCGGGGGAGTCCGTGACGGAAGTTCAGCAAAAACTGGTCGAGATTCTGGCCAGCGACAAGATCACGGTTACGCAGATCGGCAGCTACACGCCGAGCCCGCCGTCGCCGCTCAAGGCGGAGATCGTCCAGCCCGTCGAGCGGCTCACGGCCGAATTCTGGCCCGGCGCTGCGGTCATGCCGGCGATGTCGACCGGCGCGACGGACTCGCGCTTTCTGCGCAACGCGGGAATTCCGGCGTACGGCCACTCCGGCCTCGCGAGCGAGCCGGGGGACAACCGCGCGCACGGCAAAGACGAGCGGCTCGCGGTCAAATCATTCTTCGACGGCTTGGAATACCTGTACAAACTGGTAAAAACTTTCTCCGCCGGCGATAAGAGTCTGCCGCCGCCGCCGTTGGAGGCGCAGTAAACTCCTCTCTGACCGCAAGCTTGCAAGAGGTCGTCAGCGGCTTTCCAGGCGCTTTAGGACGCTGCCCAACTCCTCCGGCAGCTCCGCGCTCCATTTCTGTTTCTTCCCCCGGTGTGAAAACGCAATCATCGCCGCGTGGAGGAACTGCCGCCTCAGCCCGTAGGTTCTTCCGAACCGGACGTTGAAGTCGAAGTTGCCGTGCTTGTCGTCCATGACGACAGGATGGCCGAGCTCGGCGAAATGGAGACGGATCTGGTGCATCCGGCCGCTGTCGATGCGAACGCGAGCCAGGCTCGTGTCGGAAAATTCTTTCTCGACTTTGTAGTGCGTCGCGGCGGCGACCGTTCTGCCTTCTCTTCCCGGCAGCGGAAAGTCGATCGTGCCGCGGGCGGGAAAAAGTTTTCCTTTCACCAGCGCGAGATATTCTTTCTCGACCCGTCTTTCCTTAAAGAGCGTTTGCAAGCGCTCCACCGCCGCGTCGTTTTTGACCGCGACCAGCAAGCCCGAAGTTTCCTTGTCGATGCGGTGCGCGAGCCGAGGCGTGATCCCGCGCGGGCGGTACATGGTCTCCAGCATTCCAAGCACCGTGTGACGCTTGAGAACCCCGCGGGCTTCGTGAACCGCGATGCCGGCCGACTTGTCGATGACGATAATGTCTTCATCTTCGAAAAGAATCTTGAACGGGAGAGTGCGCGGCGCCTTGGTGTTCGATGATTGTTTTTCGAAGGGAATATAAAGCTCGACCCGGTCGCCGGGAAAGATCGACGCCCCCGGGCCGCTGCGCCTGCCGTTCAGCCTGACGCCGTTTTTGCGGAAGACCTTTCTCACATAGCCGATGTTGAAGCGCTTCTTGAGGAAGTTCTCCAACCGCTTGGGCTCTTCGTTCGGCGGCACGATGATCTCATCGGGCATAGGCCAGTCATACCGTCCGTCTCGGGCCTCGGTCAAGCCAGGGAAATATTTGCAATTTCCCTGGCGTTAAGATAGTTTAGATCACTTCGCGTATGAAACGTGTGTCTATGGGTGAGGTCCTCCTTGAGCCGTAAAGAGTCGGTCGATGCGCTCAGAAAAAAGATCGATCAGGTTGATGAAAAAATCGTAGAGCTGCTGAACCAGCGGGCCTCTCTTGCTCAGAGAATCGGGCAAACCAAGAGCATGGGCAAGGAGGCGGTGTTCGTGCCCAGCCGCGAGAAGGAGATCTTTCACCGGATTTCCGGTCTGAATCACGGCCCGCTTCCCGAAAAATCCGTTCGCTCCATCTACCGCGAGATTCTCTCCGCCTCGCGCTCTCTGGAAGCGCCTCTGACCATCGCTTATTTCGGTCCCGAGGCGACGTTCACCCACATGGCGGCGCGCGAGAGATTCGGCTCGTCGTCCGCATACGTCCCCAAGCCGAGCATCGCCGACGTGTTTCAAGAAGTCGGCCAGGGCAGAGCCGACTACGGAGTGGTGCCGATCGAGAACTCGACCGAGGGCGTCGTCACGCACACGCTCGATATGCTGGTGGAGGCGGATGTAAAAATTTGCGCCGAGGTTTTTTTGGAGATTCACCATTATCTGCTATCGCGTTCGGGCCAGGCCGAAGATATCCGCCAGGTCGTCTCGCATCCCCAGGCGCTGGCGCAGTGCCGGCGCTGGCTGGCGAGCAATTTCCCGAAAGTAGAGGTGAACGAAGCTTCCAGCACGGCGCAGGCGGCGCACATGGCGGCGAGCGATCCGACCTTGGCGGCGGTCGCCAGCAAGCTGGCGCAGGAGCTCTACGGGCTGGAAATCGTCGAAGCGAACATCGAAGATCAGGCCAGCAACGTGACGCGATTTTTCGTGATCGGCGGGCAAACGCCGCGCCCCAGCGGCGCGGACAAGACGTCCATCGTGTTGTCGGTCAAAGACGAGGTCGGCGTCCTGCACCGCATGCTCGACCCGTTTGCGAAAAACGGCATCAACCTGACCAAGATCGAATCGCGGCCGCTCAAGCAAAAGCCGTGGGAGTATCTTTTTTTCTTGGATTTAGAAGGACACATAGACGACGCGAGAATTCAGCGGGCGATAAAAAAATTGGAGAAGAGCTGTCTATTCATCAAAATTTTGGGCTCTTACCCGTGCGCGGTATGAGCATCGTCGACCGAGTGCCGGACTACATCCGCTCCCTGATCCCGTACGAGCCGGGCAAGCCGATCGAAGAGGTCGAGCGGGAATATGGCATCGAGGACTCGATCAAGCTCGCTTCCAACGAGAATCCGCTGGGGCCGTCGCCCAAGGCGCTGAAAGCGCTTGCCGAAAGGCTCAGCCGGCTGCATCTGTATCCGGACGGCGATTCTTTTTATCTCAAGCGGGCGCTGGCGGCGAA
>DASXRG010000361.1:0-3944 GCA_036506735.1 Binatia bacterium | reverse complement strand
GTCCCGCCGGGAACTTCCACGTCGCCGGGTAAAGCGCCGCCCGGGAATTCTTCGCGCGCGTTCTGCGCCGTCGAGCTGAATTTGGGCGGCGGATAGCCCAGGGTCTGTCTCGTGTAAGCGAGCGCTTCGCCGTGCATGTCTTCATGGAAAAGAACCAGCAGATAAAAATAGCTCTCTTCGGGTGAGGGGTTGCCGCTGCCGAGGCTATCGGTTACACGATCGAGCACCGCGTTCATATAAGAAAGAGTTTGCGCGCGCGAGGGGAGCGGCAGCTCCCAGCGCGTATCGTGGGCGACGTCGGTGGAATTGTAAAGCGCATCGCCGCCTTCGACGATAGGTTTGTGCCCGCGCAGATGGCGCAGTGTCCAGAACTCTTGTGTCCAGGCAACGTGACCGATTTCCCACAGCGGCGGGTTGACGATCGCGAGCCGCGGGCCGATCATCTGCTCGTCGTCTAGATCGCCGATCAGGTCCAACGTGCGGGCGCGCGCGTCTCTGAGCAAGCGCACCAATTCGGCCGCCGAAATCTGCGAAACGTCCGTATCCATGCGTCTGCTAAAGTTCTACGACAGGCGCGGTCGCTGATCAAGGAAGAGAGCCGGAAAGGCCCGTCCCGTTAAGAGGCGAGGAAATCGCCGCTGAGCCTCTCGAACTCCGCCTGGGCGTCCCACTGGGCGAGGTGTTTGCAATTATCCAGCAAATGAATTTTCAGAATCGGGAAACGTTCCTTGAGCAAGGCGGCTCTCTTCGCCGCCGAGCCGCGGTCGTCTTTGCCGTAAATCATCAATAGTGGTACGGGAAGTTGATCCAAGCGCTGCCAAATCGGGACCGCGTCTTTCCCGCCCCCGCGCGGCGCCTTGCCGCGCGCCAAAAATGCTTGAAAGTTCTTGCCCACGCTCATGGCGTGGCGTTTCTGTAGAACCTCCGGCGTGATCAGCGAACGGTTGAATAGATTGTGCTCCAACAACGCGCGGCTGTCGTCGAGGGTCGGCTCGGCGCTGCCGCCTTCTTCTCCCTCGCCGGCGCCGCCCTTGCCGCCGTCCGGCAACGGCGGCAGCAGACTGCCGGTCGCCAGAACGACGACCTTGGCGATTCGATCGGGATGATCGAACGCGAGGCCGACCGCCATTGCGCCGGCTTGAGAGTGACCGACAAGGCCGGCTTTATTGAGGCCCAACGCGTCGATAAACTGAAGGATGAACTTCTGCCGATAAGGCACCGAATAATCTATAGGATTGTCGGTGCCACCAAATCCCGGCTGATCGAACGCGAGAGCGCGCAGCCCACGGTTTGCGAGCGGCGCCAGGTTGCGCTCAAAGACGTCGCCAGAGGAGCCGAGCGAAGCGCCGTGCAGCAACACAACCGCCGGTCCGCTTCCTTCTTCCAGGTAACGTGTCTTTAGGCCATCGACTTGGACAAATTTTTCCGCCATGTATCTACTCCCCGACATTCAAACTCACCCTTCGAGCGCCTCAGGGCGACCCTGAGCAACGTCGAAAGGGTCAAAATTCATAATTCAAAATTATTTGGTCACGCGTCCGAGACGTCGATCAACACTCCGTCCGGATCGGCGAGATGGAATTTGCCGAACGGACATTTCTCGAACAACTTGAGCCTGGCCGCGCCTTCGGGTCCGGCGCCGACCGGGCTGGGCGAAAGTCTTGGGTTTCGTCCGATCAATGTCTCCAGGTCGTTTTTGAACGCCTCGACGCTCTCCACCTTGAAGCCGATATGCTCCGGCGCGGGCCGCTCGATGCCCGACCCCGCATAGTCGTTGATGTTCCACGGCATGACCACGAGAGTCACTCTGCCGTCCGACAAATAATAGTTCGGATCGCTCGCCGGTTTTTCCTGCGCCCGCAGCTCGAAGACATCGACGTAGAACTGCGCCAAGAGCTGCGGCATGACCGTTCGCAAGCCAAAATGGCTGATATAACGGTCCTGTTTCCAATCGCCGTCTTCGTAGACGTCGCGGCGGTTCTCCATTCCACGCTGCGAGAGGTCGAAGACATTGCCCGCGGGATCGTGCGTGCTCAAGCCCGCGAACGGACGGTTGCCCGGCCGTTTGAGCACGTTGATCGACGGGTACTTGGATTTCAGCCGCGCGAAAACCGTCTCGACGTCTTCCACCTCGAAGCCGAAGTGATCGAAGCCCGCCTGCCTGCCGGCCCGCCGCGGATTGATGTTCAGGCCGATGTAGCCGTCGCCGACGACGACGGCGCTCTCGGGCCTAGCCCGCGGGGAAGTCTTCAGCCGGAACAGCGCCTCGTAGAATCTTCCCATCATCGCGTAATTTTCGCTCGCGATCGCCATGTGCTTAATCTGTGCAAACATATCTCCTCCTTGGGCCGGGCGCTGAAAAGGGCCCATCTCCGTCGTTGTGCTCGACCGACTCGCTCGACGTACTGAAAAAAGTACGCCTCCGCTCGTCACTCATCGCACGCCTAGGATCTGGGACCCTTTTGATCGGCCTGCGAAATCTTTAAGATCCACGCGATCTCGATTCTCCCTCAGCGCTTCGTTCCCGTCAAGGTCTTTTCAATCAGCTTCGTCCATGGGTGCAATTCGCGGGTCCAGGGTTCCCGGCGATGCTGTGCGACGTAGCGGCGGGCTGCTGACAGCGCGGCGATCTGTTTTGCCGTGAGACGTAAAGGCGCCTTTTTATCTTTCTGTGCATTGATGCGCTCGCAAAACGCGCGGATCGCGCGCCAATGGGGCAAGGCACCTGCTCCAAATCCATCGGTGATGGCTCGCCGCCAGCTTTTCTCCGCATCATAATTCGCCGGGACCGCCGCGTAGTCGAAGCAAGTCCCCAGCGGGATGAAGCTCAACGATTCTTGCAGTAGCGGGTTGTTCAAGTAACCATATATAAGGCGGGGAAGGCGCGGGTCGCGGCCGGTGAGCGGGCCGAGGTGAATCTCGCCGCTCATCGTGAGATCGTTCACCGGATAGTTGTCCCAGAGAATCAGCCGGTGCCTGATGCGCTGCGCTGTCCGCTGCGCGTCGGCCGAAGTAATTGTCTTGGAGACGACTTTGGGCCCGGTCCAGAAACAAGCGACCGACGGTGGAAGGTACTCGGCCATCGTTTCTAAAAAGTCGGGTTCGAATTCTCCGAACAGCCGCGCGAGCATCGGATCGTCCGTATAGTCCGAAGGACAAATCCACCATTCGACGTCGCGCCAACCCGCCGGTTGCCGCTCGAGGATCTGCGCCAGCCACAGGCTTTCCGCGCGCGCCAGGCTGCCGCCGAACTGCTTCCGGTCTTCCGCGTAAATCAGGCGCGAAAGAATGTCGTCAAAAAGGATCGCGAACGTCCGCACCCCGGCGTCGTAAAAACGTTCGGCCTTGGAGAGCAGCAGCCGCAGCGGCCGTTCATTCGTGAAGCGCAGTCCTTTTCCGGGGTGAAAGGCGTAGACGAAGTCGATCTTGTGCTTCTCGGCCGCGCGCAACAGTCGCAACAGCTCTTTCCATTCTTTCTGTGGATAGGGCTGCTCCCATTTCTCGCGATGGTACGGGTCGTCCTTCGGCGCGTAGAGGTAGGTGTCCATGCCGCGCGCCGCGCCGAACTCGAACATCGCGGCGCGGTGCTTCATGCTCCACGGCGGGCCGAAGAATCCCTCGACGATGCCGCGGCGCTGGAAGGTGAGAGAGCGAGCCATGCGTCACGAATCTTGCACAGGAGATCGGGCGTCGCAAGCGCCGATTCGCTCGACTTGACATTTCCAAGGTTGTTTTTGTACCATCCGTTGCTCTCAACGGACTTATATATAAGAGGAGGAGCGTATGCTTAAAAGTTCGCCCAGGACTATTCTTGTCTCTGCAGTGTGCACGGTGGTGCTATTCGCACCCGTCTTTCCAGTTGCAGCTCAGAGCCAGTCAGCGCCCTCAGCGGAGATCCAGGCCAAAGCAAAAAAGGCCAAGGGAGACATCACGGCGGTGTTTCC
>DASXRG010000360.1:0-2437 GCA_036506735.1 Binatia bacterium | reverse complement strand
CGCCCGCCGCTGTCGCCCACGAGCAGCATATCGACGTTGGCGCGGTCGATGATCGCCGCCATGGAGTAATCGTAGGCGGTCATGACGACGATTTTTTTCTTCTCCTGCTTCATCCTTTGAATATCGTTGATTGTGACCGTTGCCATCGCTGCTCCTTTCGCCGCAAAAACGGCTTCGGACTCCTCTATAGCACGCGCGATTTAGAGTGAAAAGTCGTCAACGCCTTTTTTTGTTTCGGCTCTTGGCGTATTGTGCGTTTGGCTCCGGCGGGGAAAGCCGCCACCCGATCTCCGAGCCCGCGCAATAGACACTGCTTAATCCGAGCGTCAGCGTCGGATGCGCGGGCTCTGCGACCGGCCAGCGGCTTTCCCCTTATTGCCAAAGCTTGCAGGATGAAAAAACGCATCTCCCTCTCCATCGCCACCGCGTCGCAAGGCAGGGCCGCCATCGCCGCGACGATCGCCGTCTCATTTTACAAACGGTTTCGCTTGCCGCAGCCGTCGCAACTGGTTCTCACGATGGGTTACGGCAAGCTGGCGGGACTGGACGCTCCAACCGAAGTCGATAAAGGAAAATTTCATTTCGGCTTTGCCAACCCGGCGGCGGTGGCGCGCATGGCTTACCTGGGACGCGGCTGCTACAAAAAGAAGATGGCGCTGCGGGCGATCGGCGTGTTCCCGTCGTGGGATCGCTTGGTTTTCGCCGTCCACGAGAAGACGGGCATCCGTTCCATCGAAGAGATCAAGCAAAAGAAATTTCCGCTGCGCGTTTCGACCAGAAGCGAGGGAAGCCAGCTCGCAACTCTGTATGCAGTCGATCAAATCTTGAAAGCTTACGGCTTTTCCCTTTCGGATATGGAAAAATGGGGCGGCGCGCTCCTGCGCGTCAGCCATCCGAGCAGCTCGGAGCGCGCCCAACAGATCCGTTCCGGCGCGGCCAACGCCGTCTTCGACGAGGGCTTAAAGAGCTGGGGCTCTTCCGCCCTCGAGTCGGGCATGCGCTTTCTGCCGATTCGCGCGGACGTTTTAAAGCGGATGGAACGGTTGGGCTTTACCGGCGCTTCGGTGACGAAGGAAGCTTTTCCTCGGCTCGATCAGGAGATCAGGACCGTGGATTTCAGCGGCTGGCCTTTCATGTGCCGAGAAGACCTTTCACGAGAGATCGCTTATAAGATGGCCGCGGCGATCGACTCGTGCCATCAACAAATTCCGGTCGATCATTTCGATCGGCGGCCGATGACGATGAGAGAATTTTGTCAGGGAAGCGACGGAGGGCCGTTGACGATTCCGCTCCATAGCGGAGCAAAAAAGTATTACCGCGAAAAAGGCTATTTGTGATGGTTTGGCCGGCATGAGAGGGAACGAGCCTTCCGGCCGCAGCCGATAGGTCAGTACCTCGAGGGCCGCCCGCCAACCCCTTTAGGTGCTTACTCCTAGAGTTTGGGCCTGCCGTACCCTGCACGTTCCTGCGTCTGCGGCCTCCAGGCTCGTCCCCTCTCATGCCAGTAATTAGGACGTGTGTATTAGTTAAAAATTTCCCGCGCGATCTTGTTGACCAGCAGCCTGCGCGGCGCCATCTCCTCGCTTTGTGAATTGATGACGGTTTTTCCTTCCGGCACGACTCTTTCCGGTTCCGGCAAAGCAACATCCGTTCTCAGACTGTTCTCCTGGACCTCCTGCACGATGGCGCTCTGTCCGTTCTGAGACAGCAGCCAGTTTACAAATACTTTTCTTGCGTTGGGATGCGGCGCTTTGTTGACCAGCACGATCGAGTTCGATCCTGGATTGGCCGCGACCACTCCGGGCATGGGCAGCGGCTTCACATTCAGGCCGACGCCGTGCACATGAAACGTCGCTTTGAGCTCTCTCTCGATCAACCCGCCCGCTAAGGGATGGCGCCCGCGAATGACCCACTCGATGAGCTGTCTCTGGTCCCGCACGATAGGAATCTTTTGCTCGCTCCAAAGCTCTCTCAGCCGTTTTTCGCTATAGTGAACCAGGACGAGCAGTCCGCTGTTGACCCCCGCCCCGACTCCGCGTGGATCATGCCAGGCGATTTTTCCCTTCCATTTCGGCTCCCAGAGGCCGTCGGTGTCGCGCAACTCCGACTCCGGAACGAAATCCCGGTTGACAAAAAATGCTTCGGTCGTCCGCCTCACGTAATTAAACGCGAACGTTTTATTCTTATCCGAAAATGCCCCGTCGAGTCCGCCGCGCCACTTGGCGTTGTCGAGAACCTCCGGCAGCAAAAGATCCTGCTTGACCGGGTCCCAAAATCCTTCGTGGCCCGCCGCATAGATGTCCGAGTCCGGTCCACCGATAAGCGCATCCCACAGAATCTGCCCCAGCTCCCTCTCCTTTCGGTAGCGCACGATGAAATCGCTCGTGTGGATGCTGAACGTCTCGGCTTTTATCTCAGGATATGCCTTCTGGAAGGC
>DASXRG010000359.1:0-5807 GCA_036506735.1 Binatia bacterium | reverse complement strand
TCACCGGCTGTTGCTGCCGGCGTCCTTTTTAGCCGGCGGTATTTTCCTCGGCTGGGCGGACACGCTCGCGCGCGTGCTGCTGGCGCCCGCGGAGCTGCCGGTGGGAATCATCACGGCTTTTTTCGGCGGGCCGTTTTTTCTTTTTCTCCTGTACCATGAAGGCAGAAAAAAATTGGCTCTATGAATCGAGCCATCCATATCGGCGATCTGGCGTTCGCCTACGACGAGCGGCTCGTGCTCGACGGCCTATCGCTTTCGGTCGACAAGGGCGAGGTCGTCGCGATCCTCGGCCCCAACGGCTCGGGAAAAACCACTCTGATGAAAATTCTTGCCGCGGTTTTGACCGGCCGCGGCGAAGTGAAGCTCAACGGCAAAGACATTCGTTCCTACGGCCGCAGGGCGCTCAGCCGTCTCTTTGCCGTGGTGCCGCAGGAAAGCCAGGTCATTTTTCCTTTCACCGTCGCCGAGATCGTCTTGATGGGAAGGGCGAGCCATCACAATCCTTTCGGGCTCGAGGGGGAGAGAGACCTGGAAGTGGCGCGCCGGAGCATGGAGCTTACCGAGACTTTGGCGCTGGTCGACCGCTACCTGCACGAGCTCAGCGGCGGCGAGAAGCAACGCGTGATGATCGCGCGCGCCCTGGCCCAAGAGCCGGAAATTCTCTTGCTCGACGAGCCCGCGGCGTTTCTCGACCTCAAACACCAGGTGCGGGTGTGCGCGCTTCTGGAGCGGCTCAACCGCGAGCGCGGCTTGACGATCGTCGCCGCGCTTCATGATCTCAATCTCGCGGCGCTTTTTTTCCCGCGTCTCGTGATGCTCCGTGACGGGAAGATTTTTCGCGACGGGCCGCCGCGGCAAGTCCTGACCGAAGACACCATACGCGAGGTGTATGGAATTCAGGTTCGCGTTCAATGGGACGGCTCGGACGAAAGGCCGCAAATCTTTATCCGTCCCTAGAGGGCGTGTTGCAAAATTACGGCTTTGACGTTAAAGAGCAGATACACGGAGGCATTGATGGAAGCGGCGATTCGAACTCTGGGCCAGGAATGGATTTTCGCCAGTCTCATACTGCTCGGACTCTTCGCGCTGTACGTACTGGCGCTCGACCAGGGATTTTTGCTTTCGTTGATCCAGGGCCCCGCCGCCTTCGACATGAATCTGATTCATGAAGCCGTCCACGACGCGCGCCATGCGGCAGGTTTTCCTTGCCATTGACTTGTTTTTCGTCCATTCCGCTCCGCTCGCCCGCTCGCCGGTGAAAGCTTTTCCCGGTGGAAACCAAATCGCTCGCTGAGATTCTCAAGGCCGCGATACTCGCCGGGTTGATTGCGGGCTTCTGCGCGGCCGGCTTCCACTGGATTTTCACCGAACCGCTCATCGATCGCGCTATCGAGATCGAAGGCCAACGCCAGGATGCGGCCGCGACAGTCGCCGAACCGGTGGTCAGCCGTCCAGTCCAAAAGGTCGGGCTTTTCGCCGGCTTTCTCATTTACGGCGCAGCTTGGGGGATTCTTTTCGGCGCGCTGGTCTACGCGGTCCGGCCGTGGTTCGCCGAGACGGCGTGGGGCAAGCAAGGATTTATTCTCGCGCTTCTCCTCGGGTGGGCGGTGGCGATTTTTCCTTTGCTGAAATATCCCGCCAATCCGCCCGGCGTGGGCGAGCCGGAGACGATCGGTTACCGGCAGGAACTTTTTCTCGGCTTCATCGCGTTGTCGCTGGTCGGGACCTTCGCCGCGCTCGGCGCCGAGCGCTCAGTGCGGCATAGCAGCCGGGCGCGCGCCATTGTGCTTGTCGCCTATCTGATCTACCTCGCGTTGATCTTCCTGGCGCTGCCGTCCAATCCTGACGCGGTCAAACTGCCGGCGGCGCTCGTAGGTGAATTTCGTCTGCTGTCGCTCGCCGGTCAGCTCCTTTTCTGGATAGCTATGGGCGGCGTATTCGGCTGGCTGTGCCGAAAATTTGCGCGCGCCCTGACGGCTCCGGCATAGGGCGCTGCTCTGCTGCAATGGCCAAACGTAAAACAAGGAAGGTCGCGGCGACACCGGAGCGGGGTGAAAGCCCCGTGGGGCCGAGAACCGCCGCATGGCCGCTGCGCTGGCTGCTGCCCGTTTTCGTCGCGCTCCTGACCGTCGTCTTTTTTTACCCGACATTAGAAAACGGTTTCGTCGATTGGGACGACGACAAGATCATTTTCGAAAACCTAAACTATCGGGGTCTGGACTGGCCGGAGCTTCGCTGGATGTCGACCACTTTTTACATGGGTCACTACCAGCCTCTCAGCTGGATGACGTTGGGCCTCGACTATCTCCTTTGGGGGATGGATCCATTCGGCTATCATTTAACCAGCCTCATCCTGCACGCCGCCAACGCGGTGATTTTTTATTTCATCGCGCTGCGCTTATTGTCCGCAGCGTCACCCGGCGCGGCGGCAATCCCGTTGCGCGTGGCCGCGTTGTTCGCCGCGCTGGTTTTCGCCGTTCACCCCCTGAGGGTCGAATCGGTCGCCTGGGTGACCGAGCGGCGCGACGTTCTCTCCGGGCTGTTCTTGCTTTTGTGCATCCTCTGCTACCTGAAAAGCGTCGCGGCGGCGGCGAACGCCGAGCGCCGGCTATGGATGGCGTCCGCCGTGGTCGTCTACGGACTGTCTTTGTTGTCGAAGGCTGCCGGCATGACTCTGCCGGCCGTTCTTTTGGTTCTCGATGTCTATCCGTTGCGGCGCCTGGGCGGCCGGGCGGAAGGTTGGCGTGGACCGGCGGCGCGCAAAGTATGGTGGGAGAAGGCGCCGTTTGCGCTGCTGGCGGTCATCTTTGCCGTCGTTGCGCTCTTGGCGCAGCGCGAAGCCCGGGCGCTGTTGTCTCTCGAAACCCACGGCGTTGCTGCGCGTTTCGGCCAGGCGCTTTTTGGCATCGCTTTCTATCTGCGGAAAACAATCGCGCCTCTGAACCTTTCTCCGATCTATGGGCTGCCGATTCAGCTCAAGGAGGCGGATTGGCTCTCGTTCCTCTTAAGTGGCGCACTGGCATTGGCGCTCACCGTAATTTTCGTCATCGGCCGGCGGCGCTGGCCCGCCGCGCTGGCGAGCTGGATTTGTTATCTGGCTCTGCTGGCGCCGGTTCTGGGGTTGGTTCAAGCCGGGCCGCAGCTCGCCGCCGACCGTTACACTTATCTCGCCTGTCTCGGATGGGCGATCCTGGCGGGAGGTGTTTTGCTTTATCTTTGGCCGATTGGGTCCGACGGCGCACACCTTGGCAACGTCGCCGTTTTTTCCGCGGTGCTTGCCGCGGTGATCGTGGCGATCCTGGGATTTTTGACCTGGACGCAAACGCAGGTCTGGCACGATCCGCTGACTTTGTGGAAACACGCGGTAAGTACCTACCCTCAAGCGTCGCGGGCGCACAACAACTTCGGCAATGCTCTGGCGCATCGCGAGAGGACTGCCGAGGCGATCGCACACTACCGCGAAGCGCTTAGAATCGATCCCGAATACAAAGAAGCGCACCATAACCTCGGCATCACGCTGGCCAGTCGCGGAGACTTGGCGGCGGCGATCGAGCAATATCGCGCAGCGCTGCGCATCGATCCGAATTACAAGGAGGCGCGCAATAATTTGGGCGTCGCTCTCACTTATCAGGAGAAACTGCCCGAGGCGGTTGGCGAATACCGCGCGGCGCTCAGAATCGATCCCGGCTACAAAGAAGTGCACAACAATCTCGGTGTCGCTCTGGTTAATCAAGGCGAGCTGACCGAGGCGATCGCACACTACCGCGCGGCGCTCAGCGCCGATCCGTCCTACAAAGCGGCGCGCTACAACCTGGGCAACGCTCTCGCCGATCGCGGCGAGGTCACGGCGGCGATCGAGCAATATCGCGAAGCCCTGCGCATTGATCCCGGCTATGAAGAGGCCCGGAATAACCTCAACGTTCTCCTAGAAATGCAGGGAAAAAAATGAGGCGCTGTCGCCGTTATGAGCGATTCGCTTTTCTGTAACCCAGCGCGTCCTCGGCGATGATGATTTTCTGGATGTTGGAAGAGCCCTCCACGATCTGATAGGACTTCGCGTCGCGGAGATAACGCTCGACCGGAAACTCGGTCGAGTAGCCGTAAGCGCCTAAGATGCGGAGCGCCGCGTCCGCCGCAAACGCCGCGGCCTCCGCCGCGGTGTACTTGGCGATCGACACTTCCAGATTGTTGGGCTGCTTTTGGTCGGCGAGCCAGGCGGCGCGGTAGACGAGCAGCCGCGCGGCTTCCTCATGCACGATCATCTGCGCGATCAAATCCTGGTTCATCTGAAACTCACCGATCTTCTGGCCGAACTGCTCGCGCTGATTGCAATAACTCACGGCCGCTTCGCGTGCCGCGCGCGCCACGCCGAGCGCGCCGGCGGCGCAATTCAAGCGCGTCTGGTTGAGCTGCCACATGCAGATTTTGAAACCGTCGCCTTCTTTCCCGAGCAAGCTCTCCGCCGGGACGGTGAAATTTTCAAAGGTCAGCTCGCCGATCGGCGACGCGTGCGCGCCCATCGTTTGGAGAGCGCGGCGGCTCACGCCGGGCTGATTGAGATCGGCGATAAAAGCGGACATGCCGCGGTGTTTTTGCGCCCGGTCGGTGTAGGCGTAAATGAGGGCGGTATCGGCCACCGGCGCGTTGGAGATCCAGATCTTCGCGCCGTTGAGGATGTACGAGTCTCCTTTCTCGGTTGCGGTGGTGCGGAGCGCCGCGACGTCCGACCCCGCGTCCGGCTCGGTGATCGCGAAGCAGCCGATGCTCTCTCCCCGTACCAGCGGTGGAATCCACCGCTTCTTCTGTGCCTCGCTGCCGAAGTGGAGCACGGCCAACGCCGGACCCACCTGCATGTTGATGTAGACGCGCAGCGCGCTATGGACGCGCGCGATCTCTTCCGTGATCAGCGACAGCGCGAGAAAGCCGAGGTCGCTGCCGCCGTAGCTCTCCGGAATCACCGAGCCGTAGAAACCGAGCGCGCCCATCTGCGCCGCCAGGTCGCGCCGAAATCTTTGTTGCCGGTCGTCTTCAGCCGCGCTCGGCGCGATTTCTTTCGCGGCGAAATCGCGCGCGAGATCGCGCGCCGCGATCAACTCTTCGGACAATTCGAAATCCATCTCTCCTCCGGAATTTTGAATTCTTAATACTCAAAACTCAAAATTATTTTTGCAGCAGGCTTTTCGCAATCACCAACTTTTGGATCTCGGACGTTCCCTCATAGATCCGCAAAGAGCGGACTTCGTTGTAAAGCCGCGCCACCGGGCTGTCGGAGACAAGCCCGATGCCGCCATGAATCTGCAGCGCCTGATCGACGATCCGCTGCGCCGCCTCGGTGGCGAAGAGCTTCGCCATCGAAGCGCTTCTTTTGAGGTCTCCCACGCCGCGATCGTGCGCCCATGCCGCCTGATAAACCAATAACCGGGCGGCTTCCAACTCGGTGGCCATCTCGGCGAGCTTGAACTGAATCCCCTGAAACTGGGCCAGCTCTTGACCGAATTGGCGCCGTATTTGACTGTACCGGACCGCCTCGTCAAGCGCCCGGCGCGCGAAACCGACCGCCGCCGCGCCCACGGTCGAACGCAGCGCATCGAGAGTGGCGAGCGCGATCTTGATTCCGTCGCCTTCGCGTCCGAGGAGATTCGCTTCCGGAACGGCGCACTCTTCCAAGGCGACGGCCCCGATGGGATGGGGTGATAAAAGTCGGGTTTTCTCCTTGATCGACAGTCCGCGTGCATCGGCCTCCACCATGAAGGCGCTGAGACCTTTGGACTTCTGCTCCGGATTCGTCGAGGCGAAAACGACATAGC
>DASXRG010000358.1:0-13876 GCA_036506735.1 Binatia bacterium | reverse complement strand
GGGACTACCCCCTTGTTTTCACCACCGGCCGTGTTAAGAACCACTGGCATACGATGACGCGCACCGCCAAAGTCGAAGCGCTGCGCAAAATCTGTCCCGAGCCTTTCTTGGAGATGAATCCGTCGGACGCGCGACACTGCGGTATTAGGGATGCGGAGTTCGTCGAAATCTTATCGCGGCGGGGAAGCGCGATCGTTCAAGTCCGCGTCACGGCGGAGACCCGGCCGGGGACATGTTTCATGCCGTTCCATTGGGGCCGGCAGTTCGGCTTTTACAAAGCGGCCAACAATCTGACCGTGACCGCGAGAGATCCCGTTTCACGCCAGCCCGAGCTGAAGGCATGCGCGGTCAGGGTCAGAAAAGCGCCGGATTTTCCCCGGCTTAATGCCGGGGCATGAGGCCATGTGCAGTTCGGATACGCAGTGGCAAGCGCCCAAGATCTAGGCAGGGGCATGGCTAAAAAAGCGGCGCCGCGGCCGACAGAAAAGAAAAATCTCTTGCAATGATTAGACTTTTGATGTACGAATCCTCGGCATGCAACTTGCGTTTTGATTTCCCTTCGGAGGCAAAGGCGCCTCTACGACTGCGAGTACGAAGGCAACGCCGCCTACTGGATTTGTTTTCAACGGTAAGTCATCATCAGCGAACGGTTCGGCGGAAAATTTTTACCAGGGGGGTTGCGCGATGAAGAAAGCTATCGTGTCGGTGGGATTGTTTCTGGCTCTGTTGGCGTTTTCACAGCAGGCTGGCTTTGCCGAGGAGGCGAAAGAACCCCCGAAGGGACTGGCTCCCGGGTGGATGGCGCTCGACCCGATTTTGGATCCCGTGGACAAGGCGATTGAAAGCGCCAAAGGCGCCGTGGAACAAGCATTGGGTATCGCGATCAGCGGGTTCTTCGACTGGGGTTATCAATGGAGCTCCAATCGTCCCGGCTCGCGGTTCGAAAACAATATCAGTGGCCGTTACTTCGATCGGGATCACAATAAGTTCCAGTTAAACGATTTCAATCTCACCATCGAGAAACCGGAGAAGGATTGGGGCATCGGTTTCAAGCTGGTGGGCGATTTCGGACGCAGCGGCGAGCTTTTGAGAGAAGCGACGTTATGGCATCGCAAGTTACAGGACGAAGGCATGGCCGAGCTGAGAGAGGCTTTTTTGACCGGAACCATTCCCGTCGGTGAAGGCATCCAGGTGAAAGCCGGCAAGTTCGTCACCCCTCTGGGAACGGAGATTCTTCCCGCGCCCGGAGCCTACAATGACAACATTTCCCGTTCGTTTGCTTTCAATCTCGCCGTACCGTTGACCCACAAAGGCGTTCTGTTTACCTATCCGTTTGCCAAGATCATCAGCGCCAGCGCCGGCGTGGTGAACGGTTGGGATAATCCGCGCGACAATAACAACTCGCGCTCGTTTCTGGGGGGAGTGAATTATACCCCCGCCGATGCCTTCGGCCTGGCGAGCAACATCATCGTCGGGCCGGAGCAGAAAAAAAATACCAGCAACGTGAGAATGGCCTGGAGCAACGTCGCCACGCTGAAGCCGATCGAGCCTATGACGATTTATCTCGAATACACGCTTGGCTTCGAAGAACACGCGTTCACCCCGCTGGGCAGGAGAGACGCGTGGTGGAAGGCATTGGCGGGTATCGTCTCTTACAATTGGACCGAACGCTTTAACACGGCTTTGAGGGCCGAGTACTTCCGGGACAGCCAGGGCGCGCGGACCGGCGTCAATGATTTCGATCTGGGCGAGCTCACCTTGACGGCGGCCTATAAATTCACCGCCAAGCTCCTCGGGCGCGCGGAGATCCGCGGCGACTTCGGCGACCACGACGCGTTTGTTCGGCGTAACAACTTCAATGGTAATAGTGGCCAGGTAACCCTGGCGGCGCAAGCGATCTGGGGCTTCTAGCCGATTTTCGCGGTCGCGCTTCGTTAAAAACTCCGCTAAAATTCCTATCCGGTTCGCCGGGGAGAATTGACTTTTTCTCCCCCGCGAGCGACCCTATATCTTGCTTACATCGCGGGAGAAGCGCTCCCGCGTCTCAGGCCAACGATGATCGAGCAGGACAGCGACGGGAGCCGGGATACCGGCGGAAATTGGCTTCGCCCGGGCCCGATCCTGTGGATCGCTCTATTCGGGTTGCTCGCTTTTGTCGCCTTCGGTTTTCTGGGGCAAGTGTTTTTTCAGGCTCAAAGGGCCGCCCCGCTTAGCCGCCCTGATTTCGCGGCGAAACTCGCGATCGAGAAATCGGAGAAGGTTATCCCAGCGCCCGACTTCACCCTCGAAGACATTTCCGGCAAGCGAGTGCGTCTCCATGACCTCAAAGGGAAAGCGGTCTTTCTCAACTTCTGGGCGACCTGGTGCGTGCCGTGCCGGCAGGAGATGCCGCTGATGCAAAAACTCCATGAGGAATTCAAAGACCGGGGCCTGGAAATCGTCGCGGTCAATTTTCGCGAAAGTAAGCCGGAGGTGGAAAAATTTTTCGCCGAGTTCGGGCTCAAGTTTACCTCGTTGCTGGACTCCGACGGCGCCGTATCCGAACAATACGGCGCCTGGTCCCTGCCGCTTACCTATTTTATCAATCGCCGGGGAGAATTCGTCGGCAAGGCGATCGGCGAAAGAAGATGGGAGAGCGCGGAAGCGAAGGCGTTTTTCACCGAGCTCTTGCGGCAAAACAATTGAGGCGCGAGGGACTCCCGCGGGCGGATGGCAGGTCGGGATTTTTCACCGGGCCGTTCGGTTGATCTTGAGACACCGGATAAGTAAAGTACGATTCTATGGCGATAGCCACGATCGAAGAAGCGATTGACGAGATCCGCCGCGGCCGGATGGTCATCCTCATGGATGACAAAAACCGGGAGAACGAGGGCGACCTCTGCATGGCGGCGGAAAAGGTCACGCCCGAGGCGATCAACTTCATGGCGCGGTACGGCCGCGGCCTCATCTGTTTGACCCTGACCGAAGAGCGGGTCAAGTATCTCGGCCTGCCGATGATGGTGTCGGAAAATACCTCGCCGTTCGGCACCGCCTTTACCGTCTCGATCGACGGAGCGGAAAAAGTGACCACCGGAATATCGGCGGCCGACCGCTTCCACACGATCCTGGCGGCGATCGCCGACGACGCCGCGCCCGATGACCTCGTGACTCCCGGCCATATCTTCCCGCTCCGGGCGAGAGACGGCGGGGTTTTGGTGCGCGCGGGGCAAACGGAGGGCTCGGTGGATCTGGCCCGCCTAGGCGGGCTCAAGCCTTCCGGCGTGATCTGCGAAGTCATGAACGACGACGGCAGCATGGCCCGCCTGCCCGACATCGAGAAGTTCGCCGTGGAGCACGGCCTCAAAGTGGTGACGATCGCCGACCTGATTCAATACCGGCTGCGCAACGACAGCCTGGTTTACAAGGTCGCGTCGGCCCGCCTGCCGACGAAATTCGGCGGCGACTTTCAGGCGGTCGTGTATAACACTCACGTGGATGAGAGCGAGCATCTGGCGCTGATCAAAGGAGAGATCGCCGGCCACGAAGAGACTTTGGTTCGGGTCCACTCCAAATATATTCCGGGAGACGTGTTTGGTTTTGAATTTCTCAATACCGGCGCCGTGATCGAAAGCTCGATGAAAATGATCGCGCAGGAAGGCAAAGGAGTCATCCTGTACTTGCAGACGGAGGGGAAACAATTGGGGCCGGCGCGGCTGACCTATCCGACGGTCGCCGGCAAGAGAAAAACCGATATCAACCGGTCGTTTGTCTATCATGCGGATTTTAGGGAGTACGGGATCGGGGCGCAGATTCTGCGCGATTTAGGCGTGCGGAAAATGCGGCTGCTCACCAACAACCGGAGAAATCTTGTCGGGCTCTCCGGTTACGGATTGGAGATCACGAGTCAGATTCCGTTGACGTCCGAGGCGCCGAATAACCGGCCGCCGCCGCGGAGCGAGCCTTAGATAGGACTGAGTTCTGAGGACTGAGTAAAAACCGAGATCGAATGCTGAAGAGGGAGTCGGGCTACTCGCGGTTCAAGGGACTCAAATAGTCCGGCAGGGACGACCTCAACGCTTTAAGCGCCACGTCTAGATTGGGGAAAAGCCGCTCCTCGATCAGTTCGTTGTTCACCCAATAATCCAACGACGGTCCTTCGGTGAAATTGACGTCGAGCAATTTTTCGCCCACGCGCTCTCCCGTGATCAGCAGCCGCACCGAGTAACCGGCGTCGATCACAAGCGCGCGCGCGGAGGCGGGAAGTTGCACCGCGCTCTTGATCTTGTTCAGCCGGTCGGGCGGATACGTTCCTACGCCCAGGGAAACGTAGTTCCATCCGAGCGGCGCCTGCGAGAGATCTTTCAAGGTCCGGGGATTGATATCGACGACGTTGCGGACCGCCTGCTCCTGCTTGTAATCCTTCAGCAGCTCGTAGGTCCACTTCTCGATGATGCCGCGGCCCAGCGCGTCGGATTTTTCGCGCTCCTTGACCGGGCCCCGGTCGATCCACCATTTGACCTCTTCGACCGGCGGCGGCGTTTTCTCGTCAGCCATCGATGGAAAATGTACCGCGCGACTGCCGGCGTGTCAACGATGTTCGTAGGGGCGGTTCGCGAACCGCCCCTGCATATTAGATCTTGAAATCGTCCAGCGTGTTAGGGGCGAACAGGCTCTTCAAGTCGAGCCGGCTCTTGATGAGCCCTTGCTCGTGGGCGTATTGCACGAGGGTTTCCAGGACGTGGCGGTTGGCCTCCAATCCATACGGCCAGAGCTCGCCCGCGCCGAAAATCTCGCGCTCTTCCTCCATCTCGGCGATCGACCAGGCGAGCATGTATTTGAGCGCCGAGAACTCGTACATCGCTTCCTGACAGATTCGCTTCGACTCGGCGAAGGCCTTGCACAGGCTCTGCGCCACCCAGGGATTTTTTTCGTAAAAATCTTCCCTGAGCGCGACCGTGTGCATGATCGGAAAGATTTTCGTGCGCCGGTAGTAATCCTTTTCGACCTCGGGAAAATTCGGAATCAATCTGCCGACCTCGGGCGAGCGGCGCACGAACGGAGACGGCATGTGGGCCGAGATCATCGCGTCGATCTCGCCGCGCTCGAGCATGGATGAGAGCGTTTGCTCGGGAGCGATCGCCCGGATGTCGATCGTCTTCGGCAGATCGTGTTTCACTTTGTCCTCGCGTCCGGGATGTTCCTCGCCGCCGGTAAACCATTTCATCTGCTCGGGCTTGACGCCGTATTCATGCTGCAAAATTCCCCGCGCCCAAATCGCCATCGTGATCTGATATTCCGGCACGCCGACCCGCTTGCCGGCGAGATCCTTGGGCTCTTGGATGCCCGATCCGGTGTGGATGTAGATGCAGGAATGGCGGAACGCGCGCGAGGGAAAAACCGGGATCGCGATGAGCTTGGGAGATCCTTTTTCTCGCGCCATCAAGTAGGACCCCATGGAAAGCTCGGCGGCGTCGAACTCCCCGTACCGCAGCATGCGCCAGAAAGTCTCTTCGACCCGGAGCGGCAAATAGGTCAGCTCCACGCCTTCGATTTCGACTCGCCCGTCCTGAAGGGCGCGAGTCCGGTCGTAGTCCCAACACGCCAACGTCAGTTGAATCTTCCCCATGGCCTCCCTCGAAGCGATTCTCGTTGCCGTCGTCGCGGCAGCGACGTTCAAGTTTCTTTCACGGCGGCAAGAAACCGCGCGGCGCCGATCTCGAATTGCTCCCGGCCGCAGCCGAGCACGACCGCCGCCTCGCCCGAAGCGAGCGTGGTCCGGCGCAAAAGCGTGCACGGCTTGCCGCGAAAGTCGATCGGTTGCCCGATCTTGAACTTTTCAAGACGCCGGTGGTCCGGCAGCGGATCGATTTTTTCCATCGCTGCGATCGTTCATATCACAAGCGAGAATCCAAGGCGACAGGCGGCAGCGCCGCTGTTCGATAATTGACAACGAGGTGTCCTGTGACTACAGTTTCGAAACAATGGCCACTCAGCAAATGCGCATCGCGGTCATGGGAACCGGAGCCGTAGGCGGATACTTCGGCGCGCGGCTGGCGGCCGCGGGGCAGGACGTCGCGTTCATCGCGCGCGGCAGCCATCTCGAGGCGATGCGCAAAGAGGGCTTGAGGTTGAAAAGCGTTCAAGGCGACTTTCATGTACGCGCGCTCTTTACTTCCGATCCGCGAGAAGTGGGTCCGGTCGATCTCGTGCTTTTCTGCGTGAAATCCTATGACACCGAGAGCGCGGCGGCGACGCTCGCCCCGATGATCGCCGACAAGACCGCGATTCTATCGCTGCAAAACGGCATCGATAATCCCGACAAGCTCGCCGCCCGTTGGGGCCAAGCGCGCACTTTGGCCGGCGTCGTTTACCTGGGCGCGTTCGTTGCGGAACCGGGCGTGATCCGGCACAGCGCCGGGGGGCGCATCGTTCTGGGGGATTTGGATGGAGCAACGAGCGCGACGGCAAAAAAGATCGAGCAGATACTGTCGGGCGCACAAATCCCCTGCGCGCTCAGCGCCGAGATTCGCAAAGTCATGTGGACCAAGCTCGTCTGGAACGCGCCCTTTTGCGCGCTCTCCTGTCTGGCGCGGGCGAACGTCGGAGAAATCATAGAATCGGAGTCTTTGCACAAGCTCGCCGCCGATTGCATGGAAGAGGTGAGAGAAGCGGCCCGGTCCGCCGACATAGAGCTGGCGCCGGCGGTCATCGAAGAGACGTTCAAGTTCTCGCAGGGCTTGGGAGACTTCAAACCGTCGATGCTGCAGGATCTGGAAGCGGGCAAGCCGCTCGAATACGAAGCCTTGAACGGAATCGTCGTTGGTTTGTTCCGACAGAAAGGAAAGCGGGCGCCGATCAATGAAATCTGTTACGGAGTGCTAAAATTTCTCGACGAGCGAATTCGCGCCGCGAGGAAGCAAGCGTGATTGGACCGCGCACCGGATTTTATTCGGTCTTGCTTCTTGTTGCGTTGGCCGTTAGCAACGCGCGCGGGCAGGAAAGCAGCGCGCTCGCGGAGAAAGGTCAATACGTCTTTTCTCTGACCGGAGGATGCGCGTGTCACTCGCCGCCCAAGGGAACGCCATTGGCGGGCGGGCGCGAGTTTCCGCTCCCGCTGGGGAAAGTTTACTCGACCAACTTGACTTCGGATAAGGAAACGGGCCTCGGCAATTGGTCGGATCAACAAATTCACGACGCAACGATCAAGGGTATTCGGGCGGATGGCGCAAAGCTTTTGCCGGTCATGCCCTACGAAGCTTACTCCGGCATGGCGGAGGAAGATCTCAAAGCGCTGACCGCTTACCTCAGGACTCTCAAGCCGGTGCGCAAACCAACGCCGCAGCTTAAAACCTGGGTGCCTTTCTATCGCCCGCTGGCAACGTTCATCTGGGCGAAATTCTTCGGGCGGTCTTTTACTTCATCGCCCAAAGCGCCGCAGAGCGGCGTCGAACGGGGCCGTTACCTGGTCGAGCACGTCGCGTTTTGCGGCGACTGTCATACGCCGCGAAACTTTATCGGAGCTCCGGAGCGAAAACTTTACCTGGCGGGCGCCAAGAAAGGCCAGGGCCCTTTCGGCGCGGAAGTCCCGAACATCACTCCGGACAAAGAGACCGGCATCGGCGGTTGGAGCCGCAGCGACATCGCCGAGTTGCTTATCAGCGGAACCAAGCCGGACTTAGACAACGTCCAGGGACTGATGGCCGAGGTGGTCGAGGCCGGCTATAAGAACATGAGGAAGGAAGACGCGCTGGCGATCGCGGACTATCTTAAATCGGTGCCGCCGGTAAAGAATAAGGTCGAGTAGATAAACGACCGCAGCCGCCATGGCGATGCGGTTTTTTACCGACTCCCAAAAGGAATGCGGCTAGAAAGGAAAGCCAGACCCAGGCTTCGGCAGACCCCGGCTTCGCCCATAGCTAATGTAGGCGTTCCTGCTGGAGCTCAACAAGGCGGTGGGTATTGAATATCCGAGCGTTGTCTTTGGTGACTGTTGCTCCTCCTATCGCTGAGCATTTAGGACATTGTGTATAGTAGCCGACTTCTCCCACCTGTTCTGTGCTGATACCGCGAACGATAAAACGATGCGAACAGGCGTGGCATTGCAAAGTCGCCGTCCATTTTTTTATTTCGACAACCATAGATTAGCGCGACGGTCCATTACCGACCGCGTCGGAACTTTGCTCCGAGTGCGTTAGACTCGCGAAAGAGAGAACAACCGTCCGCGGGATAGCTGGATGGTTGGCAACGCCGTTGCTGGGAATTCTCTCCAGTCTTTAATGATTACGCATAAAACTTCTAAGCCCGATAAGCCGATGAAAACGCTTCGCCCATGTCCGCGAATTCATTTTGTGTACGAATTGCAGAGTCGTCGCGTCCCGCTTAGTGCCGAGATTTTAGGGCCGCCTCAATAATTTCTAGGGCGTGCACGCAACATATGGCCGCGAGCTGGTGTAGGGCCTCAGCGGCCGGTCGATCGCAAACTATTGTCCAGACTGCGGGGAAATTAATACGGGCATGCTTGGCTTTCGACAGCGCATCGCGAGCGATCGAACCAGCAAGCGCATGCCGCCTGAGCCGATTAAAATACTCCTCGGTCAGCTCAATTGTAAATTCAGTACGCGATAAGGCATCGCGCACCGCTGGCCTAGATTGCTCTTCCTCGGCGGTCCTTCGAATTGGCCTTTTCTTTGGCACGATGGGCTTACGGGTAATCGGCCTAACGCCGCGAAGTTTTCTTGGCCCCGATCCACGCGAATTCGGGAACGAACCATACTCCGAACTCAACGCAAGAGCTAGCACCTTTCGGACAATTCCGAATTGTCTAATGCGGAAAAGTCGTCCCCCGACCTCCCGGAATGCTCCTTTAGGGCGACCGTGCCTCAGGTAATCCCCTAGGGTAAATTACAATGATTACCCGCTTCACAATTCCATCTGCGCCCCTATAATGCCACCTCAATGCGGCGGGTTCGTGGCCGCAGCGTGGCGCCGAAGATGAGTGGAGGACGATATGGGTGAACCCGCCCGGCTAGACCGACATGCAATCATCCTTGCAGGGGGCGACGGCAAACGACTCGAGCCTTTGGTTCAACGACTGCGCGGAGATAACCTTCCGAAGCAATACGTGAACTTTCTCGGACGGCGCTCAATGCTGGAGCACACGTTCGATCGAGTCGAGAAGTTAATTGTACCCGAGTGCATTATGACGGTCGTCACGCGCGACCATTTGCGCTTCCCCGATGTGACCCGCCAGCTATCCGTACGACCCCAGGAGACGATTATCGTTCAACCAATCAAAAAGGATACGGCCCCAGGCGTTTTGTTGCCGCTCATGCACCTCTACAAAAGAAATCCCGAGAGCATTGTTGCGCTATTCCCTTCCGACCATTTTGTACTCGAAGAAGACCGGTTTATGAGCCACGTGTCGCTGGCCTTCGAAATGGTGGAACAAAACCCATCTCTTCTGATTCTCTTGGGCATCGCGCCAACCGAGCCTGAGCCGGAGTATGGCTATATACTACCTCGCGGGAATCGAACCGATCGGTTGAAGATCCAGCGCGTGAGCCGGTTCGTAGAGAAGCCTGACCCGCGTGAGGCGCAGCATCTGATTCTGAACGGCGGGCTTTGGAATACGTTCGTCATGATCTCCAGAACGAAGAGGTTCCTCGGGATCATCTCCGATTTAGCGCCTGAGCTCTTTGCCAAGGCTGAGGAGCTCGGCAAGGCAATTGGAACTCGTAATGAGGTAAACCGGATAAACGCGATCTATCAGGATTTGAAACCCGCCAATTTTTCGAAAGCAATTTTGGAGCGGTTGCCTCAGCGGTGTCCTTCGTGCCTTTCAGTTTTGGCCGTGGAGAACGTTCTCTGGAGCGATTGGGGTTTGCCGCGCTCAATTGCGAAAGTGGTGCAAAAGACCGGCCATATGCAACGCACTTTAAACGTTGACGGCGTGTTTCAAAGTCCACTGTGCGGCGTCTTGAGAGAAATCGCCGGGTTCCCGCCGTCGATCGGCGCCGTTCACGATCGGATACATCCAGGGAACCGAGCACTTGACGTATCTGCGTGACTGAGCCTTTAGGCCACGCGCTGATCGGGTTAGCCAGGAGAGGCGGCAATGACGGAAGAAGGTTTTTGGCAAGAAGATGTAGCGCTGCCGGCGCGTTACTGGGAGACCCTGCGGGGGAAAGCTAGTTTAGAGCCGGAACGGAGACTTACGCTCGCCGTTCTGGAGGAGGCCATCCACACCTACCGGAAGAAAATGCTTACGTCGAGCCGTCTGCGCCGCGAAGTGGAGGATTGGTTGTTCGACGACACAGCCGATTACCCTTTTTCTTTCCAGGCTATCTGCGATGCGTTAAATTTAAGCGCGGACTGCGTCCGTCGCGGAATACTGCGCTCGCAGCCGAACTCGATCAAAAGCCGCGGGTCTCATTTTGCCCTCCGAAATGGGGAAAGACGGCTATTTAAGGTAACCACTCAGCCGCCGCCGTTAGTGCAAACAACGAATTTGGGCGATCCGGTTTTGCATAGCGTTAGCAGGATCTCCGATCTGGCGCGCTATCTCCTCTTAGAAAAGTCCTAGCTCTATTCTGCGTCTTCGAATATAATTCCCGAACGTTCTGAGTTCCTTGGATATGCGGATCCTTAGGTTTTCAAGGAAGCGATCGCGCTGTACCGGCCATACGGATTTCGGCCTTATCAAGCGCCTCACCTCTCGCAACGGTGCGACGGTGTATACGTTTTCGATCTCTTTGACAGCCGGCGTCCGAGCTGAATCATGAAGCAGACATACAAAGGCTCGTGTCACTGCGGTAAAGTCCGATTCGAAGTCGACGCCGATCTCGATCACGTCCGGGTTTGCGACTGCTCGATATGCCGGCGAAGAGGCGCGCTCATCCATCGCGTCGAAGAAGATTGTTTTCGTCTGTTAACGCCGATCGAAGACCTTTCTCTCTACCAGTGGCATACGAAAACCGCCAAAGACTATTTCTGCCGCGCCTGCGGCATTTTGTCGTTCCGTCGGCCGCGCACGGCGCCGGCGACCTGGGGCGTCAACGTTCGTTGTCTCGAAGGCGTCGATCTATCGTCGATTCCGATCAAGTACGTGTACGGCAGCCGATTGGACTGACGCATGAACACGCTCAAGCTGGAACTTTATGGAGTCAGCGGCTGGATCGAGCCAGCGGTTCGGATCGTTATCGACGGCGTCGATTTGGTCGAACGCGCTCACGCGGTCGAACTATTTTTCGCTACCGCTGAAGGCCATCCGGAGGCGGCCGGCTGGTATGCCGGCCTGCCGCGGAGCGAAGTCGCGCCGCCGGCGGAGCGATTGTTCGGCCGAGATCCATTTTACGAGCTCGACAAGGTGGCTCTTTTGGTCTGCGCCGGCTGCGGCGAGGAAGGCTGTTGGCCGCTCCTCGCGCGTATCGAGGTTGCCGAAAATCAGGTTGCCTGGCGCGACTTCGAGCAGCCGCAGCGTCCCGGGTGGGATTTATCCGGGTTAGGACCGTTTGTTTTCGAACGGAAGCAATACCAGGATGCCATTGTGGCGCTCGGCAATATCCGCGGTAACTTCTAAGAGAGAACGACGCCTAGGTCGCGTAGCGGATCGGATCTTTCGCTCCCGCTTCCTTGAATCCTTTCAGCCTCAACTGACAACTGTCGCAAAGCCCGCAGGCCAATCCTTTGGCCGTGGGATCGTAGCAGCTCCACGTGAGCGAGTAGTTGAGACCCAGCGCCAGACCTTTTTTGATAATCTCGGCCTTCGTCAGCCGGATGAGCGGCGTGTGGATTTTTATTTTTGCCCTGCCTTCCACTCCGGCCTTGGTTGCCAGGTCGGCCATCGTTTCAAACGCCCGGATGTATTCCTCGCGGCAGTCGGGATAGCCGCTGTAGTCGAGCTGGTTGGCGCCGAAAAAAATATCTTCGGCGCCGATCTTCTCGGCCAGCGCGAGGCCGAATGAGAGAAAAATCGTGTTGCGCGCGGGCACGTAGGTCACGGGGATGCCATGGGAGATTTCGCCCGGACTGCGACTCTTGGGAACGTCGATCGCGTCGGTCAGCGCCGAGCCGCCGACGGCGCGGAGATTGAACTCGATCACCAGGTGCGCGACGCCTCCCAGGGCCGTCGCTACTTTTTTTGCCGAGTCGATTTCGCGCTCGTGACGCTGCCCGTACCGAAAGCTGAGCGCGTGGATCTCATAGCCTTCGCTCTTGGCAATCGCCAAAGCGGTGGTCGAATCGATCCCGCCGCTCAAAAGAACCACCGCTTTTTTTCCGGACATGACCTAATCGTAAGGATAGGACGGGTAAAAGACAAGGCAAACCGGGCCCGCCTGTGCTATAATGGCGGGCAGCCAGGAGGCGAGAGTGCAATGCTGTATCTCTTGAGGCCGTTTCCATTATCATGGCAGGGTGAAAGCCAGCAGCGGCTCGAAGCCTTTACCGATCGGCTGGCCAAGGTGGAGCCCTATTTCGAGGCCCACGTCCAGAGGGCTTGCTTCTATGCGCTGAACTTCGGCAAGTGGATCGGCCTCTCGGAAAAAGAACTCAGGCTGCTCTATCTCGGAACTTTTTTTCACGACGCCGGCAAGGTTTCCATCCCGTCGGAGATTTTACAGAAGCCCGGCCCGCTCACGCCCGAGGAATTCGCCGTGATGCGCAACCATCCGACTCTCGGCGCCGAGATCTGTCTCAAGCTCGGCCCGCTCGAGGAGATCGCGCCGCTGGTCGCCTGCCATCATGAGAAACTCGACGGCACCGGCTACCCGAGAGGTCTCACGGCGAAAGACATACCTTTTCTCGCCCGGATTGTCGCGACCATAGAGATTTACGACGCGCTCCGCAGCGAACGCGTTTACAAGCAACCTTTTTCTTTGGAAAAGAGCATCGAGATCCTGCGCGCCGAAGGCAACGCGGGCCATTTGGATCGCGGGCTGGTGGACGAATTCATCAAATTCGGCGAGGCCCAGTACGTCGATCCGGAAGTCATGGCGGTGGATTTTTTTCGCGACATCAAAAGCGCGCCGACCGCAGGGACGCCGGCTGAGGCCGAGACCGGCGCGCGCCGGAGCGCGGCGGCCGAGGCGACGGCTCAAGACCCTCAGCTTACGGTCTTGGTTGCCGAGGACAACCCGGATCAGATGGAGATCATTCAAACGATTCTCGGCCAGAGCCGCTACCGATTGGTGTGCGCGAACGACGGCGTAGAGGCGTTGGAGCACTTGGCGCGCGAGACGGTCGATATCGCTCTGCTCGATATTATGATGCCGAGGCTGAGCGGTCTCGAGGTTTGCCGGCGGATTCGCGAAGATCCGCGGCTGAAAAACATTTACGTCATTTTCCTGACCGCGATGACCACCGGGGACGATCGGGTCAAAGGGCTGGAGCTCGGCGCCAACGATTACATCACCAAACCGTTTTACGTGCCCGAGTTGATGGCCCGGATCAGCGTGGGCGAGAGACTCACGCACCAGCGCCGGGAAATGGAGCAACAGGCCGCCCATGACCCGTTGACCGGGCTCTATAACCGCAGAATGTTCGAGGAGCGGTTGGCCCACGAGTTCGCGCGCACCAAAAGATACGGCGGCCGCCCGCTTTCCATTTTAATGATCGATGCCGATGATTTCAAAAACATCAACGACAAATACGGACACGACTGGGGCGATATCGTGCTGAAAGGAGTGGCGCGGGTGATCGGAGAAAGAACGCGCAAAACCGATATTTCCGCGCGCTACGGCGGCGAGGAATTTATCCTGATGCTGCCGGAGGTGGGGCTCGAAGGCGCGTTGCACGCGGGCGAGAAACTGCGCCAGGAGATCACCGGATTGCAATTCGAACCGCAGTCGGCGGACCCTTTTTCCGTGACGGTGAGCATCGGGGTCGCCTCCACGTCGCA
>DASXRG010000357.1:0-6049 GCA_036506735.1 Binatia bacterium | reverse complement strand
GCTGTTCGGGTTCGCCGGCTTGTGGGACTGTTGGAAACCACCGAACGGCGCGGGCGGCGACTATTATTCCTTCACGATCATCACCACGCCGCCGAACGAGCTGCTCGCGCCCGTTCACGACCGCATGCCGGCGATTCTCCGGACCGAGGACGAGGAGCGGTGGCTCGATCCGCAGCTGAGGCGGCCGCAGCAGCTTCTCGCGATGCTCAAGCCGTATCCGGCGGAGGAGATGGAAGGGTACGAGGTAAGCCGTGCCGTCAATTCGCCGCTCAACGACGGGCCGGAGTGCGTCGCCGCCTTCGTCGAGCAGCCGTCGCTTTACGGCAGGTAGTCTTTCAGCAGATAGGGTCGGCGCGAAATGCGTCCCGCAGTCGGGCTACCGCGCGCGTGACTCGGTACTTGGAGGACGATAATGGATGCCGCCGCATGGAAAAAATGGCTCGGGACGGTGGTTCGGCAAGCGATGCGGGCGCCGGAGTACGATCGCTATTTCTCGGTCAAGTTAACGAAGGCGAGGGCTCAGGTCATGCTCACCCAACACGGTCTTTTCAGCCGCCATCGGCGCGACTGTTGGGCTTATCTCTCGGGGAATTGCCCGGAGCTGTCGATCAAGCAGAAAATCCTCCGTCACGAATACGAGATCCCGCTCGGAAACGTCCCGCCGGGCTCAGCGCGGGGATCCTAATCAGGTCAGGGTAGGGTTACTTCTTTTCGATCTCTGCTTTGATGAAGTAATGGCTCCAGGTGTTTATCACCGTCTCTTTCCCATCCTTCGTAATTCTTGCGGCCGGGCCAGCGGCATCGACTACCGTTGCACTCTGGAATGTCTCGCTGCCGCCGTCAGGGTAACCTAGGACTACAGTCACCACTTGGCCGCGCGAGAGCAGCCCGGCGACACTCTCGCCGCCGACTTTTGTAAGGGTATTTTTTGCCACAATAAAACTCCTTTCTCTAAGTTCGATAGAATGTAACCATCGGCCTTACATCTGTCCCCCCGTGGCGCCCGTCCCGCCGAACGTCTAGCGGGCCTTTTGCAAAGCTGCGTCAACCTACCCTGCGGGAAGGGGAGGCTTGTCGCGGCCTCATGGAGATGCAATCGCCCTGTTGGGGGAGGCTCCGCCGCGCGTTGCGGTAAATCTTAGTGTGGGCTTTTTGAGGCTCGAAAATCTATGATGTGATGCCAGGGCGTCGCGATGGGTTCCGTTGGGATCTTATGGCAGCCCGTGCAGGCTTTATTCATGGCGAATTCAACGATTCTTTGTCCCACCGTCAGTTCGACTTCGAAAGTCTCTCCGCAACCCTGGCACTTCAACGTCCAAAGCCCCGGATCCATGCTGTGACTATGGTCGCTTGATGAACCTTAAACAAGAGGTAAAGAAAATAAAAATAGTTTGTCTGATGGCCGACAATTCTTTCGAGAAGTCAGCGGCGGTGAAAATGAGTTGCTGCCCGATCGCAAGTGTTTATTTCGTGTCAGGCATGAGTAGTTTGATATTGTCTCGGCCGGGGCGCCGTTCAAAGCGAAGCAGGGAAGGGAAGTGTCTTGAGTCTCGTCTTACCAGCGCGCGCGGCGCAGCCGGCAAATTAGTGAAGGCGTTACCGATCGCCTACTTCACCGATCCCCGAAAAAGTTTCGCCGCATACTCCTGGTTTACCGCCTCGATGAGCGAATTGTCATAGAACCTTTTCGGGTCGGCGGTCTTGGCCTTGGGGTCGGAAGAATCGTCCAACACCAGCCGGATCGCCGCCGGATCGACGGTCATATCTTTGTTCCAGACCCGCGCGCCTTGCTGATAATTTTCTTTCAGGATCTCGGCGTCGGAGATTTTTGTATATTTGCTATCGGTCTTCCTGGCGAACTCTTCGTCCTCGAGCGCTCGTTTGAGGCCGTCCAAGGTCGCCCTGAGATAGGCTTTGATTGCATTCGGATATTTCTGCGCGAAGTCTCTCGTCACGGCCGTGCCGGGGCCGATGATCTTGAGCCCGTCCTGGTAATAATCGACGATGACCGGATAGCCCTGCTTCCTGGCGATCTCGGTCTGGGGCGGCGTGATGATCAGACCTTCGGCGTTGGCCACGAGAAAAGACGCCAACGCCTCCGGCGTGCTGCGATGGTACAGGAGCTTGATCTCTTTGCCCACCTCCATGCCGTGTTTCCGCGCCGTCATGCGGACGGCGATCTCCCCGAAAGCGCCGGGAGAAGTGGTCGCGATCGACTTGCCGCGGAGCATTTCAAAGGCGTTGAGCCCCTTCTGTCCGAACAGTACCAGCGAGCTCCGGTCGACGGCCGCCGCGACGTAGATGATATCCGCTCCGGCCAGATTCGCGGCGATCGCGGCGGCCCCGCCCTGATAAATGTCGATCACGCCCGAGACGACGCTTTGCACCGCGGCGCTGGCGCTGACCTGAGTGATGGACACGGTGAGGCCATGCCGCGCGAAATAACCCGCGTCCTGCGCCACCAGCAGCGGCAGCGTTGTCGGGCCCCAGGCGGCGATGGCGACTTCCAAATGGCTCTTTTCGGGCTTGGGGAAGGATGTCGACTCGCCTCCCGGCGACGGCCGAGGAAAAACCGCCAGACAAATAAAACCGAAGAGTAATATCCGCCGGCGCTGTGAAAATTCCATCGCGCCTTACTCCAAGCGATAGAACGACAGGGCGTTCAGGCCGAGAATTTTTTCCTTGCTCTTCTCGGCGATGTCTTTGCGATCGAGGATCATCCGGGCGGTGTTGGGCCAGTCGGTGTCCCAATGGGGATAGTCCGAGGCGTAGAGAATGCAGTCGTCGCCGAAGCGCTCGATCATGAATGGCAGCGCCGATTCTTCTCCTTCACAGGTGAAAAAACAGCGCTTGGCCCTGATGTATTCGCTCGGCAGCATTTTGAGCGGCGCCATCTCGGCCCGGCGCTTATGATACTTCTCGTCGAAGCGGTCCATCCAATAGGGCACCCAGCCGACGCCGGCCTCGAGGAAGGCGACTTTGAGTCGGGGAAAACGGTCGAGCACGCCGTTCGAAATGATCGAGATGATCGAGATCATCTGTTCGAACGGATGCGAGACCATGTGAACGCCGAGATATTTGTGAAAGCGCACGGTTCCCTGCGAGACCTGCGCCGTCGCGTGAAACGCCACCGGCACGCCGAGCTCCTCGGCCTCGGCGTAGATCGGATCGAACTGGGGCTGGCCGAGATCCAAACCGGGACTCACATAGGTCGGCATCATGACCGCGACGGCGCCGAGCCGGGTGACCGCGCGGCGGATCTCGCCGACCGCCTCGGGGACGGCCTGAGGAGCGATCACGGCCGCCGCCTTGATCCGCCCGTCCACGGCCCGGCCGAAATCCCGCGCCCAATCGTTGTAAGCGCGCGCCAGCGCCGCGGCCAAATCGAACTCCCGGACCAGTCCGATGGAAAGAGCCGGGCTCGGGTATGCGACCATCAGCTCGATTTTCTCCGCGTCCATGTCGCGGCGATAGGCGTCCGGATCGGCGTCGAGTTTTCCCAGGGCGCCGCCCATGCGGATATCCCAGCCGAATTGAAGAAAAAAAGAACCCGTCCGGCTGCGATACGGTTCCGGCAAGTAGCGTCGATAGACGAGATCCGGGCCATCCAGCAGATGCCCGTCGCCGTCGATAATGCGAAATCCGTCAGCCATGAGATCCCTTTTCGAAACTATTCGATATACTTGCGGCATGTGTTAGTCAAATCGCATCGCGCGCTACGCGCCGACTCCCGGAAGACATTGAAGCGTTCTTGCTACTGTGGCGTAGCCTAAACGCTACTTTCCTCCTCGCACCGAAAGCCGGAAAATCCATCAGTCTAAAATATTCGCCCGTTAGTTCAGCACGTTGAGTTGAGCGGCTCTGATCTAGGACGCTGGCACGCCGGTTGCGGTACATTGACAGGATAAAGGACCGTCGGATACGCTCGCGCTACAAGACTTCAGTACGGGAAGGAAAACGTGGCTGGGAAAATCATTCTCTTCGTAATCGCTCTAGTCCTGGTTTCTCTCAATGTCGCCGAGGCGCAGCAGCCAGCGAAGGTCCCGCGGATTGGTTATTTAACTGGTGCCACACCTGACGGTCAATCGGCCCGCACCGAGGCATTCCGCCAGGGCCTGCGCGAGCTTGGGTACGTGGAGGGGAAAAGCGTTGTCATTGAGTATCGATATGCAGAGGGAAAACTAGATCGCCTCCCCGCGCTCGCGGCCGAGCTAGTGCGTTTGAAGGTCGATGTGATCGTTACGGGTGGGGGGATAATTACCCGTCCCGCCAAGGAAGCGACTGCTACGATTCCCATCGTCATGACGCAGGATGACGATCCTGTTGGTAATGGGTTCGTCGTCACTTTAGCGCGCCCGGGCGGAAACATTACTGGACTATCAAACTTTGCCCCTGAGATAAGCGGAAAACAACTGGAGCTTTTGAAGGAGATCGTTCCTAGGCTCTCACGAGTGGCCGTCTTCGGAACTTCAACTAACCCGGGCAACGCGCAAGTGTTAAAAGAGATGGAACTCGCGGCAAAGGCGTTCGGGGTAAAGCTTCAATCCCTAGAGATACGAGATCCCAACGATATTGACACTGTATTCCGAGCCGCGAGCAAGGGGAGTGCTGATGCCATCGTCGCGCTGGGGAGCTCCGTCCTCAATTCTCATCGAACACAGGTTATTGAGCTAGCGGTAAAGAGCCGGCTGCCGGCGATATACAACCAGCGACTATATGTGGAAGCCGGGGGGCTTATGAGCTACGGCGTGAGCATTACCGACTTGGACCGCCGCGCTGCGACATATGTGGACAAGATTTTGAAAGGCGCAAAACCTGCCGATCTGCCGGTGGAGCAGCCGAAGAAGTTTGAGTTCATCATCAATCTGAAGGCGGCTAAGCAGATCGGTCTCACGATTCCGCCGAACGTGTTGGCAAGAGCGGACAGGGTGATCAAATGAGAACAGGCAATAGGCATTAGGCAGTAGGCAATAGTAAAAAGGATGAAGAAGAAAATCATCAGCCTTGCTCTCGGTGGTCTACTCCTCGCGCTAAACTCTCCTGCCGAGGCGCAGCAGCCGACGAAAATTCCGCGGATCGGTTATCTCAGCGTCGGTGACAAACTTGGACCGCGCGGTGAGCAGTTCCTGCAAGGGCTGCGCGAGGTAGGTTATAGGGACGGAAAGAACATCGTCATTGAATATAGAGGAGATCCCGATAGGAGGGAGAGTCGATTGCCCGACCTCGCCGGCGATCTGGTTCGCCTCAAAGTCGACGTGATCGTTGCGCTAGACCCGCCGTCGGCCGGCGCCGCGAAGAACGCGACAAAGACGATTCCCATCGTCATAAGAACCACGGATGATCCGGTTCGCGACGGCTTGGTTGCGAGCCT
Source organism: Binatia bacterium (assembly GCA_036506735.1). Lineage (GTDB taxonomy): Bacteria > Desulfobacterota > Binatia > UBA9968 > UBA9968 > JAJPJQ01. The sequence goes on along the minus strand of DASXRG010000357.1, from coordinate 678 downwards.
GGCACGGCCGGGTGGAAACATTACCGGGCTCTACTCGATTTCCGCGGAGCTGATCGGCAAGCGGCTCGAAGTGCTGAAGGAAACTGTTTCTGGGCTCTCCCGCGTGGCTGTTCTCTGGAATCCTGGCGCCAAGACCTATGCCCACAATTTTCAGGAGACCGAGGCTGCCGCGCGCTCGTTGGGGCTGCGGCTTCAGTCGTTGGAGGTGCGCGCTCCCAAAGATTTCGAAAACGCCTTCCGCGCCGCGACCAAGGAGCGATCGCAAGCGCTCTTTCCGCTCAGAAATCCGATGATTGTCAATGAGCGAAAGCGCATCGCGGAACTGGCAAGCAAATTTCGTTTGCCTGGGATCTACGATGAGAGGGAATTTGTCGAATCGGGCGGGCTGATGTCGTATGGAACCAACCTCGCGGACCTCTACCATCGAGCGGCCACATACGTGGACAAAATCCTGAAAGGCGCAAAGCCCGCCGATCTCCCCGTGGAGCAGCCGACGAAGTTCGAGCTGGTCATAAACCTCAAGACGGCCAAAGCGCTCGGCCTGACGATCCCGCCCTCGGTGCTGGCGCGGGCGGATCAGCTGATTGACTAAGCGTCTCGAAGAGCTGTCCAACTCAGCGTTGAAGTCGGCCGGCGCGCAGGCGCGCCGCCGCTTATCGCAGAGTTAGGCATGTCTGA
>DASXRG010000356.1:0-3381 GCA_036506735.1 Binatia bacterium | reverse complement strand
ATGTCGAACGTGTCTCCATGCCACTGGAATATTTTTTCGACCGCGCCGAAGTGAGCGATGAGCGGATCGCTTTGCGCGGACTCCGTAGGGGAGACGTCGTACCAGCCGATTTCTTTTTCCTGATTTGCGTAGACGCTCGCGCCTAGAGTCTTGGCGATCAACTGAGCGCCCAAGCAAATTCCCAGAACCGGCAGCTCTTTCTGCATCGCCTGCTCGATCAGCCGCACTTCCGTGTTCAGATGATGATACCGTTCGGTCTGATCGACGCACATGGGCCCGCCGAGGATCACCAGACCGTGATAGCCTTCCAGGCTGGGCTGAGCGTCGGGATGGCGGCCGAAATTGATGTAGCGGAGGCGAAAGCCGGCGCTCTTGAGGAGAGGGTTAAGGGTCCCCAAGATCTCATAGGGAACGTGTTGGCAGACGAGCAGTTTAGCCATCCGTCGATTCTAATTTATTCCTTTTTTGCCGAAGCGTCACCCGCCATCTGAATCTGGCTGGAAAGATGGTATTTCAAGCCGTCGATCTCGTAGTCGAGCTCGCCGTAAAAGGCGAGATAGCCTTCCTTCGGCGCAGCGACTTCGCCGACGATGGCGGCGTTGGAAAATTTGACCGGCCGCTCGGTCCACTCGGCCGCGCGAAAGTCCTGAGTCGGCGCTTTGGCTACCCAGAGCCGTGCGCCTAGCGGTGCCGGGGCCGCTTCAATCGTCAGACGCAGCTTGCCGCCGAGCCTATCGTGTTGCCACGCTACTTTCGGCATCGGCGCGCCGCTCACCTGCTGGCGCACGAAAGCCGCAAGTCCGGTGATCAGATAATTCAACGGATTCGCCTCGGTTTTCTCGCGTCTCAGCAAATCGTGGCCGGCGTTCGGCACATAAAGCACCCACTTGTTTCCCGGCAGCTCGTTCCAATAGAGATTGAGCGCGTCGGTCGCCCAATAGAAATCGTTGGTGCCGTTGATGATCAATTTGGGCAACGCCAGCCTGCCGCGATACGACCACGGATCGACCATATTCAACAACCGCTGGCCCTCCGGAGTTTCCGGTATCGGCAACAGCCCGCGGCTGGTGTAAGGCGTGAGCCTGGCGCTGTAGGCGCCGAAGGCCGCCAGTTGTTTCGGCATCTGCGCGCGCATGTTGAGGGTGTCGATCACCATGGGCGCGATCGCGCGAACGCGCGGATCAACGGCGGCGGTGAGCCACGTCGTCCAGCCGCGCTTCGAGGCGCCGGAAACGATGAAACTCTTGACCGGCTCTTTCCATTCTTTTTGCCCGAACGCCTGCAAGACGTCCATCGCTTTGACGACGCTTTTCACCATGGGAAAAAGCAGCGGCCAGTTTTCATCCTGGGTCTTTAGATAGCGGACAAAGGTCTCGGCGATCAGATCGTCTTCGCGGAGGTTGCCGTCAAGCAGCGGCTGGTTGGGGATGTGATAGAGAAACGCCACCGGCGCGCCGATCTGTCGCGCCAGCTCCATCCCCAAGGCGGCATGAGTCGGCGCCGCCGAACCGCCCGTGACCCACAAGAGCATCGTCGCGGAGGGTCGAGCGTTCGCCGGCTGATAGACCTGCAACTGATGTTCCCACGTAATCCCCTGCCAGCTTTGCGACGTGACATGGAGATCGTAGATCCGATCGCCTGCGTGCTCGGTCTTATCCTTTATTTTCCAGTTGAATTGTGGTTCCGGCTTGCGGAGGTATTCCTCGAGGTCGGCATGGGCCCAGGCCGGAAGGGCGGCGCCGATGGCGAGCAGGGCGAAAACAAAAAACCACTGCTTTCGACGGAGCATGAAAGTTATTTTGTACGATGAAGCTCGTTTGTGCAATCCCTGGTAGCCGAATGCGCCGAGTGATAAGAACCGGTTGGAAGCAGCGCCATGAAAAACCGTGAGCTCCAAGCGACCCGGGCCTATCATAACGGGACCAAACATTCGTACCAGAGCATCCGCACGAGCGGACACTATCTCGACTGGGAGAACCAGCCGAGCCCGTTCAAGATTTACTCCGGGCTGGAGCCGATCCCGCTGCCGCAAAAATTATCGTCCTCGGGCGGTCCTGCGCTGCGCGCCATTTCAGCCGGCGGCCCGCTGGGCGAGCCGGCCCCGCTGACGCGGCAAATCCTGGCGGAAATCCTTTTTCTCTCGGCGGGAATCACGCGACGCAGGAGTTACCCGGGAGGGGAAATTCTCTTTCGCGCCGCGGCCTGCACGGGCGCGCTCTATCATATCGACCTTTATTTGATCTGCGGCGATCTGCCCGATCTCGCCGCGGGAGTTTATCACTTCGGACCGCAGGATTTCGCGCTGCGAAGGCTGCGTCAAGGCGATTATCGGGGCGCTCTCGTGGAGGCCACCGGAGCGGAACCGTCGATCGCAAATGCTCCTTGCGCCGTAATCTCCGCGTCGACGTTCTGGCGCAACGCGTGGAAATACCAGGCCCGGGCTTATCGCCATGCCTACTGGGACAACGGCACCATGCTGGCGAATCTCCTTGCGGCCGCGGCCGCGCGTAACGTTCCGGCGAGGGTCGTGATCGGATTCGCGGACGCTGCGCTGGTCGAGCTTCTCAGCTTGGACGCCGAGCGCGAGGCGCCGCTTTCCGTGACTGCGCTCGGTCGGGGTTCGCCTGCAGCGACCGGATCCGCTCGAACCGTGGAGCCGGCGGCGTTCGAGACCGTGCCGCTCTCGAAGCACGAGATAGATTATCCAGCGATGCGAGCAATGCATGAGGCATCTTCTCTGGAGAGCGCCGCGGAAGTTGCGGCGTGGCGCGAGCAAGCGGACCGAGACAGCCGTCGCAAGAATATCGATGCGGCGAAGGGCGCGCGAGTTTTTCCGCTGCAGCCGTTAAGCGACGATGAGATCCCGCAAGACACTATCGAGGATGTCGTTGTCCGGCGCGGCTCGACGCGTCAGTTCTCCCGGGAACCGATCAGCTTCGCGCAGCTGTCGACGATGCTGGATCGGGTGACGCGCGGAATACCGGCGGATTTTCTGAATCGGGCGGAGCCAACACTCAACGACGTCTATCTGATCGTTCACGCAGTGGACGATCTGCCGTCGGGCGCTTATTATTTTCGGCGCGAAGAGCGCGCGCTCGAGCTGCTGAAAGAAGGCGACTTTCGCCGCGAGGCGGGATATCTCGGCCTGGGCCAGGAAATCCCGGCGGATGCCAGCGTCAACGTGTACTTTCTGACGGATCTCAGCCGCGTTCTAGATCGATTCGGCAACCGCGGCTATCGGGCGGCCCAGCTCGACGCCGCGATCATGGGCGGGAAATTCTACCTCTCGGCGTACGCCCTGGGGCTCGGCGCCTCGGGCCTCACGTTCTTCGACGACGACGTGACGGACTTTTTCTCGCCCCACGCGGCGGGAAAGAGCGT
>DASXRG010000355.1:0-7658 GCA_036506735.1 Binatia bacterium | reverse complement strand
CGGCTTCCCGAACGGCCGCAGACCGGGCGACGATGTCGTCGATATCGAGCTGCGCGTCGCCATGGGTGTGCTGTGCACGCTAAACATCGGCGGCTGCAAGCCCTCCGATGCGCCCGCCGGAACGCTGCACTACACCGACGGTGCGTTTATTTACGCAGGATATTTCCCCGCGCAGTTCCCGTACCTCCAGCATCCGTTGCCGGGTTCGCCGAATCCGGACAACGCGATCCCGCGTGCGGTGAGGTAGATGACTCTGGCGGCCCGGGCGCAACGCCAGGGCGACTCGATCGGTCACCCCAGGAAATACACGTGAGTCGCTTTCGGCGGTGCGCATGGTTGCTGCTGACGCTGCTGCTCGGCGCGCCGGTTTTCGCCAAGCCTTACCTCCCGATCGAGGATGACGTCGTGCTCGAGCGGCTGCCTGAGAAGGTCGATCCCACCCTACGCGACGTCAAGCGCCTGCGCACGGCACTCGATCGGAATCCCGGCGATCTCGCCCTCGCTGCGCGTCTGGCGCGGCGCGCGATCGAAGCGGCACGCGAAACCGGCGATCCACGCTTTTTCGGCCAAGCGCAAGCCGCCCTCGCGCCGTGGTGGAACGAGCCGAATCCGCCTGCACAGGCGCTGCTGTTGCGCGCGACGCTCAAGCAGAGCACGCACGACTTTCCCGGCGCGCTCGCCGACCTCGGCCGCCTGATCGCGGCGAATCCGCGCGACGGCCAGGCGGTGCTCACGCGTGCCACGGTGCTCACCGTGCAGGGGCGCTATGCGGAAGCCCGCGCCGACTGCGCGCGCATGGCCCGGCTGACCGTCCCGCTGGTGACGATCGCCTGCGACGCCGCAGCCGCCAGCGTATCCGGCGAAGCGGCGTCCGCGTACCGCGCGCTGACGGGCGCGCTGGCCGCCCGCGCCGCCGACGCCGGTCTCGCCGAATGGGCACAGACGCTCGCCGGCGAGATCGCGCAACGCCGCGGTGACGCTGCTGCGGCCGAGGCGCACTTCCGCGCCGCGCTCGCGCTCGACCCGCGCGATCCGTACCTGCTCGGCGCCTACGCAGACTTTCTGCTCGACCGCAACCGTCCAGCGGAAGTCGTTCCGCTGCTCAAGGACTACACCCGCAACGACAATCTGCTGCTCCGGCTGGCATTGGCCGAGGCGCGCCTGCCGGAGATGCGCTCTTCGTTCGCCGCGCACCGCTCCGATCTCGAGGATCGGTACGACGCGGCCCGGCGTCGCGGCGACACGCTGCATCGACGCGAGGAAGCGCGCTACGCCCTCGAAATCGCTGGCAACCGCGAGCGGGCGCTTGCGCTGGCGCGCGAGAACTGGAAAGTCCAGCGCGAAAGCGCCGATCTGCGAATCCTTGTTTCGGCGGCAATGGCGGCGCGCGACACAGCCGTGCTGCGGGAAGCGGGCGACTGGGTTCGGGCGCATCGGCTCGAAGACGCCGCCGTCGCGGCCCTGCTGCAAACGCGATGAAAAGCCTGCTCGCATTGCTGCTCTGTATCATCGCCACCGGTGCCATCGCGCACAAGCCGAGCGACAGCTACTTGACGCTCGAGCGCCACGGCGCGGCGGTGCAAGGCCAGTGGGACATCGCGCTGCGCGACCTCGACGCGGCGATCACGCTCGACGCCAACGGCGACGGCGAGATCACCTGGGGCGAAGTGCGGGCGAAACGCGCGGCGATCGCCGCTTACGCATTGTCTCGGCTCGACCTGGCCTCTGGCGGGAGCACCTGCTCGCTCGAAGCCGACGACGCGCTGATCGACCAGCACAGCGACGGCGCCTACGCGGTGCTGCGGCTGTCGGGCGCGTGCCTGCAGCCGGGTCCGGCGCTTTCGGTGGAATATCGACTCCTATTCGATGTCGACCCCACGCATCGGGGCTTGCTGCAGTACGTCGAGGATGGACGCGCTCGCAGCGCGATCTTCAGCGCCGAAGCCCGCGCTCAGACGCTGGGCGCGGGAACCGCCTGGCAGCAGCTCGCGGCTTACGTGCACGAGGGTGTCTGGCACATCTGGCTCGGCTTCGATCACATTCTCTTTCTGGTTTCGCTGCTGCTGCCCGCGGTGCTCCTGCGCCGCGGCGGTGCCTGGCAGCCGGCGGCGAGCTTCCGTGGCGCGTTCTGGGACGTGGCGAAGATCGTGACCGCGTTCACGGTCGCGCATTCGCTCACGTTGACGCTCGCCGCGCTAAACGTCGTCTCGCTGCCCTCGCGCTGGGTCGAGTCGGCGATCGCCCTGTCAGTCGTCCTGGCCGCGATCAACAACGTCTTTCCGGTGATCAGCCACGGCCGCTGGCTCGCGGCCTTCGGCTTCGGATTGATCCACGGCTTCGGTTTCGCAGGCGCGTTGCGCGATCTCGGTCTGCCGACCGGATCGCTCGCGCTATCGTTGTTCGGATTCAACGTCGGCGTCGAGCTGGGCCAGCTCGCGATCGTAGGCATTTTCCTGCCTGCCGCTTTCTGGCTCCGCGGGACGTGGACCTATCGCCGCGTCGTGCTTGCCGGCGGCTCGGCGCTCATCGCCGCGATCGCCGGCATCTGGCTCGTGGAGCGCGCATTCAACGTCGCGATCCTGCCGGCGCTCGCCTGAGCTTGCGGACGGGACGAGGCCGCGCTGGACTCGGCGCGGTGCACGCCGAGAGCGCGTGGCATAATTCATCTTTGCCACGCGCCGGCCAGCCGGCGTTCCGTTCTTCATGTCCTGTGATGTGGAGGTCGCCCCCGCTGGCGGAGACGAAGCATCGTTCACCGGCGAACGATTCCTGCCCCAATGCCCGGGCGAGATCGCCTACGAGCACTGGCATAGATATGCGTTCGCCCGAGCCTTCGCGGCCGGCAAAGCAGTCCTCGACGTAGCCAGCGGCGAAGGCTACGGCGCGGCGTTCCTCGCGACGGTCGCCACCCATGTTCACGGTGTCGACATCGACCCCGACACAGTTCGCCAGGCGTCACGCAAGTATGCCGCCTGCGCCAACCTCCGCTTCGTTCAAGCGTCCTGCACGGCGCTGCCGTTTCCGGACCGATCATTCGACGTAATCGTCTCGTTCGAGACGATCGAGCACATCGATGGCGAATCCCAGGTTCGAATGCTCGGGGAATTCGACCGATTGCTCAAACCCGAAGGCATGCTGATCCTGTCGTCGCCGAACAAAGCCGAGTATTCGGACGCCCGCGAAGCCCGCAACGAGTTCCACGTGCAGGAACTCTACCGCGACGAGCTTGCCAGCTTGCTCGCGCGTCATTTCGAAGCCACACGCTGGTTCAGCCAACGCATCCAGTGCTGGTCGGGCATCTGGAGCGACAGTCCGGCGACCGCGCCCATCGAAGCGCTGTCGATCGATGATGCATCCGTCCGCCCCTACGGCTCGCCGCAGGCGATGTACTACGTCGTGCTCGCCTCCCGCACGAATGCAGCGTTTTCAGTGCCGCTGATCCATGGTTCACTGCTGACCGATCCCGAAGATTCGGTTGCGAAACGCTATGAAACCGCAGTCGGACAGCTGATCCAGCAATACAAGCTGGTCGACGATCTCACGGCGGCTCGCGATCGGCACGCCGCGCATGTTCTGCATCTCGAACAGCTCGTTATCGAGCGCGAACGCATCATCGAGAATCAAGCACTTGAAGCCCAGAAACTCAGCGGCGCAGTCACCGAAGCGAATAGAGCGCTCGGCGACGTCCGCCTGGAGGCTCAGGATGCTCGCCGAGACGCCGAAGCGCTAAAATTGCAGGTGGCCGCGTTGCAGGAAGGCACGGCATCCGATCGACAGACGATCGACAATCTTCGCGACGAGGTCCACCGCTTTACCCAGCTCGTACGCCGGATGAGCGGCTGGCGCTGGTGGCTGCGATTTCCGTTCCGCCGAGCGCGCGGCCATCGGACGCCAGAGGAGTAATGCGCTGACGAAAGCTGCGGTCGAGTCGAAGACTTGTGGTTAGATTGGCTGCCGCGGGCTCGTGCCGTTCAAAAAGGGCCGAGAGCAGCGACTCTGGCAAGCCGCTGTGTTTTCTCCTCAGGCGGCAGATCCTTGTTCCAGCAAACCATAATGTGTTGGTGCGTCGTGTGACGAAATCCGGCACGCAGGTCGACTTTCTCCGCGAGGGCGTCGCCGACGTAGCCCCAGATTGCGGGCGCGGCAGCGAGCCTGCCGAAAGTCACGCGCAACATCTTCTCCGCGATGCCGCCGGCGGCCTTGATGACCTTGCGATGCTCCGTTGGCATCTGGCGATACCGCCGCTCATCGATCACCAGCCCACCGCACAGATACGAATCCTCGAAGGCGAGATAATGGACGAAGCCGACAGCCTCCAATTGAGAGCGAACCGGCTGGTAGAAAGCAACAAAACTGCGCGGATAGTTCGGCGGATCGCCGTGGAACCGCCGTCGAAATAGATCGCCTACGAAGAAGTCCGCGTCCGAGACTTCCTCGACGCGGAGGATGTCGTCGATCGACGAGGCGACGACATAGTTCGGTCGCTCTGTCGCGGCAGCCCTCGATTCCATCGCTACCACTTGCTCCAGATCAACCGCGGCCGCGGTCGCGCCACTGGCAGCCTTGCCGGAGGTGTCGGCAGCAACCGCAGGCTCTGCCCGCTTGCGAAAGAGCAAGGACAACAATGACTGGTTTTCTTGCGCCATGAATAGTCGAATGCAGTCGACGGGATGCCGAGATCGAGGGGCTACCGATTGAGGAAAGCCCGTGGTGGTTTGCCAGAAACGGCGTGCCGCGCGGCAACGATCAATCATACTACACGCGCAGCGTTCCCATCGGTCACCCGAAAGTGTCAGCCGCGCATAGCCTCGCGCAGAATCTTTTCAAGCTCTTCGGGACTCTTCCAGTGCAGGCCGCACATGAAACGCGGGATGTTCCACCGATTGCTTTCTCGCGTCGCATATCCGCCCGCGGTGGAGAAGGCGGCAAGCATCCTGTGCCGATGCATGTGCTGCGGAAAGTATTCCTCGATCAAGTAGTCTGTCGTCTCGCCGTAGGGATATGCGAACAATCGCGCAGCGCGTCCGTTGGTAAGACGCTGTATGTATTCGTCGGCCTGAACGATTTGAGCGTCCGCGTCGGCGAGGTTGTCGATACCCTTGAATGTGCCCTTCCGTTGGTCGCGTTGCGCGACGGTATCCAGAGTCGGATGCGTATGGTCCCAGCTGTGATTCCCGATTTCCAGGATGCCGGTCTGCGCTGCTTCCGCCCACCAGACATCCCGCCACTGATTTAAGCCGGCGATGCACGTCTTGTCGAGCACGGCACGCGCTTCAGGCGAGGCAATGACGAACGCCGTGCCACTGGGCTGGGGCCAATCTTGGCTTCCGGTGGCACCGCTTTCCTTCAGAATCGTATAGAAGCTCTTGACATAGCCAAGGTACGGGTGAGCTTCGATATCGAGGAAATCGAAATCGGTTCCGTCATCGAAACTCAAGCCCACCCAGTATCCGGAGTCGAGCCGCGATGGCGCACCGTTCCAAGTGATCTCAGCGATTTCTGTGAGTCGTGCAACCTTAAAACCAAGCCTTTGGACGAGCTTGAGGTCCTCCTCGAGAGCGACGTGATCGTTGGCTGAGTAGTGCTTGTGTGGGGCGTTCAGGGCGTGATAGGCCAGAACAGGGATCTTGGTAACCGGCATCTTTTTTTGGGATCCAAAGGCATGCATTCGCGAGTTTGGGGTCTCAATCACGCGCTTAACGTAACACCTCAGAGGCACTCGCCGTTAACTGGGCGTGCAGGTCCAGAAATGGCCGGCGCCTAGCGCGTAGACCAGCGTACGGGTCTGTTACTTTTACGGTCGCCGCCAGTCGATTCGAGTAAAGCAAATGATGGCCGCTTGTCACGAAAATGACATTGACATATCTGGGAAAGCTCGTACACTACAGTTCTCGTTGTTAGTTTGTGAAGGTGAATCACTATGCGTCGTGCAATTTTTCACCACTGCAGATCCTTGGACACACCGAAGAACGGGATCAATCCGATCACGAAAGCCCTACGCGAGTTCATCGCGATCTTCTTGAGGCGCTTAGTAGCGTCACCATCCGTCTTCAACTGCCTTATAGCCGTGCTTCTTTGCTATCCATTGCCTAGTCTGGCATTGGTCAACATGGGGTTCGAGCAACCTGTGGTCGGTTCAACCGGATTCCAGGTCTTTCCTACAGGGGCCGGCGTAGGTTGGACATTTGGTCCAACGGGCGACGGCACCGGAGTCTCTGGCAAACAAAGCGCCTTTACGAACGGCAATCCGCTCACTGGTACGGGACAGGTCGCATTTATTCAGAATCTCGGAACCATATCTCAGAACGTTTTCTTGCCTGCGGGCCAGTACGTCGTTACTCTTTCCGCTACCCAACGAATGAACTACCAGATCGGAACGCAAACCATTTCCATTTCGGTGGGCGGAGTTCAGCGGGGTACCTTTACTCCCACCACTGGCGATCTACAAAATTATTCTACCGTCTCGTTTACGATCGGCACGTCCGGTACGTATACGCTCCTGCTCCAAGGAGTAGGGAGCGGAACCGATTTCACTGCATTCATTGATAACGTAGCGATCTCTCTGGTTGATCAACCGCTCGCGCTGGTTACTAACTACGGGACTCCATGTAACGACAGCATCGCACAATTCTATACAGATTTTACCCCCTCAGCTGTTGTGACGAGGGACTCCATATGGATTCGCTATATGCCCGCAGGAACGATCTCGGTAGATCCAAGCGGATATGGGGCTTCTGTCAACACGTTACTCGGCCCCGACAATCAAACGTGCAGCCGCGGTAAGACCAGCACGAATACGGCGCAAACCACTTTGCAGCTCCTCGGAAAACAAGGCGGGTTCTTAATGCTATCCGAAGACTACTATCCAAAACCTAACCACGTGCCTGCACCGGGTCTCAATCCTCATGTTTTTTATGGGGTGGATCTGGATCATACAAATGATCCCAATCGACCTACCCCAATAACTTATTGGCAAAACCCTGGCGATTCATTGGAAGTAGAAGCCGGCATGCGGATGACGATGTTTAACCCTGGCACATATCCTAGTGGAACGCGGCCCGTTGGCCAGTTTTATATTGCGTTCCTCGCGACCGCGCAGAACGGTCAGCTCATTCAATTTAGCGTGCTTGCTTATGACAGTCGAAACGCGTCAGCTTCGACGAGATGCGATCAAATGATAGGCGCGGGGGCTAATGTCGTGCTTCAGGGAACCTTTGATCCGAATGCCAGCGGATGCAGTTCCCTTCCCGGCGGCGACTCAGAGGGCAAGTTCATGTGGGTGCCCAATGATAGTGCCACAATGCAGTATGGCAATAGCAACGGAAATAATGGCGCTTGGTCTAGTCTGTTGACGTTCAAGGTGCGTCTTACGACGGAAGCAATGCAGCGCGCAATCACCAAAGCAGGACAAACGTCTGCTCCCTCGAGTTACACGCTACACGCAGTCGGAATCCTGCAGGAAAGTGTTTGGTATGGGCAGGATGACAACGTCGATATGGCCAGCTCTTTCGCAAATTTGAAGGTGAATCGATATAGAGCTCAATAAAGACTGCAATCGCATCTCATGAGGACCCGGCAATTTCCGGTGAGCATGGCTGGCAGTTCTGACGATCCAAAGGATTAGCAAACCAGTGGCGCGATACGTGCGGTACCGGTTA
>DASXRG010000354.1:0-2183 GCA_036506735.1 Binatia bacterium | reverse complement strand
GTGATCTCGATCGACGGCATCGCCCTGAGCGAGTTCGATTACATCGACATCGGCGCGCTGATTCCATCTTCCGGCGCGGTGCCGGTCGTGATCAAGTCGCTGATCTTTCCGGCGTCGGCGCAAACGTGACGCGATAAACAGGGTAAGCGAAAATTCCCGGGCGGTCCCGGCGTCGTGAAATGGTGTGTGCTTGGATTTGGACTGGGACCCGCATTCCGGGTGTTATTATTAATGTAATATGACCTTCATGTTAGGCCCTTCCATAATTGGTCTGGTGTGCTAGGTAATTACGCATGAAGCAACGAAAGGTTGAGACTGGAAATTCGGCAGCGGGTGAATGCGTCTGCTGGATGGGGTGGGTCTGCGTAAAACACCCCCGTAAACCCTGGGCCCACGGTGATTGCGAAGGCGCCGGAGATCTATGTCAGAATCCGAATTGTAAATATCGCCGGCGCCCCAAACTCGACCTGTCCGCTACACCAGAAACGACTGGCGCGCCTAAAACACGCCCGGATCGCGCCGCAGATAGCGCGCCACTCCCGCGGTCGCGGCAAATAATTCGATAAAAAAGGCCGCCTCCCGGTCACCCGAAAACGCGGCCTCGCCGACTCACGGTGGTTGGTGCCGGTGAAGGGACTTGAACCCCCACGGAGTTGCCTCCATCGGATTTTGAGTCCGACGCGTCTGCCGTTCCGCCACACCGGCGTCTCTTGTTGAATAGCCTAGAGCCGCTTTGCCGTCAACCATTTCGAGTGGATTCCGCAAGTTACGCCGTTCGCCCCGTTACACCGATCAAGAAAGAACCTGTCGCCAACTTCGAGAATTCACCCGATTGTCGATTTTCGCTTGCGGGCTATGCTGAGATATGAAGTCAAGCTTTATGGAAAGGGGGTGTGAAGGATGAGACGGATAATGAAGAGTTTGGCTCTGGTGGTGTTGGTGCTTTCGCTGGCCGGTTGTCAATCGATGACGGGCAAAACGGCCGGGCAGAACGTGGACGACGCCAATCTTACGGCATCGGTGAAGGCGAAGCTGGTGGCGGACAAGGCGGCGAATTTGACGCGCATCGACGTCGATACGAATGGCGGCATCGTCTACCTTAACGGCACGGTCAGTTCTCCGCAGGAGAAAGCGAAAGCCGAACAGCTCGCGCGGGAAACCAGCGGGGTTAAGAAGGTCGTCAATAACCTGCAAATCGCGCAGCGTTCGTCGTAGTTGGGACGGAATTCGTGCCAGCGGGCTGATTTCGGAGCCCGCTGGTACGGGATCGGACTCGCGCGCTCCGAACCCCGCGCGCTCACATCCATCAAGACTTCGCGAGAATAATCACATGGCCTGTCTTTCGCGCCTCACCTTTCGAGCGGCGCCGGGAAAAACCGGCGCGGTGGAGAAGGAGCTTAAAAAGCTCCGCGAGATGGTCGCCGGCGTCGGCGGTGTAAGGCCGAGAATTTTGCACACCCACTTCGCTTCACAAGGCGCACCCGATGTCGTGTTCGAGCAGGAGGCGCAGGACCTGGCCGCGCTCGAGGCGCAGATCAAGAAGCTCACCGGAAATTCCGATTTTCAAGGCTGGACAAAAAACATTTCGCAACTCCTCACGCAATCGCCCAAACGAGAAGTTTATTTGATCTCGGACTAGTTCGGCAGATAGCCGCGCATGCAAATTTTCATCGCAAGGGGGTAAGCACTGTGGAACATCGCGTTTACAAAGCGAAGAAATTCAATCTGTCCGGGTTGACCGGCATCTCCGACAAAACGTTGGAAATGCACTTCGGCCTCTACGAGGGCTACGTGAAGAACACGAACCTTCTGACCGAACAATTACTGGAGATGGTCCGTAACAAGAAGGCGTCCGGCAGCAACCCGGCGTATTCGGAAATCAAGCGCCATCTCGGCTTCGAGTACGGCGGCATGGTGCTGCACGAATACTATTTCGGCAACCTGGCGCCGAAGGGCAAAGGCAAGCCGTCCGCCGAGCTCAAGCGGGCGCTGGAGGAAAGTTTCGGCAGCTTCGAGGGCTGGAAAACGGATTTCGTGGCGGTGGGCGGGATGCGGGGCGTCGGCTGGTCGATTCTCTATCACGATCCGGTGACTGGTCAGCTTTCGAATCACTGGATCGAGCTGCACGATGTCGGCGTGCCTTCGGGCTTCAAGCCCATTCTCGTCATGGACGTCTGGGAGCA
>DASXRG010000353.1:0-9274 GCA_036506735.1 Binatia bacterium | reverse complement strand
CGCGAGCATCTTGAGGTCATGACCGGCAGTCACGGCGGACAAAACGGCGGCGCCCGCGGTACGGCCGATTTGAACGTCCCCCGAGGCCAGACCGGTGACGAGGGTGGTGCCGCCGCGGATAAATACCGGTTCCGAGTCGATTCCGTATTTGACGAAAAAGCCTTGTTCCTGGGCGATCCAGAGCGGCATGATGCGAGCGGTTATGGCCGCATAGCCGACGACCAGTTTTGCCGGCGCGGCGGCGGTGACGGCCGGAAGAGGCCATGCGAGTTGCAGCGCCAGGAAGGTAAAGACGGCGAGAAAGAGTTTGATCGAGTGTCGGCGATAGCGGCGGTCCATGGAATGGTGATCCTCAACCGCGAGCGGCAACGAAGCTAAAATTTAGACGCCCGGGTTTCCGACTCGGGCCTTGTCTCACTTCGCCCTCCGGACGTCCTCCGCCGAGGCCGGACGCTTGAGTTGAGAATTCTCCCTCCCGTTGGCTAGAGCAGATGGCCTAGATCTGCGTCGCCAATTTCGCCCGTGGGGTGTGTGCTCACTTCGCGACCTGTCCAAGTCCAGACTGGCGGCCAGTTGCAAAGACCACGGAAAGACATAAGCGGGTGATCACGCAGATTCATTACCACCCCATAAGGAGGCCCTTGGTATAGTCACCAAATGCGGCAGCCGTCAAGAAAAAACTAACTTAAGTCGAAGTGCAGGGGAAACTGAGTCAGCACCCGAGCGCGAGCGCCGGTTGACCTAGTAGTTCGTTATCGGCTACTCTCGTCCCACGAATGAAGCGAGGCCGCGCGGGTCGTGTGCCCGTCGGCGCGCGACCGTGCTGTTCGAATTCAATTGGAAAACTGAGGAGGTGTTCCCATGCTGACGCTCTATTTCAGTCCCGGCGCTTGTTCTTTGGCTTCCCATATCGGTCTCGAAGAAACCGGCGCGCCCTACGAGCTAAAGCCGATCCTGCTCGCCAAGCAGCAGCAGAAGACCGAGGCGTATCTGAAGATCAACCCGCGGGGGAAAGTACCGGCGCTCAGTATCGACGGCAAGATCCTGGTCGAGAACACGGCGATACTCACTTACCTCGCCAGGCGGTTTCCGGAAAAAAAGCTGATGCCGACCGATCCGGCCGAGGAGGCGCGCTGCATCGCGACGATGTGCTGGCTCTCGAGTGTCGCGCATCCCTCCTACCAGCGCGCTATGCGGCCCGAGCGTTTTACCGAAGGCGAAGCGGCGCAAGCCGCGGTGAAGGAAACGGGGCGGAAATCGTTCTGGGCCAATTTCCAGGAAATCGACGCCATGTTCCAGGGAAAAAACTGGATCATGGGAAGTGAGTACACGCTCGTCGATCCCTACGCGCTGGTTTTCTACGGCTGGGGCGCGCGCGCCGGATTTCCCATGAAGGAGCTCGGCGCCTACACGGCATGGCAGGAGCGCATGATGCAGCGCCCGACGGTGCGGAAAAGTGTAGAGAGCGAGCAAAGTGTTTCGACATAAGAGCTCGTTATCGTAAAAGTCTAGCCCCAATGCTCGGGCTATAGATTGCCGGCATGGAAAACAATCGCGAATTCGAAGTAGCCGAGCGGGATGTCGAGTATCAGCGCCAAGCGGGCAAGCCGTGGCTGGCTCGCGTCTGAGACATGGGAATCGCGCCGGGGTCAGCCAGACTCCGAGCGTTTCCCACTACCGGTGCTGATGAAATCCTTTGATGCGCCGTTCGCGGTGGATTCGGTTATCAGCTGCCGTTGCGGCGACTTCCCTTTCAAGACTATCTTTTATCCGGAATACCTGAACGAGATAGCCGTCGACCTTGCTCAGTGACCGTGTCAAGTCCTCTTCAGGGGCATTGTGGAGTTGCGCCCGCTCTTCAATCAGTTTTCGCGCTTCCTCCAGCAACGGGCAGACCTCCTTCTGCTTCGCTTCGGCCCGTTGGATGAGCAGCTTCTCTCTTGAACTCCCGGATTGCCCGGAGGAAGTAGCGAGCGTTCGGTACTCGGTCTTCAATTCTTCGACGAGCAAACCGATCTGTAGAGATTCAACAACAACACGATGGGCGGTTGTAGTTAGATCTCTCAGCAGCCCACGACGGTCGACATTTTCCGCATGTCTGGCTGTCTCCTGTGCGGCAACGGCCGATCGATGGGCAGCGCGGGCGGCCCAAACAGCTCCAGCGGCAGCTACAAGCCCCGCGATCGCCGGGATCAAGGTGATGGTTTCTTGTAACATGGCTCGTTGCGTTCAGCGATCTTCGCGCAGGATCGTGTTCAACGACCAGCGGCACCTGATAGCGCATGTTCCGTGCTATGCGTTTGTCTCAAGAGGTGAAAACAACGTTCGCGGCGTAATAAATTCACAATAAACTTTTTATCGTCCATAGCAAATCCCCTTGCTCGAAATTTGACGCCCTGTTTAAAAGTTGGTTAATTTCTGCGAGCCAAGCTTTAGAAAGCACGAAAGGCACCACTGACTCTTCGCATGGCCGCGACTTTTTGGCATGAGCCAACGAACCTTTGCCCCGCCGACCCACCAATGATTGCGAATACGTGCGCAGGAATTGGCGTCGCGCTCATCGGCGTCGGTTAAGCAACACGTTGTTAGCCGACGCAAATCGCCGATCCTCACTTGCCGTATTCCCGATTCATTTCCTCGAAGAAGCGAGAGCTGTTGTCTATTGAGCCCACAAATCGCGCTCAGCAGTTTAGCGGCCCTAGGCGACATACTTTCCAGCACGCCGACGCTGAACTCGGGCTTGGCCTGAACAGAAACCCCCTATTGAACCTTTTATTTGGAGTGGGAGAATTAAGTCTCCGGCGCAACAATGGTGAAAATCATAACCTTCACCTTAGTTCTGCTTTGCCTGCCTCTCGCAACCCAAGGTCAAGACAAAACCCCTCTATCCGCACAAGACATCGAGAATCTTTTAACGAGCGGATCGCCGCAAGCGCGCGTTGCCGAGCGGGTTAAAGAGCGCGGCGTCGATTTTGAAGTTACGACCGAAATAAGAGAGCGGCTCGAGAAAGCCGGCGCGAATAATATCTTGCTGGAGCTCGTGGAACGAACAAGCTCCGCGGATACGAGAACGCCGGCCCCGGAAACAAAGAAATTAGAACCGAAAGAAAAACCCAGGGAAGACGACCGGAGGAAAGTGGAAAGCGAGGCGCAGGGATCGGACGAGGGGACCAAAGCACCGCCGAAACAGTTGCGGCCGAGCGAAACAACCAAACAGAAGGTCGAAACGCGGCGGGCGGGAGATCAGAGAATATTAGGGAAGATCGAATTTTTAGATGCTAAAAAGAATTATCTCATATTGATCGACCAGGAAGGAAAACTCTTCACTTTCGATTTTACTCGATCGATGACGGCGACCGAGGCGCTTTCTTCGGGGACTCGACAAGTCCCGGTGCATCAGATACCTCGGGGTTCTTCCGCGGACGTTGGATATAGGATGGCCGGAGACAAAAAGGTTCTCACGAAAATAGAATTTAAAAAAACGCCCGTCGTGGATACCGGCGATAAGCAGATAAAAGGCGACAAGCAGATACAGGGAGATATTGGACTCGTCGATACCGAGAAAAACTATCTCGTATTGGTAACCAAAGAGGGAACGCTTGTGCCTTTTGATTTCGCTCGAGAATTGACCGCAACGCAATTGACGTCTTCGGGTTCCCGGAAGGTTGGCATGAACGCTTTGGGGATCAGGTCTTCCGTTTCGATCGAATATCGAACCGCGGGGCCGAAAAACTTGATAACCAAAATCGAATTCCGTGAACCATACTCGCAGTAGAAGTTCGGACAAAAAGAGATTCTAGGGTATTTTTGGAGTCAGGTTGAGCTGACCCGGATTCCACGGACAGTTAATTAAGCCACACCTTCTCCGAGGCGGAGGATTCAAGCCAGTCTTTCCATCCCTCGGAGAGAAACGCTGCAATTATACAGAGCGTACAGTATGATGAGGCATGCGCCTTCCTGTGAACCCGCCGATTTTGCCGATGCTCGCTAAGCGGGTCGGCGAATTACCGGCGGGCGGAACATGGATCTTCGAACCGAAATGGGACGGGTTTCGGGCCTTGGTGTTTCGCGACGGCGCCGAAATCCTGATCCAGAGTCGCGACGAAAAATCGCTGAACCGCTATTTTCCGGAGCTGCTCGAGCCGCTGCGGTCACAGTTGCCGGCGCGCTCGGTGCTCGACGGCGAAATCGTCGTCGCCAAGAATGACGCGCTCGACTTTGATGCCCTGCAGCTCCGCATTCACCCCGCTGCCTCGCGGGTGAAGCTTCTTTCACAAGAAACCCCGGCATCGATCGTGTTTTTCGATCTCCTCAGCGAGGGAGACCGGGATCTGCGGGGCATGGCGTTCCAAGATCGTCGGCGAATGCTGGAGTCGCTGCTTTCATCCGCGGCGCCGCCGATACACCTGACACCGGCGACCGGCGAATTGAGCGTAGCGGCGGACTGGTTTCGTCGCTTCGAGGGCGCCGGTCTCGACGGCGTCGTCGCCAAGCCGGTTTCGGGAACCTACGAACCCAATAAGCGCGTGATGCTCAAGGTCAAGCACGAGCGCGAGTGCGATTGTGTCGTTGCCGGCTTTCGCTGGCACAAGAAAGGTGAGCGCACAATGATTGGCTCACTCCTGCTCGGCCTCTTCGGCCACTCCGGCGCGCTGCAGCATGTCGGCGTCTGCGCGAGCTTCACGGAAGCGAAGCGGCGCGAGCTGGTAAAATTTCTCGCTCCCTACCGGAAGAACGCGTTGGCCAAGCACCCCTGGAAAGATTGGGCCGAGCAGGGAGCGAACGGTGCAGCCGAGCAACGCATGCCCGGCGGCCAGAGCCGCTGGAGCGGGGGCAAGGACTTGTCTTGGGAGCCGCTGCGTCCCGAGCTGGTCGTCGAAGTCGCTTACGATCACATGCAGGGCAACCGCTTCCGCCACACGGCGCAGTTTCGCAGGTGGCGCACGGACAAAAAGCCGCGCGACTGCACGTATGACCAGCTCGAAGTCGTTGCGCCGGAAGAGCTGAAGGTTATTTTCGCGGACGGCCGATAGACCGGTTCAACGTTCAAGGTTCCGGGTTCAAAGTAATTCCGGGTCCCCACCTTAAACTTTGAACCTTGAACTCTTACCTTCGGTTGCGCCATTCACGCGTTGGATCGTCATCCGGGTCGGGCGTTTCTTGCGGCGGGCGCAACCCTTCCGGCACATTTCTGAGGTTCACTCGGATGCGCGTCCAGGTGGACGACCTGCCGCGCATGGAGTCGATCAGCACGTCGTCGACGGCGAGAAGCGCGGCCGCTTCGGGATGTTTGCTCTTCCACCTTTCGAGACCGGCGCCGGCGGCTTCTCTGTCCGGCGAGTTCGCGACCACCAGCAGCGGCGCCCTGGTCCGCGGCTTTTTGACCGAGGACTTCTTCTTCGCCGCGGCGCGGGCGCGTGAAGGGGCGACGCGCGGCGCTTCGCCCTCCATCTTACGGAAGTGTGGCGGCCAGGGTGCGTCGCCGAGACCTGCCGCCTCGTCTTCCGCCGCGAGCTCCAGCAGTTTTTCGAGCGAACCGGGCGCGGCGTCCATGTCTAGGTGCGGATCGCCGGACTCCGCGAAGCGCTTGGGAACCGTGAGCACGGTGAAGTCGGCCGGATCGCAGTCGGGGACCTCATGCCAGTGAAGCGGCGTGGACACGCGCGCGTCGGGAAGCGGGCGCACGGAATAGGCGGAGCAGGTCGTGCGGTCCTTCGCGTTCTGATTGTAGTCGAGGAACACGCCGTGACGCTCCTCCTTCCACCACTTCGAGCTCGCCAGCGCCGGGAGACGCCGCTCGATCGCGCGCGATAACGCCAGCGCGGCGCGGCGCACCTCGAGGAACGTCCAGCGCGGTTCGATCCGCGCGTTCACGTGCATTCCCCGCGATCCGCTCGTCTTGGGCCAGCCATGCAGCCCCATCTCCTCGAGAAACGCTTTCACCTCGAGAGCGACACGGCGCACGTCGTCCCAGGCAACGCCGGGATTTGGATCGAGATCGACGCGCAACTCGTCCGGGTGCTCGAGATCGCCGGAGCGCACGGGATGTGGATGCAGCTCGATGCAGCCCAGGTTCACGACCCACGCGAGCCCCGCCGCGTCATCGACGACAATCTCCTCAGCTTTGCGGCCCGAGGGGAACGACAAGGTAACGGTGCGCAACCACGAGGGCCGCTGGGCAGGCGCGCGTTTTTGGTAGAACGGCTGGCCTTCGGCGCCGTCGACGAAGCGCTTGAGAACGAGCGGACGATCCCGGATGCCAGCGAGAGCGCCCGGCGCGACCGACAGATAGTAGCGCACGAGATCGAGTTTCGAGAGCTTGGTCTGCTTAGAAAAATACGGCTTGTCCGGGTGAGTGACCCGGACCTCGCGTCCGTCAATCGACAAAATCTCGGCCCCGTCATCCTTCATTACTGAATCAGTTTAACGTTTGCTAAGATCGGAAAACAGCCATACTTTCTAACAGGCTGCTGAAAAAGACTCGTATGCTTCGTTGCCACTCGATGAATATACCCCGCCGTACCCGGGCCGGGAGCCCGGAATGATCGCTACCCACACTGAGAAATCAGGCAGGCGTCGGATTTTTTTCGGCTGGTATATGGTCGCCGCGAGTGTCGCGGCCAACACGATCTTCTCCGCCGCCTATTTCCAGGGCTTCGGCGTTCTCATCCTCCCGATAGAACGCGCCTTCGGCTGGGACCGCTGGATTATTTCAGCCGCCATGTCGCTGCGCCAGTTGGAGTCCGGCATTGTCAGTCCCGCTGTCGGCTTCCTGCTGGACCGCTTCAGCGCGCGTAAATTGATTTTCTGCAGCGCCGTCATCTCGGGCGCCGGCTTTATCGGCCTCGGCTTCACCACCGGTATCGTCACGTTTTTCCTTTTCTTCGTGGTCATTTCGCTGGGAGCATCCGGCGTCAGCCACGCGGTTACCTGGCCGGTGATCATCTCGCGGTGGTTTCGCCGCAACCGCGGCCTGGCCACGGGCCTTGCGGTAACGGGTCCCATCTTCGGCTCGCCCATCGTCATACTGAACACGCAGATCGAGGCGGCGTACGGCTGGCGCATCGTCCTGTTCTGTTACGGCGCCGTGATCTTGGTCGGTGTCACCTTGCTCAGCATGCTGGTGCGCGACCGGCCGGAGCCCTATGGTTTGCGGCCTGATGGCGACCCGCTGGAAGAGGAACGCCCTACCGGCCCACCGCGCCGACGAACGGATGCCGGGCTGACGCTCCGCACGGTGCTCCACACCAAAGAGTTCTGGCTATTCACGAGCTACTTGTCCGGTACCTTCGCCGTGAACTCCGCGGTCCAAGGCCACATGATTCCCTACTTCCAGCAAGACATCGGATTTACCGCGGCCTGAGCGGCCGTGGTCATGTCCATTGTTTTCCTCATTAGCGGTATCGGGCGCATCGGCGGCGGCTATCTGCTGGACAGGAAGGACTATCGTCTCGTCCTGGCAGTCGTCGCCGCGATGATGGGCCTTTCGCTGTTGTATCTCCAGGTGGTGGACGTCAAGACGGTCCCGGCCACATTGCCCTTCGCGCTGCTGTTCGGCGTCAGCTTCGGCTGCCTCGTTCCCATGCGCGGCGCCGTCGGCAGCATTATGTTCGGCACCCGGGCCATCGGAGGAGTCTTGGGCCTTCTACAGGGAGGCTCCATTGCAGCTGGGGTCATCGGCCCCTTGGTCATGGGCATCATCTTCGACCTGCACGGGAACTACTCCGCCGCCATCTGGGGACTCATCATCATCAGCGCTTTCATGATCCCGATGTCCCTGGCCATGGCGTCACCCGCCGAATTGGCCAAGCGCATTGAGCAGCAGCGGATCAACTAGCAGGCTGCTGAAAAAGACTCATAGGCCATAGCCTGCCGATAGCAGGCGTTACAATGATTGCGCTCAATCGCCTCGCGTCAACGTATCGCCGATGGATAGTTGCAACAAGAAAGCAAGCCTGCCTTTACGCTATTTTCTTCGGTGACCGATAGTGCAATCATTTAAAGTCGCGTCGTTCAGTTGACTCGAAGAGACACAACGCCAGAAGGTCGCTCGTCAGGGTGCATATCTTCCGTTCCATCGTTATGTCGTTCATGAGGCCGATCGTCTGCTTGCTGGCTCTCGTCACGGTGGTGTTGCCACCGCACCCGGCCGCGGCGGCCCCCGTCGCAGTGCGATTCGTCGAGGGCTCTCTTCACGGTTTCATTGTGCTTCGTACGGTCAACGGCGTCCTCATTGCGTCGGGAGATCTCCTCCAGATGCGCCGGGCCGGAGAGGTCGAGAGTCGCATGCTGTTTCACTTCAAGGACGGGTCGGTTTTCGACGAGACGGTGGTGTACACCCAGGAGCGAGTCTTTACCATGCAAACCTACCGGCAGCTGCGGCGCGGGCCGGCATTCACCGAGGACACCGAAATTTCGCTGGAGCGAGCCTCCGGGAAGTACCGCGTAAAAACCAAGGCCCGCAAAGACGGCCGAGAGGAGATGCTCGACGGCAAGCTCGAGCTCCCCCCGGACGTTTACAATGGGATGGTCCTCACAGTCGCAAAGAACCTTCTCAAAGGAGCCAGCGAGACCGTCCACTTCGTCGCCTTCACGCCCACACCCCGGCTCATACAGGTGGAGCTTGCACCGGCGGGCGAGCAAAAGGTGGTGATCGGAGAAATAGCGAGAACCGCGACCCACTACGTGCTCAAGCCGCTGCTGGGGAGTTGGCTCAAGCTCTTCGCTACGCTGCTCGGGCGCGTGCCGCCTGACAATCACATCTGGATCATCACCGAGGGGGTGCCGGCGTTCGTTAGGTTTGAGGGGCCGCTATACGTAACGGGACCGGTCTGGCGGATCGAGTCGACGAGCCCCCGCTGGCCCGACTAGCCTAAAGTTTGCAAAATAGATTTCGGATTTTTATAAAGCAGCGTGAGCTTCTGGAGCAAGTTGCCCGGCTAAGAAAGTCGAGTCGTAGAAGTCTGATCCCGACAGATTTCCCCTGATCCCGACAGATTTCCCAAAGACTCCCGACCCTTTTTTCCCTCCCGCCAGTACCGGAAGGAAGAAACGCCGATGAAACAGAAATTGCGTTGCGTAGCTACGCTCGGGATGTTTGTATTCGCTATGGCCGTTTCCAGCAGAGCTCTTGCACAGGTTCCCGAAATTCCAAATCCAAATTTACCGGACATCGCCATGGTTCAACCGCACCCCCAGTATGGCGCAGTAATCATTTACAACCCGCTGGCGTGCCAACAGCTAGGATTGGCATGCGGGTTTTTTCGTGCACACG
>DASXRG010000352.1:0-13421 GCA_036506735.1 Binatia bacterium | reverse complement strand
CCCATGCTGTAACCGTTGGCCTTCTGCGTCTTCAACTGCCGCGGCCCGATCTCGCTCAAGTAGCCCAACAGATGGGCCGCCATGCCGCTCTCGACGTAGCTCCGCCGTGGGCGGGTTCTGAGAGTGACGCCGGGCAGATCGAGCTGATGCGACTCGACCGCGACCATCGAAGCCCAATCGATGTCTTTCCCCAACACGATCTCGTCGAACGCGGCGCGATATTTATCTTCCTGCAGAGCCTTCAGCAGGTCTTGTTCGTCGCGTCCCAAATAGCGGGCGAGCTGGCGCAAGGTCTGCTGGGGGTCCGGGGCGTCTTCCGGCACGAACAGAAGATCGAAAGAGGGACGGCTGTCGACCAGAAGTTGCCCGCGGCGATCGAGGACCATTCCTCTCGTGCCCGGGACTTTTTTGAGCCGGATGCGATTGTTTTCCGAGAGATAGGTATAGCGCTCGCCGTCGATCACTTGAAGAAACAACAGCCGGCCGAAGAGAAACAGGAACACGACGCCAACGACGACGAGCAGGAGTTGAGTGCGAGAGCGAAATTCCGCCGGAACATCTTTCTGGGAGCCCAAGGGGATCATGATTCTTCCACCGATCGGGCGCTTTTACTCTCGAAATAGGTCTGGCCCCGTTTGAGCAAGGCGAACAGGACCGGGGCGAGAATCGCCGCGAGCATGGCATCGAATAACGCGTATTTCAAAGCGCCGGCACCGAAGCCCTCCACGGTTAGAAAAAGCGTCCACACGATCATGAGTGAAGCCAATTTGACCCACGAAGCGACAAAAACGACCGGCGCGCTCAAAATCGGGTTGTGGACCCAGACAAAACGCGAGCTGAGATAGACCGTAAGGAAGACCAGCGACATGGCGAAGGAGTTGACCCCTAAGACGCGGCTCGAGAACACGTCGACAGAATAGCCCAGCATGAACGTTCCCACAACCGCACCGACCGTGGGGTGATTGAGCCCCAGATAGACGCATAAGACCAGCGTGAGGTCGGGGACGAAGGGCCCTAACGGGAGAATCCGCGGCAAGGTCGTCTGCAAAAGGACCAGAACGAAGCCGACCGAGACGAACAACAAAGATAATTTCATGTCGTCTCAGTCCTTGATTTGCGCCAGCCGTCCCTTGACGACCAGAACCTCTTCGATGCGCTCCGGGTCCACGGCGAGATTGACCTCGACGTACTGAAACAGGCCGATGCTTTTCTTATTGACCTTGGAGATGGTCCCGACGAGCAGCCCCTTGGGAAAAACTCCGTCCAAGCCGGACGTGACGAGCCGGTCGCCTTCCTGGAGATCGTCGCTGCGCTTGACGTATTTCATGATCGGGCCGCCGTCCAGTGAGCCGCTGACGATGCCGCGCGCCCGGCTGCGCTGCACCATCGTGTCGACACCGCTGTGCGAGTCGGTAATCAACAGGACCTTGGCGTCTTGGGCCGTGACCGAGACCACCTGGCCGATGATCCCCAGCGGAGAAACCACCGCCATACCTTTTTCCACACCCTGGGATTTGCCTTTATCCAGGATCAACGTATGGAACCACGTGCTGGCGCTGCCGCCGATGGCCGACGCGGTGATGGCGCCCGCGGGCAGCTCCAGGCGAAATCCCATCAGCTCGCGCAGGCGCTTGTTGACCGCCTCGTCTTCCAAGAGCCGGCTGCGTTGCGCCTCCAGTTCCTGGATGCGCGCCTTGAGTTTCTCATTCTCCTGGGTCACGCCTCTCAAGGCCGCGTAGTTCAGGTAAACGTTCTTGATACCCGAAACCGTCCCCTGAATGCCGGACTGGAGGGGGCGCATCAGCGCCATCAAAAGCGGGCCGATCGGGTCGGCTCTCACGTGTCCCTTGGCGGCCGGAGCGATGATGTAGAGAGAAAGCAGAACAGACAGGGAGGCACTAAGCAGCACCTGATAGCGGCGAAGGAAAGAAATCATGGAACACTCGATCCCCGCTCAACGCGCGGGGGAAGGGCGCCTAAGATGTGGCGACCTCCTTCAGCAAGGAAATTTCGTCGAGCGCCTTGCCCGCGCCCATCACGACGGCGGTCAGAGGATCGTCGGCCAGGATGACCGGCAGGCCGGTTTCTTCCCGTATGAGCATGTCCAAATTTCTGAGCAGCGAGCCGCCGCCGGCCAGCACGATGCCGCGGTCGACAATATCCGACGCGAGCTCGGGCGGCGTGCGCTCGAGCGAAATCTGCACCGCCTCTACGATCTGATTGAGCGGCTCGACCAGCGAATCGCGGACCTCCTTGTCGGTGATGACCACGGTTTTGGGCACGCCGGAAACGAGATCGCGCCCCTTGATCTCCATCGTCTGGATCTCATCGCCGGGATAAGCCGACCCGATGGTGATCTTGATCAGCTCCGCCGTCCGCTCGCCCACGAGCAGCTTGTATTTTCGCTTGATGAACTGCGCGATCGCCTCGTCCATCTTGTCGCCGCCGACGCGGATCGAGCGGGAAAAAACGATCCCGGAAAGCGAGATGACCGCCACCTCGGTCGTGCCGCCGCCGATGTCCACGATCATGCTGCCGGTCGGCTCGGTGATCGGCAAGCCGGCGCCGATCGCCGCCGCCATCGGCTCTTCGATGAGATAGACCTCGCGCGCGCCGGCGGACGTCGCCGACTCGCGCACCGCCCTTTTTTCCACCTCGGTGATGCCGAAGGGCACGCCGATGATGATGCGCGGCCGGACAAAGCTGTGGCGGTTCTGCACCTTGCGGATGAAATAGCGCAGCATCGCCTCGGTGATTTCGAAATCGGCGATCACGCCGTCCTTCAACGGCCGGATCGCGACGATGCTGCCGGGAGTCCGGCCGAGCATCTTTTTCGCCTCGGCGCCGACCGCGAGCACCTTCTTCCCGCCGCGCTCGTTTTTGTGCTGCACCGCGACCACCGAAGGCTCGTTGCAGACGATGCCTTCGTTTTTCACGTAGATCAGGGTATTGGCGGTGCCCAAATCGATGGCCAGATCGTTCGAAAATAGGCTAAAGAGGGAATCCAGCGGCTTCAAAAAAAGACTCCTTTTGATTCCCGCACGGGTTTAGATTCATGTGAAAATAACAAATTTACTCCTATCAAGCAACATGAGTTGAAATAACGCGCATAATAAATGTCACGAGGTCATCGGCGGTTGCAATGGCGGGAGCCATTCCTTATCATGGAAAAGTTTGAGTTTCGTCATCCTCGTGTGAAAGGATCCCGTTTCAATGCTGGATATTCTGCGCAAACGGAAACGGTCCTGGGTCGTTACGTTGCTTCTCGGACTGATCGTCGTCGTTTTCGTCCTGTTCTACGGCGGGCGGGCGATGCGCGAGGGCGAAACGGAAAAAATCGCCGAGGTCAACGGCGAGACAATCAGCCAGAGAGAATTCGGCGCTTACTATCAGAAGGTCATGGACTTCTACCGCAACCTGCTCAAAGGCGATTTGACGCCGGAGACGATGAAAAATCTCAAACTCAAAGGCAAGGTGATGGAAGATCTGATCCAGCGCCATCTGCTGCTGCAAGAGGCGCGGCGGCTCGGCCTGGAGGTGACGGACGAAGAGCTCGCGGATGCGATCGCGCGCGCGCCCGAATTTCAGATCGAGGGGCGCTTCAGCAAGAACCACTACCTGCAACTGCTGCGCGCCAACCGGCTCGAGCCGACGCAATTTGAAGAGGAGCGCCGGGACGACCTTGCGGTCCAGAAGCTTTTCGACATCATCCAGGACGCCGTCCACGTCTCCGAGAACGAAGCGCGCGAGCGCTACCAATTCGCGCAGGAAAAAGTCTCGTTCTCTTTCATTCGCCTCTCGGCCGACGATTTCCTGCCCCAGGCGGGCGTCACGGAGCAGGAAATCAAGGACTATTACGACCGGAACAAAGCGGCGCTCGCCGATCCGCTGAAGGTCCAGGTCGAGTACGTGATCTATCCGTTCGCCCAATTCGCCGCGAAGGTTCAGCCGAGCGAGAAAGAGATCGAAGAATATTACAACCGCAATCGCGCGACCCGGTTTCAACAGCCGCGCGCGGTGCGCGCGCGCCATATCCTGGTGCGCGTGCCGTCCGGCGGGGATGCGGCGCAAAAAGGCGGCGCCCGCGCCAAGGCCGAAGCGGCGCTCAAAGAAGCGCGGGGCGGGAAAGATTTTGCCGAGTTGGCGAAAAAATATTCCGACGATCCCGGCGCCTCCCAGGGCGGTGATCTCGGGTGGGTCAATCCAAAGCAATTTGTCGCTGTCCTGGACCAGGCCCTTTTCGCGCTGAAGAAAGGCGAGGTCGGTGCCGTCGTCGAAAGTCCGTTAGGCTACCATATCTTCAAAGTCGAAGATGTGAGGCCGGAGAAAACCGCGAGCCTCAAGGACGCCATGCCGGAGATCATGCGCGCGCTCAAGGGCGAGCGGGGGAAAGTCGAAGCGGCGCGGGCGGCCGACGCGGATCGGGGCAAGGCGCTTTCCGGAGCCGAGCTGTCGGCGCTGGCGAAAGAGCGCGGCCTCGCGGCCAAAATGACCCCGCTGTTCGGCGCCGGCGAAGTCTTTCCGGAAATTGCGCCGATGGAGGAGTTCAAGCGTGCCGCGTTTTCTCTGGCCGTGAAGGAAGTCAGCCCCGCCATCGAAGGCCCCAACGGTTATTACGTCCTACGCGTGGCGCAGAAAAAAGAGCCGGCGGTTCCTCCCCTGGATGTCCTCCGCGGCGAAGTCGAGAGCAGGGTCAAGCGCGCCAAAGCGCTGGATCTCGCCAACAAAAAAGCCCAGGCGGTGCTCGATCAACTCAACCAGGAAAAGGATATCGACAAAGTCGCCCGGGCCAATGGGCTTCAGGTCGGAGACACCGGCTGGTTTGCGCGCGGCGACGGGGAAATTCCCAAAGTCGGCGCGCTGCAGGACGTCAGGCCCGGCGGCATCGCGATCTCCGCCTACAAACCGATCGCCGATCGGCCTTACGCGCAGAAGGACGGGATCTATCTTTTTGCCTTCAAGTCCAGCCAGGGGCCGGACATGAGCCGGTTTGAGAAAGAGAAACGCGGCCTGATGGAGCAAGCCCTGCAGGAGAAAAAGCAGGCCGTGATGAAACAGTTTGTCGACGATCTAAAGGCAAAATCGCGCATCGAAGTGGAGCCGAGGGTGCTGGAAGAAAGCTGAGTCATCGCTGCGCGATGAACGTCAAATGACAAATCTCAAATCTCAAACTCGGAATGCGTGACGCGCTTCAACCATGCGGGTTTTTTTGTTGCGGCACGGGGCGACCGACTGGAATTTGGCGCGTCGCTGCCAAGGAAGGACCGACCTCGAACTCAACGATGTCGGCCTGAAACAGGCCGAGGCCGCGGCGCTCGATCTCAGCCGCGAGAAAATCGCCGCCGTTTATTCGAGCGACCTCAAGAGGGCGCTCCAGACGGCCGGGGCCGTCGGCCGGTTCCATAACCTGACCGCGATCGTCGATGAAAGCATACGCGAGCTTGACCACGGCGAGATCGAGGGGCTGACGTTCGCGGAAATTCACGCGACCCGCCCGGACTTTATTCGCCAGTGGCGCGAGACGCCCGCCGATGCGGTGATTCCCGGCGGCGAGGGGCTCATCGAAGTCGAACGACGAGCCTGGGGCGGTCTCTGCCGCATCGCGCGCCGCCATCGCCCGGAAGAAACGATCGTCGTCGTCAGTCACAATTTTCCCATCCTGGCGGTGCTCTGCCGCGTCACCGGAACTCCGCTCAATCAGTACCGCTTGTTTCACGTTGAGCCGGGCGCCTTCGTGCAACTGAGTTATAACGCAGAGGATACGTGGCGCGTGATCGCGGAGAACGGGCGGCTGCCGCTGCGCCAAGCCTAGTCCATTACCAAAGCGCGTCGACTCGCCCGCCTGTCGCCGCCCTTATGCGGGATCAAGATTTGCCCAAGAGATCAAGATTTGCGAAAGAGGCGGAAGAACGATCTCCGGCTGTCGCGGTTGAAGACGAGCAGTCCCACGGCGATGGCAATATAAAGAAAGGAAAAGAAGTAACGGAACGTCTGATTGGGAATCAAAAGCTGGGCGGAAAACAGCAGGAAGAGAACCGCCGCCTCGGTAAGAGAAAACGAAAGATTGATCAGCACGACAACGGCAAAGAGGGATTGCGCGGCGGTCAAGAGAATCTCCTCCACCTGGCGCCTGTCCATCTGCATCGGCGTCAACTGGCCGGCGGAAATCATGTAGACGATCGGCAGCATGCCCACCAGCAAGGTCCACTGATTGACCTTGGAAGAGATCAAGGTGCCGAGGCTCGCGCCGGGGTTGGCCCGAAGTGCGAAGAGGATCGCCACGATAAATTCCGGCGACTCGGACGCCAGTGGCGCCAGCCACTGAACCAGGAGAAACTCTTCGATGCCGAAGGTTCTGCCCGTAGCCAAGAGGCCCTCGGCAAACGGCTCTGCGGCGAGAAAGATCGTCGCTCCGGCGAGAAAAAACATGACCAAGGTCGCCGCACGGCGCGGCTGCTGGCCCCAGCCGGCGATCATTTCCGACGGTCCTTCGAGCTCGGGCTCGATGTGAGCCGCTTGGGTCGCCGTCCAGATGTAAAATCCGAACATGCCTACCAACACGACGCCGTCGAGCAGATCGAGCCGGCCCTTGAACGGAATAGTAAAAGAATACACCGTCGCCAGCAGTAAAAATAAAAGCTCGATCCGGTGGCCGGGCTCGAGAGCGAAAGATCGCTTGCGGGTCTTGAGCCAGTAAGTGAACACCACGCAGGCCCAACCGAGTCCGATCAGAAGACGGTTGGCGCCCGTCATGTTGGCCGTCGCGTAGGAAGTGTATTGGGGATCTTTTCCCGCCATCCAGGCGAAGTACATGTCCACCGCATATTCAGGCAGAACCGCAACGAGGGCCAGAAACGCGAGCGCCAGGGCTTGCGGGATGTCCATCTGGGCCAGCTCCGCAGCCCACGAGAGTGTAAAGGCCGCGCCGAAAATTCCGAGCCCGGCGCTGAGCGCCTGCCACTCAGGGGGGAGATCGATTCCGGAGAGGTGAACGATGATCCACTGGAGACAGAGAAACGCGGACGATCCGAGCCAAAGGGTATTCGTCATGACTAACTCCGATGGCTATCGACGGCTAAAGTTGTTGTAAGTTGATGGGACGGGGCGCGCTCTCTTCGGCCCGGCGGGCCAACCACCAGCCCAGAGCGATGAGAGCCAAGGCGAGCACGGCCGGAAGTATCCACCAGAGAAAATTCGCCCACGGCTCGATCCAAACGTGAACGTTCCTATCTTCGACGACCATCTCGCCCGCCACCCAACCCAGAACGCCGCCGCCGATCCAAACGATCCACGGAAAGCGGTTCATGAGTCTGGCCAGAAAGCCGGCGCCCCAGACGATAATCGGGATCGATAGTCCGATGCCGAAAATGACCAGGGCGAGGCTGCCGTGCGAGGCGGCCGCCACCGCCAGGACATTGTCGAGGCTCATGATCAGGTCGGCCAAAATAATAATCCAGATCGCCTCCCAAAGCGTGGTGCCGTGCCGCACCTCCCGTCCTTCGCCGCCCGCGTCCTGGCGCAGAAGTTTGACGGCGATCCAGATCAGGACTAAGCCTCCGCCGGCTTGGAGAAAGGGAATTCTCAGAAGCTGTACGATAATGGCGATAAAAACGAACCGCAGCGCGACGGCCCCGAAGGTGCCGCCGACCCGCCCGAGAAACTGCTCGCGCGGCGGCAGAGTTCGGACGGCCATCGCGATCAGCAAGGCATTGTCGCCGCCCAGACTGAGGTCGAGAACGACGATGCCGAACCAACGGACCCAGAACTCGGGGTTTGCGAGGAATCTCATTGCCCAACCATAATGGACGGCCCAAAATCGATCGCCGTGCTATACATAGCCAAAAAATTTTTGTTTTACCAGGGAAAAAGACTGCGACAGAACGGGCGGGCGATAAGTTAAAGCGTCTGGGATGCGGGTTATGGCGCGCCGGAGAAGTTTTACAGCGCCGGCGCATCGGCGCAAAGAGCGGCGCAGAAGTCGATCGCCGGTTAGCGGCGGTCTCGGCTGTCGCCGTCTCTGAAGTGCTCCGCGGTTTCGTCCCTGCGCGCGCGGTCGATCTCTTCCTCCATTTGCCTTCCGACCCATTCCGCGTCGCCCAGGAGCTTAGGCCAGTCTATTTGTCCGGAGGAAATCATACTGAGATCCGACCGGATCTTGGAGCGGATCTCTTTATTCGGATCCCAGAAACGGCCATAAGAAAACGCGAAGCGCTGCTCGATGTAATTGAGCCAGTCGTGAATGCCCTGCAAGCCTTCTTCGATGTAACGCAGTCCGTGCAACCGGTCGCCCTCGCGGGCCAGCACGAGACCGAGATACAACTTCGCAAGATGGTCCTCGTTGGAGCGGGTGACCGCTTTTTCTAGCGCGCGCCGCGCTTCGGCCAGGTTGCCCGTCTGGTAGTAGGCCCGGCCGAGATAGGTCCATGAACTCTCAGGTAAGAGGCTGAAATACATTCGGTCGGGGTCCATGTCCGCCGCTCGCTGGAAGCGGGCGATGGCCCGGCTCGGGTCGCCTAGGAGGAGCTCTCTTCTTCCGGCCTCGACTTCGCCCTGGACCGTGGAACAACCCGAAAAAAATGCGAGGCCGACGATGCAAAATGCCGCGCCGAGATAATCCACACCCCTGAAACGCAATGGACGCTCCATGGGACCCGCCTCCCCGTCTATTTATTACCCGGAGGCTAGCATGTTTTACGCGTCAGCCGCTACCGCTTCGATCCGATCTGCTGGCCCGCGGTGCGCGCCAGCTCCAGATGTTTTTTCAGCGTCGGGAGCTCCTTGCTGGCAAATGTTTTTACGTCCGGGTCTTTGGCCTTCTCCGCCTCGCGCTGAAATTTTTCCACGTCTTCTTTGTGTTCGTTGATCATGAATTGCATGTACTCGCGGTCGAACTTCTCGCCGGAAAGCTTGGCCAGCCGGTTGACCGTGGCTTTGTGCTTGGCGTCGAGCTCCTTCGGCAACTCTACGCCTTTGCCGGCGGCCAACTGTTCGATCTCTTTAAGCGCCTTGCCGTGGTCCTGTTCCATCCTGCGTCCGAATTCCTTGACCTGATTGCTGGCGGCTTTCTCGGCCGCGAGCTTGCCGAGCTCCAGCTCCAGCAGGTTGCCCTGGGCAGCGTCCTTGATAAACCTTGCGTCAGCGGCCGGGAGCTTGGTTTGTCCGGCGCCGAACGCCAAACCGCCGGGCAAAAGCAAAACGAGACCTAGCATTAAGATTAAGATATTGATTACGCGTTTTTTGACCATGACGACTCTCCTTTCAAAAATACGATCAATGCCCGTGTTCCTGAATCGTGCTGCGCCATGCGCCGGTTTCCTGCCCGCGATTCTCGATGAACTCTTTAAAGCGCTCCAGATCCTTCTCGACTCGCCGCGACACGACTCCGAGCGCGTCGCCCGCCGACTCGACCACTCCCTTGGGATCGTAGGACAGCTCGAGCGTCAGCCGCGTGCGATTCGGAGCCAGCGGCTCGAAAGTTACGGCGCCGGCGATAAACTCGCCCGCCTCGCTGCGCCAGGCGATGCGCCGGTCGGGAATTTGCTCGGTGATCTTGGCGTCCCATTCTTTTTGTTTGCCGCCGATCTCCGCCACCCAATGGAGCCGCTGGTCGTCGAGCTGCTTCACGCTTTTGACGCCTCCCATGAAACGGGGAAATTCTTCGAATTGCGTCCATTGGTTGTAGACCGTGCGCACCGGTCGCTCGATTTCGATCGACTTGACTATTCTTTCCATGGCTTCCTCCTGAGAATTTTTTGAATTTGCACCCGGGAAAAATTAACGGCTGCGGCGGCTGCTTTTTCTGCCTCTATCGTTCTTGCCCCGCCGTCCGGACGATTTCCTGCTCCTGCCGCCCGGAGACGCGCCGTCGCTCATCTTGTGCTGCAATTCTTCCTTGCGCTCCGCCATCCGCTCGCCCAGCTCCGCGCCGTCAATCTCGCTTTCGATCTCCGGAATCACCTCGGACTCTTCTTCTTCGATGTGATGCTTGACGCTTTCGGCCAGGACCTTGAACTTGGCGTCGAAGTGATCGTCGCTCGGCGTCATTTTCTCGAGCTCGGAGATCAACAGCTTGGCGACGTGATGCTCTTCTTCGGCTTCATCCACTTTCTCCTCCTCGTCGATCTCTTGGCGGACGGCGGGGTAAAACAGCTCTTCCTCCAGCGCCGCGTGGACCTTGAGCTCGTTCAGCGCGGTCGCAGCGATCTGTTTTTTGGTTTGCCTGTCCTCCGATTCTTCAAATTGTTTAAACAGCTCCTGCACTTTTTGATGATCCTGCCGCAGAAGTTGTACTGCATCGGGCATGGCGTTTACCTCCTTTGAACGTTCTTCTTTTTTCAGCTTATTGGGAGCCGCCGGTAGAGCCAATGAAGACAAACACTGAATTCCGGAGTGGAAGTTACTTGAGACGGGTAAAGGCGGCGTGTGGCGAGTGGATCGATAAAAGGCTATAAAATCGGCATGGCCTTGCGCTCAACGCTAAAAATCGCCGGCAAGGAGATCGAACTTTCGAATCTCGGCAAGGTGATGTATCCGGAAACCGGCTTCACCAAGGGCCATGTCATCGATTACTACCGCCGCGTCGCGCCCGCCCTTTTGCCGCATTTACGGGACCGTCCGGTCACGTTGATCCGCTTTCCGGACGGCGTCGAGGGCGAGCATTTTTATGAGAAGAACGCTCCGCCGTTTACGCCGCGTTGGATCAAGACTTTTTCCATCGCGCGCTCGAGCGTCGAATCGACGATCCGTTACATTTTGATCAACGATCCGGCGACGCTGGTCTGGACGGCCAACATAGCCGGTCTGGAGATCCATCCTCTTTTGGCCAAAGCGCCGCATATTGAAGTTCCCACCATGATCGTCTTCGACCTCGATCCGGGCGAGGACGCCGATATCCTGAATTCCTGCGAGGTCGCCTTGCTGATAAGGGATTTGCTGGCGCGGCTGAAGCTCCAATCTTTCGTCAAAGTCTCCGGGTCGAAGGGAATTCACCTCCACGTGCCGCTCAATACCAACGTCACCTATGAGGCGACGCAGCCGTTCGCCAAAAGCATCGCGCAATGGCTTGAAAGCGAGCATCCCGA
The DNA here is from genome assembly GCA_036506735.1 of Binatia bacterium. Taxonomy (GTDB): domain Bacteria; phylum Desulfobacterota; class Binatia; order UBA9968; family UBA9968; genus JAJPJQ01. The sequence goes on along the minus strand of DASXRG010000352.1, from coordinate 2,340 downwards.
CCTGGTGGTCTCCGAAATGTCGAAGGCCAAGCGCAAGGGAAAAGTATTCGTCGATTGGAGCCAGAACTCCGAGCACAAATCGACCGTGGCGGTTTATTCCTTGCGGGCCAAGCGGGGCCGGCCGTTCGTGGCGCTGCCGCTCTCTTGGGAAGAGCTGGAAAAAGCGCTCGAGAAAGCGGACGCGGCGGGTCTCTTCTTCGAGCCGGAAGCGGCTTTAAAGCGGCTTAAAAAATCGGGCGACCTGTTTGCGCCGGTTGCGAAATTGAAGCAGAAGCTGCCCCGGCCGTTTCTCGAACTCGAAGGCGACCCGCCGCCAAAAAATAATCGCAGCGGCGGTCAGGCGCTGGAGACCTACCGGCAAAAACGCGACTTCACCAGGACGCCGGAGCCGCCGCCGGCTTTGCCGAGATCGAGCCGACAGGGCGGGCGACGCCTTTTCGTCATACAAAAACACGCGGCGAGCCGCCTGCATTACGATCTGCGTCTGGAGATGCAGGGCGTGCTCAAATCCTGGGCGGCGCCGAAAGGGCCGCCGTACGAGCTTAACGAGAAGCGGCTGGCGATGGCGACCGAAGACCATCCGATGGAATACGCGCGCTTCGAAGGCATCATTCCCCAGGGCCAGTACGGCGGCGGGACGGTGATGGTCTGGGACATCGGGGCCTATGAGATCATGGACGGAAATTACTGGAAAGGGAAAATGCACATCTTCTTCAGCGGCAGCAAGCTCAAAGGCGAATGGGTGCTGGTGCGAAAGGATGAGAGCGACGGCAAAAAACAGAGCTGGCTCTGGATCAAAGCCGGCACCGGCATGAAGCCGCCGCCGGCAAACAAAGAAGATTCTTCCGCTCTCACCGCCCGCTCGATGGCCGAGATCGCGGCGGCGCAAGACGCCGTGTGGCACAGCAACCGAAACGGCGGAGGGAGTCGAACGAGAGCGCGACCGTCCGTGATCGATCTGGAATCCTTGCCCGAGAGGAAAGCTTCGTTCATCGAGCCGATGCAGTCGCTCGCGGTCGGCAAACCGCCCGAGGGCGCGGGCTGGCTCTATGAAGTCAAGCTCGACGGGTACCGCTGCCTCGCCGTCAAAAAAGATCGCGAGGTCACGCTCTTTTCCAGAAATAAAAAGAGCCTGAACGCCCGCTTCCCGCAAATTACACGCGCCCTGGAATCGCTCGAATCGGAAACCGTGCTGGACGGCGAGATCGTCGCGCTGGATCGGGCCGGGCACCCCTCGTTCAATCTCTTGCAGAACCGCCGGGCGAAGGAGCTGCGGATCTGTTTCTACGTGTTCGACCTGTTGGTTTACCGGGGGAAAAGTCTCTTGCAAACGGCGCTGGACAAACGGCGCCGGCTGCTCGAGTCGGTAATCGCCGCGCTCCCCGAGCCGATCAGGCTTTCCGAAACTTTCGCGGGACAGGCGGAAGAATTGATCGCCGCCGCCCGGGAGCTCGGGCTCGAAGGGTTGATCGCCAAGCGCGAGGAATCGGTTTACGAGCCCGGCAAGCGCAGCGGCGCGTGGACCAAGTACCGAATCCATCATGCGCAGGAGTTCGTCATCGGCGGTTACGCGCCGGGAGCCGACGGTTTTGAATCCTTGCTCGCAGGTTATTATCAAAAAGACAAACTTCTCTTCATCGGCAAAATCAAGAACGGATTTGTGTCCAGAACCAGGCGTGAGATCGCGGCGCGCTTCAAAGGGCTCGAAACGGATCTCTGTCCGTTCGCCAATTTACCGGAGAAAAAAGGCGCGCGGCCCGGCGAAGCGTTGACGGTGGAGGCGATGAAAAAATGCCGCTGGCTCGAGCCGAAGCTATTGGCGCAGATCGAGTTTGCGGACTGGACCGAGGCTGATCGTTTGCGCGACGCCAAATTTGCCGGCTTGCGCGACGACAAAGAAGCGCGGGAGGTCGTGCGGGAATATCCGGTTGGGGCAATGACGTGATGGCGGGCTTTATGCTCGCCGTTTGCTGAGGTGTTTTAAGCGTTCGAGATTGCCTAAAGACCAGCTGCTGTCAGCGCAGCGGAGGATGTCAACATACGGATTGCCCTTCGACTCGCTGGCGCTCGCTCAGGGCACCATTCGACTTGGGATCGAGATAAATCCGAGAATGGCCTGCCATGAGCGAGCCTGTGTTTTTCAGGCGAGTCGAATGGTGGAGCCGATGGGAGTCGAACCCACGGCCTCCGCGTTGCGAACGCGGCGCTCTCCCAGCTGAGCTACGGCCCCACGAAATGGCGCTGAGTGCTGAGGGCGAGTTTACTTTGGCGATTGTGCGAGTGTCAATCCTGGCCTACCACCGTCGCCAGATATTTCATTAGCTGATCTCTGAGGTCCGG
>DASXRG010000351.1:0-3128 GCA_036506735.1 Binatia bacterium | reverse complement strand
TGATATAGCTCAACCGCGATGACGTGGCTATGGCGCGTATGCAACCTATTCGTCGAGCGTTGCTTTTAGCGGGCGCTCCTCTGTTGGCGGGGCTGCTCGCATGCACGCAAGTCGCCGCGCCGACTCAAGCGCAGGCGGCGTGTCCGGCGGGCGACTATACCGTCGCGCAATATCAGAATCTCACTCCGGCTCAGCAAACTCAGTTCGTCGAGAATTACCGGCGGCAATACGCCCCGGTTCTGGAAAAAGTTCTCGAAACGCTCAGAGCTTCCGGCCTGGATCCGCCGTTGCGCGTGTTGGGGCGGCTCAAAGTCGTAGAAAGTATCCAGGAAAAGATCGTCCGCAAGAAGTACGCCTGCTTCTCGGAATTGACCGACATCGCCGGCGCCCGCATTATCATTCCGAGCTATGCGGCTCTGCCGCTGGTCACTCAAAACGTCGAAAACGCGCTGCGCATTGTCGAGAAGGAGGATCTTATCATGGACCGGCGCGGCACCGGATATCGGGCCATTCACTATCTTGCCCTGGTGGACGGCCGGTTGGCCGAAATTCAAATTCACACACACCGGGGAACGATATGGGCCGAGGCTTCCCATCGGCTCGTGTACAAAGGCCCCTTTGCCGACAACCAGGCGGTGATCTCCTATCTTTACCGGCTGAGCGAAGCGATATTCTGGCTCGACTCCGACCATCTACGCGAGCTTCCCATGGTTGCCGGCGCGCTGCCGCCGGATGCGCGCGAGGATTTAATCAAGGTGGTCGCGAGCATCAACGATTTTGGAAAACAAACCGCGGCCGAGCTGAATAGATTTTATGAACAGCTCGCCCTGGAAATGCTGGAGCATGACTCTTTTGACCTGGACGACGTTTCCGGTCTGAGCGCCGGCTTCACCACCTGGCGCAAGGTCACGGGGGAGAGCCCAAGCCGGGAACCTTGACCGCCTCCTGTCCCGTTTGTACCGAGTACAGCGGCAACCGCCTGCCTTTCCCTTGACGGCGGTCGCGTATCTGACCTATTTTAGCTCTCGCTAACGACGCTGTTCCTGGGTCAAACTTTTTCGGAGGAATTCTATGAAAGATTACGAGCCGGTTGAGATTCGCGGAATTTTTCGCGCCTATTCCCATCTGCCGATCTGGGAGGTGCTGGACAAAGCGGGGATTTGGCAAAAGGTCGGCATCAAGATGCGCGGAATGGAATTCTGCGCCAGCCCACCCGAAGCCGAAGGCGCGCTGTTCGACGGCAAGGTCGATTTCATCTCGGGCAACCATATCACGCCCTACGCCCTGGTCGGCCAGGGGAAGCCGATCGTGTGCCTCGCGTCGCCGAGCAACAACGTGCGCGACCGGCTGGTCTCGCGCGAGCCGATTCGCTCGCTGGCGGAGCTGCGCGGAAAAAAGGTCGTCGATCTCGCGTTTGAAGGCCGGGTCGCGGGCTTCAATCATCTTCGCGGCAACCATGCGCTCTACATCATTCGCGCCGGCATGAAGCTCAGCGACGTCCAGTGGGTCGAGCTCGGCGAGGACATCACGCCGGAATTTAGAAAGCAGCAGTTCGAGATGCTCAAGTCGGGCAAAGCCGATGCGGCTTTGATTACCGGCGGAACGGCGCAATACGAAGAAGCGGGCTTGCACGTGCTCCAGCTCGATCCTCTGCCGATGATCAACGGCCCGACGATGACGACCGCGCTGACCGCGCTCGCGCGCAAAGACCGTCTCGGCGAGCGAATGGTCAAGGCTGTCGTGATGGGTATCCACTTCGCTCGGACGCACCGGGAAGAAACCGAGCGGATTCTCGAGGGCTTGAGAAAGCGCGAGCCGGAAGCCGGCACCGTGCGCTACGAGAGCCTCGCGCGCATGCCGATCAAGCCTTATCCCGCGCTGAAGGCGGTCGAGAACGCATACGAGCTTTGCCTGATGAAGATTCCCGAAGCGAAAGAATTCAGCCCGCTGGCGCTCTGGGACACGCATTACTTACGCGAGCTCGATCAGAGCGGCTTCATCGACGGGTTGTATAAGGCGTGACGGCCGGCCATAAAGGCCATCTACCGCCAGCCCGCCTGGGGTGTCTCTCGAAGGGCCGATGCGTGGGACGAGAAACGACTAGCGTATTTCAAAAGTTCCTCTTACGGCGCTTGTGCAGCGTAACACCGCCCTATCGCATCGGCCCGGAGAGAGATTCCCCAGGCGGGCGGTGATGATGTTTCCGAAAGGCGATTCCCGTTCTCGTAACGATGGAGGGCTTTTGCCATGAAAGCCGTTCTATCAGTTTCCGTCCTGTCGATTTTTTTTTCGCTCTCATTTCTCCACGCGGCGGAAGATAAGCCCGCCTGGCAGTCGGAATGGGAAAAGACGATTCAAGCGGCCAAGAAGGAAGGCCAGCTCGTGAATTACGGCGGCGAGGAGGTTACCCATCCGGAAATTCTCAAGGCGTTCAACAAAGAATATCCGGAAATCAAAGTGGCGACGGCGGGCGGCCACGGCAGCGAGCTCGGCGCGCGCATCCTGGCGGAGCGCAGGGCCGGTAAATTTCTCGTCGATCTCTACGCCGGAGGCCCGACAACTCCGTACCGCGTTCTCTATCTCAGCAAAGCTTTGGACCCGATCACGCCGCTGTTGCTGTTGCCGGAGATCACCGACCCGTCGAAATGGTTCACCGGGAAACACATTTACGCCGACCCGGAGAACCGCTATCTGTTTTTATTCGAAGGCAGCGTCTCCGGCGGCGCGACGATCTACATCAACACCCGGTTCGTGAACCCCGCAGAAATCAAATCTTACTGGGACCTCTTGCAGCCGAAGTGGAAGGGAAAAATCCTGTTCATGGATCCCAAGTCGAGCAGCTTGGGGCTCAACGCCGCCACGTCGCTTTTCAACGATCCTGATCTCGGGCCGGAATTTTTAAAGCGTCTCTTCGGCGAGATGGACGTGGCGATTTCGGGCAACCGGCGCCAGGGGACCGACTGGCTTTCGTCGGGCAAATATCAGATCTGTTTCGCGTGCCGAGACACCGAAATGGCGATCAAGCAGGGATTGCCGGTGGGTGAAGTCGATCCGTTGTCCTTAAAGGAAGGCGGCAACGAGATCGGCGGCGGCAGCAGCAGCGTTCTCGCGTTCTTGAACAAGGCGCC
>DASXRG010000350.1:0-23620 GCA_036506735.1 Binatia bacterium | reverse complement strand
CTCGTCACGCCGCCGGCCACTCATTTTTCGTTGGGCAAAAAAGCGCTCGGGGCGGGAAAGCACATCTGGATCGAGAAGCCGCTGGCGCTACGCCTCGCCGAAGGCAAGCAGCTCGTCGCGCTGGCGCAGCGGAAAAGCGCGGTTCTATTCGTCGATCACACTTTCCTCTACGACCGCGCGATCCGGATGGCGCACGATCTCATTACCGGCGGAGAGATGGGCGAGGTGCACCACGTCTTTCTACAGCGGCTGAACCTCGGACGCATCAAGCGCGATTCCAACGTCTGGTGGAACTCCGCGCCGCACGACGTGTCGATTCTGCTCTATCTCTTGAAGGGCCGGCCGGTCAGCGTGGCGCTCCACGGCTATCGCTACCTCCAGCCGGACGTCGAGGACTTGAGCATGGCGACGGTCGAGATGTCGGACGGCGCCTCGGCCTTCGTGTACCACAACTGGCTTTATCCTGAGAACACGGCGAAGCTCACCGTCATCGGCAGCAAGAAGCTGCTCACCTACGAGGGAAAGTTCGACAAGCGCGAGGCGATTTTGTACGAGTACGCGATCGGCGCCGAAGCCGGCGGCTCCGGCGTGAGCGCGGAGATGGCCAACACGATTCCGTCGAAGATGATCGGCCGGCGCAAGCTCGAAGGCGTCGCCGCCGAAGAGCCGCTGGCGACGGCGGTGGGCGATTTTTTAGACAGCATTCGCGAGCGGCGCGCGCCGGTCTCCGACGGAAACTTTTCTCTCCAAGTCCTCGCGGTGCTCGACGCGGCCGAGCAGTCGCTGCGCTCGGGAGGAAAAAAGATTCCGATCGAGATCTGAAGCGTGTTCGTGCCACCTCGAAGCGGGCCCCTTGAGTTTCGTGTTGGTGCCCTCCCCCACGAGCACGAGACACGATCACGAGCACGGGTCTGAGTTATGCCCAAAGCCGCCTCCCGATCCGCGCAACATGGCGCCGACGTTTTCTCCGTCGCAACCGGCGCCGCCCTGGTCGCGGCCCTCTGCCTGGTAGTTTTCGTCTGGGGATTATGGGGCGTTCCGTTTTACGACAAACAGGAGCCGCGCGAGGGACTGGTCGTCTGGGAAATCTGGAAAACCGGCAATTGGATTTTGCCGCTTCGCGCTGGCGTCGATATTCCCTCCAAGCCGCCGATGTTCCACTGGATCGCTACGCTGACCGCGCTCGCCGCGGGCTCGTTCAACGAGTTCACCGTGCGTTTTCCTTCGGCACTGCTCGCCACCCTCGGTGTTCTGCTCACCTATTTCGCCGCCGCCCGTCTCTGGGGAACCTCGGCGGGAATCGCCTCGGCCGTCGTTCTGGCCACCAGCCCCGAATGGTGGCGCGCCGCGACGAGCGCGCGCGTGGACATGACCCTTACCTTCTTCATGCTTTGCACCTTTCTCTATTTTTATTTCCTGTACAAAGCCGGCGGCGGAATCGCGCGCGGGCTGCTGCTCGCCGGTTTCGCCGGGCTGGCCACCTTGGCCAAAGGACCGGTCGGCGCCGGGCTTCCCGGCCTCGCCGCGCTCCTGTTTCTCTGGCGCAAGCGCGACTTCGCCTTCATCAAACGGCTCTATCTTCCGATCACGATCCCGTTCGGCCTGGTCGTCGCCGGCACCTGGTACCTGCTCGCGCTCCAGCAAGGCGGCGAAAGATTTTTCCTGCGCCAGATCGTGCACGAGATCATCATGACGCCGCTCGGCGGCGCCGGCCACAACCACAACGTTTTCTACTACATTCCGGCGCTGTTCTTCGGCATGGCGCCGTGGAGCGTTTTTTTCCCCGCGCTGGCAATTTTTCTTTTTCAGCAGCGCCGCCGGCTGGCTGAAGCAGAGCTGCTCTATCCGCTGATCTGGTTCGCCTCGGTCTTCGTCCTGGTTTCGCTGGCGCTCGGCAAGCGCACCGTTTACATCCTGCCGCTTTATCCCGCCGTGGCTTTGCTCTTCGGCGCCTGGTGGGCAAAATTATCCGTGACCGAGTCTTCCGGCGAAGGCCATCGAGCCGGCTGGGCCAAGGGCGGCGCCGTCGCCGCCGCCGTGCTCGTGTTGTTTGCCGCGGCGGTGCTCGCGGCCCTGGCGCTCGGCTGGAATCCGCTGAGCTCCATTCCCGGCATGAAAAAGGATCCGGCGGGGCTGGCCCCGATTTCCGCCGCGGTGAACAGTTATCGCGCGGCGATTTGGGTCTATGCGGCTCTCTCGGTCCTGGCTGGTCTAGTCATCGTGCGCGCGGCGAAAAAAAATTCCTGGCTCGCGGTCCTTGGATCGCTCGCGATCGTCATGGCGGCCGCTCTCTGGATGATCCAAAACCTGTTCCATCCGGCGCTCGCCGCAGCCTCCAGCTTCAAGCCCTTCATGGAGCGCGCACAGCGAAAGATTCCCGACGCGGCGCCGGTCGTCTTCTACAACAAGGCGAAAAAGGCCGCGGCGTTCTACGCCCGCATGTACTTCCCCGGATTTCAGCAACAGGCGCGCGCAATCGAGCCGCCTTTTTTCCTGCTGATCTGGGAGGACGAATGGGAGCCGCTGCGGAGCGGAAGCGGCCTGAAGGAATTGGACCGTAGCGAGACGACCGGCGTAGAGGGCCGCCAACACCTGGTTCTTGTCCGAGTGGAGCACGGCGCCGAGATTCAACTGCCGGAGTCGGCCGAGATACCCGACGAAGGGCCGGACGAATGAGCGCGACGGAGACCCGCAGGCAAGCCGATTGGCTCGCAGGAAGCCGCGTCGCCCTTGTGTTGCTTTGCCTGCTTTGTCTCTTCGCGCTGTTCGACAACTTGGGCGGCGCTGCGCTGTTCGATCCCGACGAAGGCAGAAACGCCGAGATCGCGCGCGAGATCTTGATTACCGGGGACTGGGTGACGCCCTACTACGATTTTCTCCCGCGTCTCGAGAAGCCGATTTTTTTCTATGCCTTGACGGCGCTCGCTTACAAAGGGTTCGGCGTGTCGGAGGCGTCGGCGCGCCTGCCGGCCGCGGTCTTCGCGCTCGCCACTCTCCTGCTGACCTATTTCTTCGCGCGCCGGCGCGGCGAATGGGCGGCGCTGTGGAGCGGCCTCGTTTTGCTCACGGGCATCGAGGTTGTAGTTTTCTCGCGCATCGTTATCCTGGACATGACGCTGGCTTTTTTCATCACTCTGACGCTGGTTGCGTTCTATAGCGCGAGCGCGGAGAGCGCGCGACAAAAGCGGCGCTACTACTTTTTGATGTACGCGGCGGCGGCGTGCGCCGCGCTGGTCAAGGGCCCCGTCGGATTCGTTCTCCCGGGAATAATCATCGCCATTTATATCGCCGCCGGAAGAAAGTGGTCCATTCTGGCGGAGATGGAGCTCGGCTGGGGAATTCTCATATTCATCCTAATCAGCGCCCCGTGGTACGCGTTGGAAGAGACGCGCCATCCCGGCTATCTGGCTTACTTTCTGGGGCAGGAACATTTCGGCCGCTACCTCACGCCCTATTTTCAACGCGGCAAGCCATGGTACTTTTTTCTCGGCGTGCTGGCGGCGGGATTTTTTCCCTGGACGTTTCTCCTCCCGAGCGTGGCGAAGCGGCTGTGGAAAAACCCGCTCGACGATCTGTCGGTCTATCTAATTTTGTGGGCGATCGTGCCGTTTGTCTTCTTCAGCTTCTCGCGCTCCAAGATGGCCGAGTACCTGCTGCCGATTTTTCCCGCGCTCTCGATCCTGACGGGCAAGAGCATAACCGACGTGCTCAAAACGGCCTCGTCGTGGGAAATCTGGCTGCTATCGCTTCTCTGGTCGGCTTTGAATCTGTCTTTGATGTATCTTTTTCTAGGCTGGCTCAGGCCTGGGATTTTGCCGGCCGATATCCGCGGCACGGTTCCGCAACTACCCGTAACGGCGATCGCAGCGCTCGCGTTGCTGAGCTTTGTCGTTCTACCCTGGACCGCCCGCGCGACGTTCACCAAAAATAACGACCGGCTGTTTCTCCTTGCCTGCCTCGTCTTCTTCCTTTTCTTTTGCTTCGCTCATCGCTTCGTCGAGCCGTTTTCTTTGACCCGATCTTACAAAGAGCTGGCCGCGAGATCGGCGCCTCACATCCGGCCCGAGGACCAGCTCGTCATTTACGACAACGTCTATCTGCCCAGCCTGCCTTTTTACCTCAGAATAAATAAACCGATCTGGATCGTGGCGCCGGAAGACGCGAAGGATATCATGGGAAGCTTCTACGCCGCGGAAAAAAAGCTGCCCGCCGCGCCGGGCTACGGCAAAGTGGTCTTCACGTTCGACGAGTTCGGCCAACAATGGTCGCGCCGGAAGCTTTTGGTATTCATCCGCGAAAAACGCGTCGCCGAGCTGCCCGGGGCGAAACTGCTGCTGCGCGCCGGCGCGTTCGCGCTGGTGACTAATCGATAGGAATCTGCGGCGTGCGCGGAATAGAGAAGCGAGACTGCCTGCTGCTGGCGCTCATTCTGGTCGGCTTCGCGCTCTACACGTTCGTCCTGCCGCCGATCTGGAACCACGGCGAGGCCCGCGAGGGGCTGGGGATCCAGGACATCGTTCGCCACCACCACTGGATCTTGCCCTATCGCAACGGCGAGCCGCCTTCGAAGCCGCCGCTCTTCCACTGGATCGGCGCGGCGTTGGCGTTTTTGTTCGGCCTTTCCGATTTTATCGTCCGGCTGCCTTCCGTGCTCGCGGCCGGGATCGTCGCGGTCGTCGCTTTCATCTTGGGCACGGCGCTGGGCGGGCGCAGGACGGCGTGGCTCGCGGTCGGCGCGCTGCTGGGAATGTATCAGTTCTGGATCTCGGGGACCGAGGCGCGCGTCGATATGGTCTTTGCCGCGTGCGTTACGGTCTCGCTCGCCGGGTTTTTTTTCTGGTACCGCGACGGGCGCGAATCCGCGCGCGTGACCTGCTACCTCGCCGCCATGCTCGCGGTGCTGGCCAAGGGCCCCGTCGGCATAGCGCTGCCCGGATTGGTGATCGTGGCGTTTCTAGCCGTCGAGAGACGTTTCAGCTTGATCTGGAAATTGTGGTCCTGGCCGCTCATCGCCGCGGCTCTCTTGATCGATCTCGGCTGGTACGCGCTCGCCTACCGAACCGGCGGCGAGAAGTTTTTCGCTTGGCAGATCATGCACGAGAACGTGGACCAGCTTTTCGGCACGCACGGATTCGAGAGCAACAAGACGACGCTCTCGATGCTGGGGTGGATCCCCACGCGCACGTTCCCGTGGAATCTGGCGCTCGTGTGGGGCTTGATGCGGTGGCGCCGCGGCGAGAGCGAGGACTCGGCGGGACGCTTCCTTTACGTCTGGTGGTTTGCGATCACCGCTTTTTTCTTCCTCGTCAACATCAAGCGCTCGATCTACCTGCTTCCCACCTACCCCGCCGTCGCGTTACTCGCGGCGCGAGCGCTCACGTCGATCGGCTCGCGCGCGGCGGAATCGAATCGCCCCATCGAGGCGCGGCTGGGCTGGCTCTTTCAAACGCCGCGGCGGGCCATCGCCACGATCGTATTGTTGGATCTCGCACTGGTGCTGTTCAATCCGCGCGTCTGGCAGCGCACGGCCTCCTACCGGAGCACGCTCGCTTTCGTCCAAGAGGTCGGCGCCCGCGTGCCGCAAAATACGCCGCTCTTCGCCGCCACGAAGCTCCGCGGCTCCGATCTGCTGATCGCCGCTTATCGCCTGCAGCGCACGATCCCGCGCAAACCGCTCGCCTGCGCCGGCCCGAACGATTATTTTCTGCTGCGCCCCGAAATGCCGGATACGGAAGGAATCGAGATGCAGGTCCTCGCCGCATCGAGGAAAAACGACGCGGCGCTCGTCACCGTGACCTCGACCGGAGACAAACCTTGCTCGAGCGAAAACCTCGACGTGGAAGAGGATGACGCCGACTGAGGTAAAGTATAGGTCCTCTACGACTTATGTGACCTATAATGGCCGGCCTGTTTTGCCGCGTAAAATGAAGACTAGGCCGCCGAGAAGCCCGCTTACGATCATGATCGCGAGCCAAATCACGCCGCATGCGACGGCCTTTTCGGCGCTGACGCCGAGCTCGCGCAAGAAAAATACAAACGCGCCCTCGCGGAACCCGATCCCGCTGACGCTGACCGGCAGCATGGCCACGATGTCCACCAGAGGAAAAACAACGAAGGCGTAGGCCGGCGGAAGATTGAAATCGAGAGCGTTGCCGATGAGGATCTGACCCCAAATCTGAATCACATGGAAGGCCAGTGAAAGGACGATGGCTTGCGCCAACGCCGCGGGGTGATTCCAATAGGCGCTCCCGAGAGCGTGCAGCTTCTCGGCCAAGGGATGATCGATCCGTCGCAATAGCCGACCGCCGAATGGAAACGCGAGCCATGCGACAATCGGACAGAGCGACATGATGAAGACCGCGTAACGGACGACCGCCGGAACGAGCGAGTCGTACTCGGGAAAAACGATCAGCGCGCCGGCGCCGATCCATACCAGGGCCGCCATCCCTACGGCGCGATCGGCGAGGATCGAGACGAGCGCCAAGGCGGCGGCTTCCCCGCGGCCACGATCCGCGCCGCCTGATTTTTCCCTCGACAAGTAGAATACCCGGCCGGCGTCTCCGGCGAGCGTGCCCAGACCGAACAGGCTGAAAAACATTCCGATGTAACCATACGCGACGAAGTCCTTGAGCGCGGTGGAGAAACCGAGCGGACGCGCCAGCAGCGCCCACCGCACGGCGGTGAGAACCTTGCCGACGAAATAAGCGCAGAGCGCCAGGACGACGTAAGAGAGCCGCGCCGAGGAGAACGTCCGAGCGAACTGCGTCAAGTCCAGACGAGAAACGAAAAATGCCAGCAGGCCGATTCCGACGACGGCTTTAAGCAGGAAAATTAACCGCGCTTTGTTTTTTTCAGTCACAGTCCACCGGCTTGTATCCTCTGGCCGCAACCTTGTCAACGATCCTCTTTTCACAGGCTGCAGATGGTGTTAAACATCCCCTGAGAGACATGGATCGGAGGCGTTATGAGAATTCTCCACACGATGATCCGCGTCAACGACCTGGAAGAATCGATTCGCTTCTACTGCGAGGTGCTGGGCATGCATCTGCTTAGAAAAAAAGACTATGAGTCGGGCCGCTTCACCTTGGCGTTCGTCGGCTACGGCAGGGAATCGGAAAGCGCGGTCGTCGAGCTGACTTATAACTGGGACACGCACCGGTACGATCTCGGCAACGCCTTCGGCCACATCGCGGTCGGCGTCGAGGATATTTACCAGACGTGCGAGACGCTGCGCGCCAAGGGCGCCAAGATCGTGCGTGAGCCCGGGCCGATGAAGCACGGCGGAACCGAGATCGCCTTCATCGAAGATCCCAACGGCTACAAGATCGAGCTGATCCAGACGAAATCATGACGAGGTAGGGCGGTTCGCGAACCGGCCCTACACGAACGTCGTGATTTGCATCAACGATCGTTTTCATCTAGAGTAAATCGCGTTTCCATTCAAGATTAAATTCATAGCAAATTCGGGAGGCTGTAAGGCATGGCAACCATGATCACGAGCGAGTGTATCAACTGCGGCGCCTGCGAGCCGGAGTGTCCCAACAACGCGATCTCTCAAGCGGAAGAAATTTACGTGATCGATCCTTTGCTATGCACTGAATGCGTCGGCTTTCACGATTACGAAGCGTGCGCGGCCGTTTGTCCGGTGGACTGCTGCGTCACCGATCCCAACAACGTCGAGAGCGAAGACGCTTTGATCGCGCGCGCCCGCGCGATCCATCAAGACGTGAGCTTCCCCGACGCTTTCGAGTCGCGCTTTCGCAAAGGCGGAGAAAAACCGGCACCGGCCGCGGCGCCGAAAAAGCCCGAAGCGCGCCCGGCCGCTGCAGCGGCGGCGCCGGCGGCGGCCGGAGCGGCGGAAACAGCCGAACCCTTGGACGGACAGGAGGGCGCGGAAACGGTCGCGGCGCTGCCGGCGGTCGATTCCTGGGAGATTCCGGTGCGCTGCTTCAAGTGCAACGAGAGCTACCTGGCGCCGGTGGGCCGCTTCATGATCGGCAACGTGCTCTGGTGTCCCCACTGCCATCGATCGATGGTGGTCAAGGACAGCCTCAACTACCGCATTCGCACCTTTCTCAAAGAATTTTACGACAATTGGGAAAAGGACTCGGCCGAGTTCCTGGCGCGCCGCGAGAAAGAGCTGCGCGAGTTCAAAGAAAAACGGACGAAAGAGCAGCGCGATTTCGAGGCGCGACACCAGCAGGCGCTCGAGAAAATCAAAACCGAACTGCGCGAGATCAGCGAAAATTACGATGCCCCGGGCCGGCCGGCCAAAAAAAGCAACGCCCTCGGCTGGGGATGAACCCGGTTAATGTTGACGTCCTGGCTCCACCTGCTGGCCCTGGCCGCCTACCTGGGCGCGCTCGCGGGTCTCTGGGCCATCGTCCTCCCTGCTCTGTCCGTGCTCGAGAGCCACGAGGCGCGGCTCAAGTTGTTGTCTCGCAGCTTGAAACTTTACAATCCTTTGCAATGCGGCGCGCTTGGATTGTTGGTTTTGACCGGCGCGATTCAGGTCACCGATTTGAAAGCGGCGTCGCGCGAGATGTTCATGCAGCAGTTCGGCACGATGCTGGGCTTGAAGCTGCTGGTGTCGTTCGTGCTGATTATGCTCAGCACGCAGCAAACGATGGCCGTGGGACTGCGCTTCGTCCGGCGCTCGGAAGGCGGGGAATCGATCACGCCGCAGGATCTCGAATCGGTGGCGAAGCGCCTCAGAAGCTCGACGCTTTACCTGCTGATTCTCGCCGCCGTTACGGTTTGGATGGGAACGCAGCTCACGCGGTGACGCAAGATTAATCGCGAACGGCGGCTCCATTTATTCAGCCACACTCCGGTCGTTTTACAGGCAACGGCTAATTTATGACTGCGATTCTTTTTCTTTGCTTTTTTCTCTCCGGGGCGACCGCCCTGGTATACGAAGTCGTGTGGATGCGGATGCTGACGCAGATCTTCGGCAGCACCGCCTACGCCGTGGCCACGGTGCTCGCCGCCTTCATGGCGGGCCTCGCCTTGGGGAGCTACGTCTTCGGCCGGCTCGCGGGGACGAGAAGAAACCTGCTGCGCCTCTACGGCATTCTGGAATTCGGCATCGGCCTCTACGGCTTTCTCGCCCCGGTATTTTTCCGCGCGGCGCGCGGCATTTACGGGCCGCTCTTCTGGCTCTACGAGCTGTCGCCGACGATTTTCAATCTCTTCTTGTTCTTTTTCTCTTTTATCCTGCTCGTCGTGCCCACTTTTCTCATGGGCGCGACGTTGCCGGTGTTGAGCCAATTTTTCGTGCGCAGCTTCAGCCGCCTCGGCCAGCGCGTGGGCGACCTCTACGGCACGAACACTCTGGGCGCGGTCTTCGGCTGCGCTCTCGCAGGTTATTATCTCATCCCCCACCTGGGCCTCAGCGGCACCGTCTACACGGCGGCCGTCGGCAATCTCATCATCGCGGCGATTATTATCCCTTTGAGCGGCGTGCAGAGGCAGCCGGAAGAGGCTACAGCGCCGCAGGCTTCGCCCGAATTTGAGAGCGCAAGCTCGCGTTCTTCGATCGAATGGCTGCTGCTCGCCTCGATCGCGCTCTCCGGCGCCGCCGCGATGGTCTATGAAAATGCGTGGACCCACGCGCTGACTCTCGTGATCGGCGGCTCGGTTTATTCGTTCACGACCATGCTCCTGACTTTTTTAATCGGCCTCGCCAGCGGCGGGTATCTCTACGCCCGGCTGTTCGGCGCGCGAACCGTGAGTGTCGGCGCGTTCGGCCTGATCGAGCTGGGCGTCGGCCTCGCCGCGCTGGCGACGATCCCGTTGTTCGAAAAACTGCCGCTCATCTTCATCCGCCTGCACGAAAGCTTCGGCGACTCATTTTCCACCTTGCTCGCGATGCAGGTGCTGCTCGCGTTCGCGGTGATGTTTCTGCCCACGCTTCTCTTGGGCATGACGTTTCCGCTGGTCGTCTCCCTTTTCACCCAGAACGTCTATCGCGTCGGCAGCAGCGTCGGCACCACCTACGCGAGCAACACCCTCGGCGCGATCATCGGAGCGTTTGTCGGCGGCTTCATCCTGCTCCCGCTGGGGGGCATGCAGCGCAGCATCGTCATCGGCGGGCTTTTGAACTTGGCCGTCGGCTGGACGCTGCTCGTCGGCGACCCGCGGCCCGGCAGAATGCGCCGCGTCGTCTTCGGCGGCGCGGTCGCGGCGGCGCTCGCCGTCGCAGCTTTCCGCTTTCCGTTTTGGGATCGAGCGGTGCTCACGAGCGGCGTCACCGTCTACGCCAACCGGTTCAAGTCGCTGCCAACGGACTCTCTGCGCCTCGAAGAAATGCACCGCGACCGCGTGATTTACTACCGCGAGGGACTCACCGCGACGGTCAGCGTGCATCAGACCCACAGCGACTACCGCTACTTCAAGACCAACGGAAAAGTGGACGGCTCCTATGGCGACGCGCTGACGATGCTGATGACCGGCTACGTCCCGATGCTGCTCCATCCGGACGCGCAGCAGGTCGCGGTGATCGGCTTGGGCACGGGGATGACCGTGAAAGCCGTCGGAACATTTCCCGCGGTCAAGAGAATCGACGTGCTCGAGATCGAGCCGGCGATCGTCGAGGCCGCCGCTTTCTTCGCCGAGAAAAACGGCAACATCCTCCGCGACAAGCGCGTGCGCGTGATCCCGACCGACGGACGCAATTATCTCATGGCGGTTCCGAAGCGTTACGATCTGATCATCTCCGAGCCCTCCAATCCCTGGATCGCCGGCATCGCCAGTTTATTTACCCGGGATTTTTACGCCACCGCGCGGCAGAAGCTCAGTCCGGACGGAGTCTTCACGCAGTGGATTCACGATTACTCGATGTCGCCCGACGACCTGCGCATGGTGCTGAGGACTTTTTCCGAATCGTTCCCGCACGTCTCGTTCTGGAATCTCCAGGAGAGCGACTTTCTCCTCATCGGCAGCCTGAAGGAACAGCAGTTCGATTATCCGCGGCTGGAAAAACTTCTTTCCGGCAGCGAAACTTTGCAAAGCGACCTGCGCGATCTGGGACTTTCTGATCTTTATGCGGTGCTGGGTTTTTACCGGATGGGAAGAAAAGAACTTTTGGCGCTCGCCGAGGGCGCCGACTATAACACGGACGACAACGCCCGGCTGGAGTTCTCCGCGCCGCGGAGTCTGGGGAGAAGCACCTCCGATCTCAACCGCAAGATCATCGACCCGTTCGTGGCCGCGCCGCCGTGGAAAGGCGATCCGCCGTGGGCCGCGCCCGCGCGGCACCACTACGGCTTCGCCCAGGCATTGCACGCGAGCGGCTGGGAGGACCGTGCTCTCGCCGAAGTCCAGCGCGCCATCGCGCTCGAGCCGCGCGACGCCGATTATCAACTGCTGCGCGCCCAGATTCTCGTCGCGAAAGAAAAGACGGGGGAAGCGGCGAAAGCCGCGGAAGCCGTGCTGGCGTTGGACCGCAGCAAGATGAAGAAAGTGCTGACTCTGGCGGAGGATCTGTATACCAGCGAGGCAAAGGGGATTTATCTGAAAGCGATCACCATGGACTCCGGCGAGTTCCTCCCCTACCTCAGGCTGGGTGAAACCGCTTTGTTCCGCAAACAGATTCCGGAAGCCGAATCGTGGCTGCGCCGCGCCGAGAACATGCAGCCGAAACAGCGCGGCGTGCTTCTGGCGCTCGGCAGGCTGCAAGCGGCGAAGGGAAATTATGCCGAGGCCGTGAAGCTTTTGGAAGAATCAAAAGACAAAGGCGAGGTCGCCGACGCGCTTTACGCCGAATTGGGAAGCGCCTACGGCCGGCTGGAGCAATGGGACAAGGCGGCCGAGATGCTCGAGCGCGCTTTGAAGAATCAACGCTACAACGCGAGTTGGCGCCTGCTTTACGGCGAGGCGCTGGAGAAGCTCGGCAGAATGAAGGAAGCGGAATTGAAGTTCAGGGAAGTGTTGGCGCTGGAGCCGGGCGACGCCGAGGCGTGGAAGAAGCTGAGCGAGCTTAAGAAGAAATACTGAGAAGGAGGGAGGATTGCCTCCCTCCTTCTCATCCGACTTCGTTGCGTCGGTAATTAACGGGATTTAATCGACTTCACCCTGACATCCCCGCCGCCTCTGTCATCGAACTCCACGGCGACCTTTGTCCCGTCTTTCAACAGATCGGCCTGGTCCTTCGCCTGCGCGCTGCTGACCTTGGCTTTCTGCTCCCAGTCTTTACCCTTAATCACGATCTCCCTCGACTCCTTGTCGTACTTGGCGACCGTGCCGTTCTTCTCCTGGGCAAAGGCGAAGGCCGGGACCAGCATCAGGGCGATAAGCATCGCCACGATTTGTTTTCGCATCTAGTTTCACCCCCTTTCGTGTTAACCTCTGTCTTAATTTGACGCTCAGTCTATGTCCTTATTCAAACATGTCAAGACCCCGAAACAGCTAATTTTTTTGCTCTATTGACAATCGTCTTTCGGTTCATCATTATGATGCAACCAAGCCGGCCGGTCAGGAGACTCGCCGGCTTTTGGATTTGATCCGCGAAGATTTTACGCGGCGCGCGTTTATAGAAACCAAAACAAAGGCAGAATCATGGCGAGGACCAAAAAAAAATCCGGCGCAGGCAGGCCGCGCAGCAGCGCGCTCGACGACCACAACCAGGAAGAATCCGAAGAGCAGGGGCTGGCGAGCGACGAGGCCGGCCGGCTCAAAATCAAGAGGAGCTACGAGGAGCTGCTGGGAATCCGCGTCGAGAAGCTCAAGGGCCGGGTGCTCAATCGCGAGAAGATCAACAAGAGCATCGACGGCGTTTATTTCATCTGCTTTTCGTGCAAGAAAGTATCGCACAACCTGGACGAGGGGCTGGTGGAGGATCCCCAGAATCAGGCCAACTATTGCGCCTCCTGCGCCAAAGAAAAAGGCATCAAGGCGGCAGCTTCTTAAATTTTGATCCGCAGACGATCCAGCACCTCTCTCAACTCTTCCGGCAGCGGCGACTCGATCACGATTTTTCTACCGTCCTTCGGATGGCGAAACTCCAGACCCGACGCGTGAAGAAATTGTCGCGGCAAGTCGAACGGCTCGGACCGGCCCGCGCCGTAAAGCGGGTCTCCGACCAGAGGATGGCCGGAAGCCTCGAGGTGGACGCGGATCTGATGGGTGACGCCGCGCTCGATTTCCACTTCGACAAGACTGAAGCCTTGAGCGTAGCCGCGGCGCCGGAAGCGCGTGCTCGCGCGCCAATTTTTCGGCGCCGGCTTGGTGGGTTGCGCTTTTGCGAGCGGCGTTATTTTTTTCCGGTCGCGCGTATCGTGCGTCAACGGGAGCGCGATCGTCCCCGCAGCTCCGGTCTTGCCCCAAACCAGCGCCCAATATTTTTTCTTTATCAAACCGCCGCGCGACTGCGCGCGCAGATCCTCGAACGAGGCTTGATCCTTCGCGGCCAAAACCAGACCGGAGGTGCCGCGGTCCAGGCGGTTGACCAGCCCGGGCTCCCAGCGGCTCGGCCCGACGTCGCGGAGCGCGGGCCGCACCGCGGCCAAAAAATTCGCCAGGCTGGCGGTCTCGCGGCCGGAGAAGCCGTGCGTGGCGATTCCGGCCGGCTTATCGAGCGCCAGAATGGATTCATCTTCGTAGCGGATGACGACGCCGAGATCGGCGCGGGGTATCGGCGCGGGCGCCAGCCAATGGCGCGCGCCGTGAAAGCGGAGCCGATCTCCGCCGACGAGCCGATCGCCTTTTTTTCCCGCACGATCGTTGATCCAAAACCCGCGCTCGCCGATCGCCTTCTGCGCTTCGCGCAACGATAGGTGCGGCAAGCAGCGGTGCACGAACGCATCGAGCCGGATCGATTCGACGTCGGCCGGCACCGTCCAGGATTGTTCCGAATCTCCGTCGTTCATTTTTTCCTTTTTACTTTTTACTTTTGCCTTTCCTATGGTATTTAACCGATCGAGGTGAAGGAATGAAGCGGAATCTTTATGCGGTCATCATGGCGGGTGGCAAGGGCACGCGCTTCTGGCCGCTCAGCCGGCCGCAACGGCCCAAGCAGCTGCTGAAACTCTTGAGCGCAAAGAGCCTGATCCGCGAGACCGTGGAGCGGGTCGAGCCGCTCTTCGGCCGGCGGAATACCTTGATTGTTACCGTGGATGAGCACCACCGCCCGATCCGCGTCGACCTCCCGATGTTGCCGAAAGCGAATTTTCTCGTCGAGCCTCAGGGAAACAACACCGCGCCGTGCATCGGTCTTGCCGCCGTCGAGCTCGTGGCGCGAAATCCCGAGGCGATCATGGCGGTCTTGCCGGCCGACCATTGGGTTGCCGACGCGCGGAGTTTTTCCCGCACCTTGAGAGCCGCGCTGCAATTGGCCGCGCGGCGCGAGGAACTGATCACTCTCGGCATTCCGCCGGCTTACCCGGAGACCGGTTATGGCTACATTCTCAGAGGGAAGAAAACCGCGTCGATGAACGGCCGGCCCGCTTATCGTGTCGCAGGCTTCGTGGAAAAACCGGAGCGGCAAAAAGCCGCGCGGCTGATCCGCCGCGGCGCGCTCTGGAACAGCGGGATTTTTATTTGGCGCGCTTCGACGATCTTAAAGTCTCTGGAGCGCTACGCTCCTCAAGTCGCCGGCGGGTTGGAGCGCATTCGCGCGATAGCGCGCGGGCGAGCGTTGGCGACGCTGCCGCCCAAAGCCGTGTCGCTGGTCCGGCGCGAATACCGCAAGATGCCGAACGTATCGATCGACTACGCGGTGCTGGAAAAAGCCGGATCGGCGGGACAGGTCGCGACCCTGGAAGCCGATTTCGGCTGGAGCGACGTAGGAAATTGGGACGCGCTGCATCGCATGCTGCCGAAGGACGGCGGCGGCAACGCCGGAATCGGCCGCTGGGTAAGTTTCAGATCGAACGGCTGTCTGGCGTACTCGAACCAACGGTTGATCACTCTACTCGGCATGCAAAACACCGTGGTCGTCGATACGCCCGACGCGGTTCTGGTCGCCGACATGAGCCGCGCGCAGGAAGTCAAAGATCTGCTCGAGGAGCTCCGCCGCAAGGGCTACCGAAGACACATCGTCAGATAAATTTCTCCGCCAGCCAGCCGAGCGCATAGCCGATCCCGCAGGCCAGCACGCCTAGAATCGTCATTTCCAGCGCCGACCGCAACGGCTTGGCCTTGGTCAAGCGGGTCTTGACGACGCCGACGGAGAAGAGAAACACGACCGACAGGAGAACGGCGACCCAGATCGCTTGATGCGGATCGCCGATGAAAAAATAGGGAAGGATCGGCGGCAGCGCGCCGCCGATGAAGGAGAGACCCATCGTCGTCGCGACGTGGAGCGGGTCGTCGAGATGTTCGTCGAACAGACCGAGCTCTTCGCGCTTCATGAAGCGGAGCAAGATGTCCTTGTCCGAGGTGACGCGGTTGACGATCATCTCCTGCTCCGGGCGCGTGAATCCCATCCCGCCGTAGATTTCCCGAATCTCCTGCGCCTCCTTCTCGGGCATCTTGTCGATCTCCCATTTTTCCTGCTCGATCTCCGAGTGGAAAAACTCCCGCTGGGATTTGGTCGCCAGGTAGGCGCCGAGCGCCATGGAGATCGCGCCGGCCACGATTTCCGCCATGCCCGCGAGTAATATGTAGCGGCCTTGGGCGATCGAGCTGGTCACGCCGGCGAGAAAACCGATCGTCGTCACCAGTCCGTCGTTCATGCCGAAGATGATTTCGCGAATCGCGCGGCCTTTCGGCGTGTGCCAGTCTTCGTGATGATACCGTGCGGACGGTTCGGCCATATTCGCAAGAACTATCATCCGACTTTCAAAAAGCCAACCTGAAATTGAATTCGCGACGACGTTGACATAGCGCGCCGAGTCCTCTATTTTCCGCCTCATGCTCGGCGAAAGGGACGCAGCCGAATGATTCCGCGCGGGCCGCTTTGCGAGGGTGAGCCGGTCATTTTTCTCGATCGCAAAGAGCGCGAGTATCTGCGCCGGCTCACGAGCGGCAAGGAGATGAACCTCCGCGGCGGGAAAATCAGCGCCGCCGACGTGATCGGCCAACCGGAAGGATCGATCGTGCGCTCATCGCTGAATGAAGCGTTCCTGGTATTCCGCCCTTCCCTCGCCCAGCTCATTCCCAATCTGCCGCGCCAGGCCCAGGTGATTTATCCTAAAGACATCGCGACGATTCTCGTTTGGGCCGACATCTTTCCGGGCTGCACGGTGGTCGAGGCCGGCGTCGGCGCCGGCGCGCTCACGATCGCGCTGCTGCGCGCGCTCGGCGCCGAAGGGCGCCTCGTCTCCTACGAGCTGCGCGAAGATTTTATCCGCATGGCGCGCGAGAACGTCGCGCGCTACTATGGTCCGGCGGAACATTGGACGGTGAAATTCGGCGACGTCGGGCAATCTTTGGACGAAAGCGGCATCGACAGAATAATTTTGGATCTCCCCGAGCCCTGGCAAGTCATCGAGAAAGCGTCGCACGCCCTCCGCCCCGGAGGAATTTTACTCTGCTATTTGCCGACCGTAATTCAAGTCAAAACGCTGGTGGATTCGCTTAGAGCGCACGGGGGATTCGCTTCCGTCGAGACGATCGAGACCTTGATGCGCGGCTGGCATATCAAAGAGATGAGCATGCGCCCCGAGCATCGCATGGTCGCGCACACGGGGTTTATTATCGTGGCGCGACGGCTGGCCGCAAAATAGAATATCCGCGCGGGAAGGACTATGTTGCATTATTTGCCGTTGGCGGTTTTTTTGTCGCTTTCGGCGATTGGAGCGGCCGTTGCGCAATCAAGCGCGGCACCGGACCGTTGCGGCGAGGTGGTGACGATCGCGACCCACGGCGGCACCACGACGCGCTACGCGCTCGCGCAGGCGCGGGGCGCGCCGGCGCAAGACGCGCGGATGGCGCTGGTGCTGCTCGTGGGCGGCGGCGGGAACATCGCTCTCGACGACCAAGGCTGCCCGCGCACGCTGAAGGGCAATTCACTCATGCGTTCGCTGCCGCGCTTCCATGACGCCGGCTTCGTCACCGCGCTGGTCGATACGCCGTCCGACCATTCCGGCGCGGACGGCCTCGCGGCATTCCGCATCGCGGCGCAGCACGCGGAAGATCTCGGCAAGGTCATCGCCGACGTGCGGACGCGCGCAAATGGATCCGTCTGGCTGGTGGGACACAGCCGGGGAACGCTTTCCGCCGCGAATGCCGCCGCGCGCCTGTCGGGTCCGGCCGCGCCGGACGGGGTGGTGCTCATGTCCGCCATGATGGTGGGCGACGCGCGCGCCAAGAAGGCCTTGGCGACGCAGAGCGTGTTCGATCTGGCTCTGGAAGCGATCAAGACGCCCGTGCTTGTCGTCGGTCATGCCGCGGACAACTGCGTCCGCTCGCCGGCGGGATTCATGGAGAAAATCGCGGCGAAGACTCAGAGCGCGCGCAAGCAGGTCGTCATGGTGACGGGCGGCCCGATCGCGGCCGACCGGCCGCCGAGTCTTTCGGCTTGCGAGGTCCACGAGCCGCATGACTATGTCGATCAGGAAGCCGAGGTCGCGGCCGGCATCATCCGGTTCATCCGCGGTGGAAGCTATTAGGGACTATCCCTCAGGGCGCATCGCGGATTCGGCTCCATCGAGACGATCGAGAGCTTGATGCGCGGCTGGCATGACGACTCCAGAAGGTTGGCTGCAATTATGAAAATCAGCGACACCACTTTGGATGATATTCGTAAGGGAACAAATTAGAAGCTCAGTTCCATAGCGCTTGTTTGCGGAAAGGAGTTGGCAATGGCAGAGACTGGCGTTTTGCTGGACGGGTTCGCGCGCGTCTACGAATCTCTGCACCGCACACTGGCTGATCTCACGCCATCGGAGCTCGTCCGCGAGCCGCATCCGCCCATAGGCTGGCTCGCCTGGCGGCTCAGCCGAATCATGGACAGCAATGTGTCGTCGCTTGGCGGCCGCGCGCAGCTATGGATCGGCGACGGCTGGGCCGCGCGATTCGGCATGCCGCCCGAGCCCGCGGACTATGGGCGATCGGCACGTCACACGCGGGAGCAAGTCGGAGCCTTTCGCGCCTCGGCGGAGCTCCTTCTCGCGTACCACGACGCCGCGTACGAGCGGATGAAGGCATACCTCGAGACGCTGACCGCCGAGGACCTCGCGCGGGAGCTCGACGAGCCGCAGTATCAACCGCGCCCGACCGTAGCCGTGCGCCTCGTCAGCGTATTGGAGAACGCGATGACCAACGAGGGGCAGATCAGCTATTTGAAAGCTTATCACCGGCTCGGCGGCTGGTTCCCGGCCGAGGCCAAGGACCCCGCCAGCTTCCGCTAGAGGCCTGGCGACGAAGCAGGATCGCGCACCCGGGGTTCATTGCCGTCACGCGACTCGTGGAAAATAAAAATTACGGATCGATGACTTTCACCGCGGCGGCTAGTAAACTGACCTATGGTATTTAGCGCGTCGCCAGCGTCCTCGTCCCCTTGGAACACAGAGGAGAAGCGATGATGATATCCAAGCCCTTGCGGGCCCTACGAGCGGACGAATCGAAAATTCTTCCGTTCACCGTACTGCTGTTCGCTCTGACTTTCGCCGGATCTTCCGCTATGCCGGCAAGCCCCGAGCCTCAAGGCGTCGTCTTTCGAAGATCGGCGGACGACGTCGAAAAAGCCGCGGCGAATGCGTTGGTCATGACCGGATTCGAGATTAAAAAGGAGGAGTCGCTGTATGTCGAAGGCGCCCGACCTCGCACTCTCGGCGTTCTTCCCGCCGAAACGGTCGGAGTTCGGTTGGAATCCCTGGACCCGACAAGGACGCGGGTTCGCATCGAGACGACAAAGTCCGCCGTAAGCATCGGGCAGAAGAACTGGGATGCGGCGGTTCTCGAAGAGATGGAAAAGACGTTGGGGAAAAGAGAGTAGGGTTAGACAACCTTGCGAGAAAATCCATTACTCGAGTAACTCCAACCTTTGGTCACTTCGAGCATGCAAATTGGACTGGAAGATTGGGAGTCGCAGATCTGACCCACCTTGTCAACGATCTTTTTTGTGGCGCTAGCGTGCATCAAACCAAATGTCGCGATTTTTCGATTTATCTCTAGAGGCTAACAGTTTTATCCCGGCTCACGGATGGATCGCTGGATCAACCGGCGTCAGGTGTGTTCGGCTCCCGGTCATGCGCCTGTATCAATCTGGTCAACCTACGTACGACTATTTCCTTCGGAACAAGATCGCTGGATTGTGGCTGCAATCGCGGGCACCAACTCGCACGCTTCGGCATCTGGCGGTCTGCCTCCGTGATCTTCACCGGGAAGTCCGGGAGATATTGCCGTTCCAGGAGATGTGGGAAAACCCACCAAGTGACGAAAGAAACAAAGCCCTTGGCAAACAGGATGAAGGTTTGGAGCGGTCTGCGATTCTGCTCATCGCCGGCTTCGCCTTGCTGCGACGCCTTGCTGACGACCTGATGGACGCATCAAGGCCATTTCTTTTCGAACATTGGCAGAGCGCACCCAGGCTGATGAAGGTTGCTATAGCCAAGGCACGCGAGAACAACTTGCGGGACTTAATACTTTCCGAGTTATCTACTCCTAGGCCGACTGGGCGAGGAGGCGTTTCATGTTCTGTTCGGAGCCGATGTAGATGGTCAGAACGTTCGAGTTGTCACGGCATATTATCCCAGCACCGAGGAATGGGAAATGAATCTGAAGACGCGAAGGAGGTCTCCATGAAGTGCACGATTTGCGGCGCCAGTATGAATAAGATCTACACCGACCTGCCGTTTAAGCTGTCGGAAGACCGCATTGTCATTTTCAAGCAACTGCCGGTCTTGCAGTGTAAAGCGTGCCGCGAGTATCTGATTGAGGATGCGGTTATGGCGCGTGTCGACACGCTGCTTGGGCAGGCAGACAGTACGGCCGAACTCGAAGTGATCCGCTACGCCGCGTGACAAGCACGTCCAACTAACGCACTGCGCCCGACCGAAAGCGGGAGGTCGCGTTTTGGCGGCATTGGGTAAACGCCAATGTCATTCCGGACACTGCAACTGAATGTAATTCCCCTCGGTATCGAAGAAGTACAATCCTCTCCCCGTTGGTCTTTCCACCGGCTTGTCGATGAGCACTTTGACGCCGGCTTTTTTAACTCGTCCGCGGCGCGGTCGAAATCTTCCTTGATGGTTTGCAGCGCGATGTGCGCCGTGCCGTCGTCGAAGTCCCCTCTCTCGATCGCTTTCGGCCGCTCGAAGAGAACCAGGCACATGCCGTCTTCCATGAAGAGACGCGAGGACCGTAGGAAAAGTACCGGGAGTCTTTTTTAAAAATAGCTGCCCACACTAAACGTTACGCAAGGGCTGGAACTTTCGGTGAAAGGGTGATTCTATGCGTGGTCAATGGATTTCGAACTCACCGGCGAGATTAGAAACGTTCGGCCGATCGCGGTTGGCCGAGGCGTTCGGGGACTTGCCCGACTACGCAAACGCTATGGGACCGGCCGGTGGAGAAAATTGAAGGGAATTGCTCGGGTTCGCCTCATCGATGGCACAATTCACACGGCTGAGGTACACTGGTATGAGGCTCACGGTATCGGACGAAAGGAACTCAAGATAAAGTTTCCATTACTGGATTAGTTATGAAGAAACAAACCAAACAAGAAAAATATTTTGCGGTTTGCATCAACAACAAGAAATACGAAGCTTCTCTGGAAGTAGGAAAACTCTACCAAGTTATTCCTGACGAGGAGGCGGAGTTACATGGCTATCTGCGCGTCGTCGACGAAAGTGGTGAAGACTATGGGTATTCGGCAGACCGCTTCTATCGCCTCGAAGTGCCTCGACCGCTTGAGCGAGCTCTGCTAAGAGCGTCGTCCTAAAGCCGCTTCTCACTCCGGACACTGCAACTGGATGTAATTCCGCTCCGTATCGAAGAAGTACAATCCTCTGCCCGTCGACCGCTCCACCGGCTTGTCGATGAGCACCTTCACGCCGGCTTTTTTTAGCTCATCGACCGCGCGGTCGAAATCTTCCTTGCTGGTTTGCAGCGCGATGTGCGCCGTGCCGTCGTCGAAGTCGCCTCTTTCGATCGGCCGCGGGCGCTCGAAGAGAACCAGGCACATGCCGTCTTCAAAGAAAAGACGCGAGATAGCCGGATACATGCCGTAAGCTTCTTTGTAAGGCCCGCCGCTGTCGACGTCGAAACCGATCTTGGTGCATTTCATTCCCAAAACTTCGCTATAGAACTTGGTGGCCCGGTCGAGGTTATTCACCGGCAAACCTACGTGGTAGAGCTTCTTGATCTTGATCATCTTCTTAGTCCCCCTTTGCATCTGGTTTTATATACTGCAGTGACGGCGATACTTTCAAGCAGCTCCGTGACGGTTCTTGTAGACCGCCGCTGCTTTTGTATAGAGTTAGCGCGAGGTTGAAATGGAGCCTTGCATCCAGGCAAAAGACGTCAGTCTGACATTCCGGCCGAAGAATCGGGAGGCCGTTGCGGCGCTGAGTGAGCTTTCACTGGACGTCGGCAAAGGGGAGTTCGTCAGCATCGTCGGCCCCTCGGGATGCGGCAAGAGCACCTTCCTCAACATTCTCCTCGGCCTGATCAAGCCCGACACAGGAGTCATGCAGCTCAACGGCACGCGGATCGCCGGCCCGGGCCAGGAGCGCGCGATGGTATTTCAGGAGTTCGGCTTGCTCCCCTGGAGAACCGTTGTCGGCAATGTAGAATTGGGCTTGGAACTCAAAGGCGTCGAAGCTTCGGTCAGACACAAGCGCGCCATGGAATTGATCAATATGGCCGGACTCGTCGGATTCGAAAACCACTATCCGCACGAGTTATCGGGCGGCATGAAGCAAAGAGTCGGCCTGGCGCGTGCGTTGGCGACGGATCCCGAGGTGTTGCTGATGGACGAGCCGTTCGCCGCACTCGATGCCCAGACGAGAGATCTGATGCAAGCGGAGCTTTTGCAGGTCTGGGAGCGGACGAAGAAGACCGTGATCTTCGTGACCCACAGCATCGAGGAGGCGGCGTATCTGTCCGACCGAGTCGTCGTGATGAGCGCGCGGCCCGGCAGGACCAAAACCAGTATCCGCATCGATCTTCCCCGGCCGAGAGATTACGAGATGAGGTTATCGGCCAAATTCAACGAGATCAAAGCGGAGATCTGGAGCGCTCTGAAAGACGAGTTAGCGGGAAAGGGCGCCGGCGATGGCATTTAAAGAAACCGTCTCCGAATATCGCAGACCTATTTTGGGAGCGCTCTCCGTCGTCGGCCTGATATTCTTGTGGGAATTCGCTTTCACCTATGTCCTCCCGCTCGACCCGTTTTTTTTCACCAAGCCCTCGCTCATCGCCGTAGCTTTCCAAGACCAGATTCTCTCTGGCGAACTGTGGAAGGACCTGGCGATCAGCAGCAAGGCTTTTTTCTGGGGCTTCAGCCTCGCCGTGGTTATCGGCATTCCGATCGGCGTATTTATGGGCTGGCGGCGTAGAGCCGAATACGTCCTCGACCCCTTTCTCACCGCGCTCTACGCGAGCCCGCTGGTCGCGCTGGCGCCCCTGCTCATCATCGTTTTAGGCGTCGGCCTCACGGGCAAGGTGGTCCTGATCTTTCTCCTGGCTGTATTTCCTTTCATCTTCAATGTATTCGCCGGCGTCAAGTGCACCGACCGGCTCCTCGTCAACGTGGTGCGGGCCTTCGGCGGAAAAGAGAGGGATATCTATTTCAAAGTCATCCTTCCGAGCATCCTGCCCTATATCGTCGCGGGCGCGCGGATCGCCATCGGCCGGGGAATCGTCGGCATCCTCGTGGCGGAATTCTACGGCGCCTCGGAGGGCATCGGCTTCGCGATCTCCCGCTTCGGCGACACCTACAGGCTGCCGGAGATGTTCGTCGCCATTTTTCTGTTGATGATTGTGGCGGTGATTTTCACCGAGGGCCTGAGGAAATTAGAAACTCTGCTGGCGCCCTGGAAGATCGGACAGGAGGCGAGATGAATAGCGTGGCGAGCTTCTATCGGGAAAGAGAGCAGACGATTCTCGGCGCGGGCTTCATTCTTTTGCTCATTTTAGCCTGGCAATCCCTGCCCGCGATCGTGACGCTCCCTCGCGGGCTGTCCCTCTTCTTCACCACGCCGGTCGAGGTGGTCAAGGCTTTTTATCGGTTGGTTGTGGCGAATGAGATCCAAAGCCACGTTTACGTCAGCGGCGTAGAGTTCATCGTCGGGCTCGGGCTCGCCATCGTGGTCGGCCTGCCGTTGGGTCTCATCACGGGTAGGTCGAAGACGCTCGATGCCATGCTCGATCCTTTCGTGACCGCATTCAACGCCACGCCGCGGCTCGTTTTTCTGCCTTTGCTGATTCTCTGGCTCGGCATCGGGATCTGGTCGAAGATCACAATCGTTTTTATCGGGGCAGTCTTCCCGCTCCTCATCAATACCTACGAAGGGGTGAAGAACGTCGATCGCGTTCTGGTCAACGTGGTGAGATCGTTCGGGGCCAATGAGTGGCAGACGATGAAGATCGTGGTCCTGCCCAACTCGGTCCCTTACATCGTTGCCGGCTTGCGTTTGGCGATTGGCCGAGCGTTGCTCGGCGTGGTCGTGGGCGAGTTTTTCGGCGCCAGCAAAGGGCTGGGCTTCATGATCGCCAGCGCCGCGACCAACTA
>DASXRG010000349.1:0-13984 GCA_036506735.1 Binatia bacterium | reverse complement strand
CGATGGCAGTGCCGGCTCCACAACGGGACGACGAAACAGTCGCCTTGCTCCCACTCGAACTTCTCGCCGTTGATCTCGGTCGTGCCGCTGCCGCGAAACGCATGATAGATCGTCGCGCTCGTATGGCGGTGCGCGCGCGTTTTTTCACCGCCGCGGAGCATCTGGATCTCGCACGAGATCGCCGGCAAGGTCCAGCCGCCGGTAAGTGGATTGACGTAGCGCAGCAGCACGCCGTCGTGCGGATCCCCCGCCGCGGCGCTGAGAGCTTGCAGCGCGGGATAAGTTTCCGACCATTTGTAACGCAGCGGAGGATTTTTCGTGGCGGCGGCGTTCCACGCCGGCCGCGCCAGGCCGAATTGACGCGCAGAAAAATCCTGCGGCCGCTCGATCGGCTGCTGCCGTTCGGGAAACGGTTCCACGAATCCCGTCTCCAAATAGTTAATCAGCGGACCGTCGTGGCCGTCGAGCCAGACGATCGGAGCGTCGGAGCCGTTGTGATGATCGTGCCAGGTCCAATTGGGAGTCAGGATGAGATCCCCTTCTTCCATGAAAAACTGCTCGCCCTCGACCGCCGTGTAGGCGCCGCGGCCTTTGACCACAAACCGAATCGCGGTCATATTGTGGCGATGGGCGCGGGCGACCTCTCCCGGCTTGACGAGCTGGACGGAGAGATGGATCGTGCGCGTGGCCGACCTGACGTGGTCTTTCAACCCGGGATTGATCAGCCGCACGGTGCGGCGCTCGGACTTATCGAGTCCGACCAGGTCGCCCGCGCGGTTCAGACTCTCGTAGATTTCGCGCCACTTCCACAGGTGCGGCGCCACCGTCGGCGCGGGCTCCGGCACGAGACTGCGCTCGACCGCCCAGAAGCCTTCGAGATTTCTCTCTTCCAGCTCCCGATCAAGATCGTCGAGTCCCACCTTATCTCCTCGTGCCCACGGCGAGACCAAGATTCTCGAGGCTCGTCTTGATCTTTTGCTTCGCCTCTTCGGTCAGCGGCTTCGCCGGCCAGCGCGGGAATCGCTTCACGTCGAAGCCGCGCAGCCGAAGTGCCTCGCACTGCGAGCTGCGGCCATAAGCGGAGAACAACGGCTCGGTGTCGCCGAGATATTCGAGAATTTTTACCTGATCGAGGGTGGCCTTTTCCCAATCCCGCTTCTCGATCGCCTGCACGAGGCGGACGCCGATTTCGGGCGCGGCGGAAAGCGGCGGGCTGATCGTGCCGGTGATGCCGAGGAGCATGCCGGGAAAAACGTCGCCGGCCGGCGCGAACAGCGAGAAGTCTTTGCCGACAGCGGCTTTGTATCTCTGCGCCTCGCTGATCGAGCCTTTGGCGAGTTTGGTGCCGAAGACCCGCGGCACGGCTTCTTTCAGGCGCGCCATCATCGCGGGCGTGATGTTGTAGCCCGAGTATGCCGGATTGTTGTAGATCAGGATCGGCAGCTCGGTGACCTTGTCGACAACGCGATAATGCTCGATGACTTCATACTCGTTGTGATCGCTGTAGTAGTAAGGTGCGACGATCGCCACCGCATCGGCTCCGAGCGCCCGCGCGTGTTTGCCTAGATCCGACGACGTGAACGGATCGACCGCGCCGACGTGAATCATGACGGGTATCCGATGCTTCACGCGGTTGATCGCGATTTCCGCGGTGCGCTTGCGCTGCTCGACGGACATCGCCGGCCCCTGGCCGTACGAGCCGTTGATAAAGAAGGCGTTGATCCCCGCGGCGAGATAAAAATCGAGCAGCTCCTCGAAGACTTTTTCGTCCACTTCTCCGTTCTCCAGGAACGGAGTCGGAACCGGCATTACCATTCTTCTGATTTCCGATGTCGCCATTGCTCTCCTCCTTTTTTGAAATCGTCTACCCTTATATAAACCCAGTCCCAGGTCATTGTCGAATCCCCAACTCCTTCTGCGCCTGGCGCAGCAATGAAAAGTCCCTCACGTCCGCGAGCGGCTTCTTCCCCTCGGTCAGCCGCTCCCACTCGTAATCCGTGATCTCGCCGTTGCGCGCCAAAGAAACCAAAGAGAGCTGATAAGAGTGCGCGGCCACTACCGGCGACTGGCTGAGCCAACGCATCATGATGTTGATCGTCTCCTGCTTGTTCTCGAAGATGAAGCGGTGCGCCTTGAGCAGAGCGCGCAGGAGCTGCTTGATCAACTGATGCTTCTCCTGCAAGAAACGGTGGCCGACCGCCAGGCCGGAGGTCGGCAAGGCGTACTTCACGTCTTCCGGCCCGCCGAGCACGTTGAACCCCTCGTCCTTGAGCAGGAGATCGTGCGGCGACGAGATCGAGCTGGCGTCCACCACTCCCGTGCGCAGCGCCTGCGCCCGCACGGGCGCGTCGCCGATCGCCAGCACTTGCAGCAGCGCCGGATTGAAACCCTTGGAGCGCATGATCTCTTCCGCCGCCAGTTGATCCGTCCCGAGCAAGGTCGATACTCCGATCTTTTTTCCCTTTAGCTCGTGAATGTCTTTCACGTCCCGCCGGGCGACCAGGAAATGTTCCGACTTCTTGACCGAGACGGCGACGAACTTGAGCGGCAGTCCCTGAAGCACGCCGCGCAAGGTGCTGCCGAAGGTCGAGGTGAAATCCAGGTCGCCGTTCATCACCGCCATGGCGCCGAGCCGGGGATTCACCTGGATCATCTCGACATCCAGACTTTCCTCCTCGAAAAACCCTTTCACCGCGGCGACCTGAAACGGAGTGACCGAGTTGCTGCGGCTGGAATAAGAGAGTCTGATTTTCTGCGACTGCGCGCCCGGTGCAGCGCCCGGCGTGCCGAGGTATAAGATGAGAAGGCAGACGATGAAATGGCAACGAGAAGACACCGCTGCGACTCCTACTCGATTCTCTCCATCGCTTCCGCCAGCGCTCCACGGAACGCCCTATCGATCTCCAGCGATTCTCGGGCGCCTCGAAGCGCCGAGCGGTAACTGTGGTTATCGACGACGTAGCGCTCGAACAGACTCCAGATCATGTCCGAGTGCTCGCGGTCGGCCGCCTTGTGCACGTCGACCGACGGCATGTCCTTCCAATCGAGACCGAGCTCCGCGCGCCACTTCTGGCCGATCCGATAGGAAAGCCCGCCGCCTTTGACGATCTGATTGTTGTTTCTCCGCTCGAGGATGGACGAAGAGGCGAGCGCCGCGAGCCAATCCTGCCGCGTCGCGAGGTAAACCCACGCGTAATAAGCGGCACGCGCTTGAGGAACGGGTTCGGCGCGGGCCACTTCCTCCGCGGGGATGCCCAACAGCTCGCATTCTTTTATCTGCAACGAATAATGATCGGTGTCGCATCTGGGGTCGCTCACGAGCTCTTCGCCTTCATGCCGCCAGATCACCCGCTTGACGTCGAGCGGACTCGCTCCCGATACGTAAGCCCAGCAATCTCTCCGGTTGCTGGTATAGGAAGCCATGTGCAGCGCCAGAAATCGGGCGCGATTCAGATTGTATCGGACGGCAAGAAAGCGCGCGAACTCCGGCGTCTCAAACTGCGCGTTGACCATTCGGTCCAGCGCCGCGCGTAATTCCTCCGAACGAGACATCATCCCTCCTTCTAAAAATCGCCGCGCAGCCGGCGCGTCGAATTCATCTCACGCCGAGGATCTCGTTGTAAACCTGCATGTAGCGGCTGTATTCGCCGTCCGGCCGGATCACGTGCAAGTTCTCGCCTTCTAAAAGCTGATCGATCTCCTTGGACGGGCTTTTGATTCCCCGGCGCAGTGGAATCTTCCCGGCCCTGGCCAGCGCCTGCTGGCCCTCGACTGAAAGATAGAAATCGATCAGCAGACGGGCCGCCGCCGGATGGAGCGGATTTTTCGTGACCGCGACGGTCGAGATCGTGGCGAAGGTGGGAGAGCTTGGAAGCCAGTCCACCGGCGCCCCTTTCCGTTTCATCGCGTCCACCTTGGATACTTGAGCGAAGATGGCCATAGGATATTCGCCCGCAGCCATGAGATTGACCATGTGAGTGTAGCCTTCGACCAGTCTCAACTCCTGCTGGCTCAACTTTTTGAGATAGGCCGTTCCCTGTTCTTCTCCTCTCAGAGACACCATCCCGGTGAAAGGATAGGGAACTCCGCGGTTGGTAGCCATCTGTCCCTTGAACTGGGACTTGAGATATTCCTCGTAGTTCTTCGGCGCCGCCCCTTTTGACATCATCTTAGGATTAAAGCCGGTGATGAGCAAATCGGTGGTCATCCCGGACCAGTAGCCGTCCGCATCCACGCCTCCCGGAATGAGATTCTTGACCTCCGCCGAGCGGTGCGCGGAGAGCACTCCCTGTTGTTTTAAGTACAGTATCGCTTCGAGGCTGTTGCCCAAAACGTCGGCCTGCACCCTGCCCGCGCGGTGTTCCTGCATCACGCGCGCGGCCTGCCGGGCCGAGCTCAAGTAAACGTGGCGAATGTTGAGGAAAGGATATTTTTCTCTTGCCGCCTTGTTGAACGCTTCGAAGTCCACGACCGTCATCGTCGTGTACAGAACGACTTCGCCCTCCTTCTTCGCCTGATCCAAATTATCCGTAGCTTGCGCGAAGCAGCAAGCAGGCCAGAGAAGCACAGCCAAGAAGAGACCGAACAGGCGATCGCTTGTGAGCTTCATACCCTTCTCCTGCTTAAGGCAAACCAACCGAGCGCTCAAGCCCCGAACGCCAGGCTTTTGACCACGACCGGGACGTAGCCTTCCCCGTCAACGATTGTTCCGACGTCGATGAAATCCAGCTCGCCGAGCGAGATTTCATCCACGCACGGAATATTCAGCCCCGGCCCCAGCGTCTCGCCGATCACGCGGCCGATGTTTTGCTCAAAGACGAGCAGCCGCGGGCGCTCCGATTGCGGCAGCGGGCCGAGCGCCCGGCGGATTCCTTCCGCCAGCTCTTGCGCCGCGCCGTAACCCAAGAACGGCGGCGAAGCAAACGTCATCGCAAACGGCGCGCCGCGCACTTCGGGATCGATCGCGCCGAGCGCGGAGCGCACGATGCTTTCCGTCCTGTCCGCGATCGGCGATTCCCACTCCACCCGCACGGGAGTAACCCGCAGGTTGCGCAGCGGCAGCATTTCCGGCTTTGGAATAAAAATCGTCTCGCCGCTGATCTGCATGGAGTACTGCGACGCGCCGATGACCGTGGCGCGGATTCCTTCGCCCGAGGCGAGAATGCGATAGCCCCGCTTTTCCGCCTGATCTCTCGCTGCTGCGCCGAGCATGCGGCCGAGATCACCGAACGCGGCGCTCTCGCGGCCGTAAATATATTCGGAAACTCCGCCGGAAAAAACGATTCCATCGAGCGCAGGGATTTTCGGCCACGACGGCATGACGAGCAGCTCGGGCCACGGCGGCGCGCCGCCGGCAATTAGATCGAAAAGCACGCTCGCCATTCTGAAGCTCAGATGGCCGAGTATCGCCTCGTCGATTTCGTCTTCCAACTCGGCGGCACAACCGAGATGCCTTAGAAACCGCTTTCCCGATTCTTCCAGACGAATCAGCCGCCGATTCTCATCGAACGCGAGCAGCCGCGCGCCGATGTTGACCGCGGTCACGCCGGTGATTCTGCCTTTTTCGACCACGCTCAGCTTGGTGGTCCCGCCGCCGAGGTCCACGTTGAGCAAGGTCGTGCCCTCTTCACGGCTGCGGCCGGCTGCGCCCGAGCCGTGCGCGGCGAGCAGCGCCTCCAATCTAGGCCCCGCCGTCGCGCACACGAATTGCCCCGTTTGAGCTGAGAACAGCTCGGCGATTTTTTGCGCGTTTTCGCGCCGCGCCGCCTCGCCGGTGATGATGACCGCGCCGGTATCGATTTGTTGGCGGCTGAGACCCGCGGCGCGAAAACTCTCGTCGATCAGGCTTGCGAGTGGTCCCGCCTCGATGTTCCAGTCTCCCGTGAACGGCGTGAGCAGGACGGGCGAGCGGGCGATAACTTTCCGCTCCAAAATCTCCGGCCGGCGCCGGTGCGCCGACGGATAACCGACGGCCAGTTGAGAAAACATGAGATGAGAGGTGGACGAGCCGATGTCGATGCCGACGCTCACGAGATGCACGTGCGGCTCCGCGCTCCCGTCGTGATCGTGCCCGTGGTGATTATCCATAATTCAGTTTCGAGTTTCGGGTTTCTAGCTTCGAGCTTGAACTTCCGCTCCTCAGGGCGGTCAGAAACGTCCCAGATACAAGGCGCGCGAAGAACCGCGAGCGGAGGCGTACTTTTTTCAGTACGTCGAGCGAGCGGTTCAAGCGCAACGCAGTAGCTGGGCGTTTATGGCCGCCCTAGTAGTCCGCCGCCTCTCCCTGCTGCGTGTGTACGTATCCGGTGCTCTCCATCGCGACCCGGCTGTGATGGACCAGAAAGCGCGCCGTCTCTTTGCCGGTGTTGAAATGCTGGTGCCACGCAAAGATCGGGATCACCAGCGTGTCTCCTTTTTTCCAGTCGTAACGCTGGTCCTCGATGATGCTGTAGCCTTCTCCCGACAATATATAATTGGTCTCCTCATAGATGTGGCGGTGCGCGCCCGACCTTTTGCCTGCGGGGATCTCCGCTAAAAGCGTCCCGAGAATCTTCACATGAAAACCTAGCCTGGGATCGACGGCATAGGCCATATTGCCCATCGGCGTCGAGCCGAATCTCAGCTCTTCGCCCCTCACTAGCACGCGCCCGTCGCGCCTTCGCTTCTCCTCCTCAGTTGCGTAGGTCAATTGCTCATAGTAAAGCTCGGCCGGTGACGCCGTCTCGCCGCTGAGATTCTCTTTGGGCTTCCAGAGGTCGGAGTCGAACCGCACGCGCGCCTCGGCCGGAATTTCAGCGCCGCCCGGGATCAGCGTCTTCATCGCCTCTTCCCCCTTCTGGGCGAAGATCCAATACTCGGGATATTTCTCCTCTTCGTAAATCGCGATGCCCATCGCCATCGACAGCGGCCCGGTCGTCGCGGCGAGGTAGAGCAACTCGTCGCCGCTCTCGTTGTGGTGGCGGTGCCAGGCGAAAACCGGCACGCAAATCAAATCTCCCGCTTCCCAGGGATATTCGACGCCGTCGATCACGCTGTAGCCGCGCCCTTTGAGAATGTAAATCACCGCCTCGACGGTATGGCGGTGGCCCAATTGCCAGCCGCTGAATTCCATCTCTTCGCCCACGGAGCGCTGGTTGATCCAGAAACGAAAAGCTCTCTGGTTGAAGCCGAGCCTGGGATCGACGATGTAAACGTGATTATGCTCTTTGAGCTGGGCCTCGATCTCCTCGGCCTTGACATGGACCGGCGATTTTTTTCTCCGCTCCAACTCTTCCTTACCGAAGCGGATGTGCTCCATGCGCATCCTCAAGTGGTCTTCTTTGCGTGCCATGACCATGGCGAAATCCCCTTTCTTATCCGATGCGCAAGAACAATTTCTCCGGATCGAGCTTTGGACCGGCAATCCCCTGCTCCATGCCGTAACGGATCAACGTTTCGATGACCTTCCGATTCGCCGCGATGCCGTAGCGCCACGGATCGCCGCCGAAAAGCGCGCGCTCTTCTTCCCACAGATCGCGGATCCAGGCAAAATTCGAGAAAGTCGGGTCCGCGTCGTCTTCCAGCGCCAGCCGCTTGGCTTCGTCCCATAATTTATACAGCTTGCGTGGCAGCGACGGGTTATCGCGCGCGACCTTTTCACGGATCACGACGGCATGATTGATGGGAAACACGCGGGTACGGCTGAAATAGTCTTTCTCCAGCTCTTTGGTGCGCTCAAATAGTCGACGGATGCCGCCGTCCGCGATCACGTCGGGCGTAATCAACGCCTCGACTTCTCGATTCAGCAAGCGCGAACGCAAGTCGCCCTTTCCCTGGAATAGTTCTATCGTAGTGCCCGCCGGCGGCCTGAATTCGACCGCTTCCTTTCTCAGAACCTTCCACGCCATGTCCTCGGTCTTCAACCCGCAGACATCCGCGAGCAATCCGCGCGCCCAGAGTCCGCAAGTGTTGAGATAAGAGGGAACGCCCACCGACTTTCCCCTGAGCATCCCCGGCTCGCGGATCGGGGAGTCCTCGCGGACGTATATGAACGAATAGCGGAATCTGCGATTGGGGAAAACCGGGATCGCCACGAGCGGCGCGCCGTTGCTTTTGAGCGCGAGGTACAGCGCGAGAGACAACTCCGCCGCGTCGAAGTCGCCGGAGAGAAAACGGCGGTGGCGCTCGCCGTCGCTCTCGAACGGAACCACCTTCAGCTTCAAACCGCCGGGATCGATGCGCCCGTCCCACAGCGGCCGGGCGCGGACGTGATAACCCGTCGCCAGGACGACCCGGCTGTTTTTATTACGGCCGGTTTTTTTCTTTTTTCCGCCTCTCATTTCAAACCTCGCGCAAAAGAATAGTCGAAGATCTCGCTCATCGGCAATGCCTTTTTCCCTAGCTCGCCGCGGCTCTGCGCCCGCTCCAGAAACGTATTCACGCGCTCCTCGGGCATCATCAAGTCGTCGACCATCACGCCGACGATGTCCGCATAAGCCTCCTCAGCGACTCCGGGCGCAACCTGCCAGGTCTGTTGGATGTAGGCGACGACGCTCTGGCGGTCCTGCCGCACGGCCCTCAACGTATCACGCAATGCGGCGAGGAAGCCGCGCACCCGCTCCGGCTGCTTCTGAATTTTCTGCCGGCTCGTCACGACGCCGAGCCAAGGCGCTTCGATCAGATCGCGGCTGTTCATGAGGACCTTGTAGCCCTGGCGCGCCATGAGGCCGGTGAACGGCGGGCTCAGGACCGCGGCTTCGACCGAGCCCTGCTGCAGCGCGGTCAAACTTACCGTCGTGCTGCCGGTCTGGATGAAGGTGATTTTTTTTTCATCGACGCCGCTGTTCTCCAGCATCAACGCGCCGTATCTGTGGCTCTCCGATCCGATGCGCGAGACCGCCACTTTTTTTCCTTCCAGGTCTTTGGGCTTGGCCACGTGCGCCGGAACGAGCAGCGAGAGCAGCGGCGCTTTGTAGAAAACCGCGACGGCCTTGAGCGGCATCCCGCTGCTGATCGCCAGGATCGCCGGACCGACCGCCGGATTGAAGTCCAGCTCGCCGGAGACGAGGCCGATCGTCTGCAGATCGCTGCGCATCGAAATGATTTCCAGATTAATACCGTGCTTCTCGAAGATTTTCTTGTCTTTGCCGTAATAGAACGGCAGAAACACGACGCTCTTCACGGAGACGCCAAGCCGCATCTTGTCGAGGGCAAGCGCCGGATGATTAACGGCTATCGTAACCGCCGCGAAAACTGCCGCTAGAAAAATTTCAGTCTTTTTCCGCATATTTCCTTCCAGGGCGGTCGGAAATGAAGATACAAGGCGTGCGAAGGTCCGCGAGCTCGGCGCATTCTTTTAAGTACGTCGCATAGCTCATCCTGCGGTGATCGTGTTTGGTAATCTTCGCCGCGTTCAATTTATCCGGCCTTTTACATTCAAGCCGTTTGTACCCTGGAAGTAGAAACGGGGCAAGCCCTGTGTTATAGAAAATCAGAATCGCATTGGTTCGTCCTAACGAGAAGAAAGATTTTGTACAGCCGTTATGAGACGCCCTGAGCCTCTCGAGATTTTCCAGCCCACATCCCTTAAAGAAGCCAGCGCGATCGTTAAAGAGAAAGGTCCGGGCGGCCGTTTTCTCGCCGGCGGCACCGACCTGCTGATCGCCGTCAAAGAAAAAGGACTGACGCCCAACTACGTGATCGATCTCAAGCGCATCCCCGGCCTCGCGGGGATCAGTGAAGCAAGCGACGGCAGCGTGACCATCGGCGCCCTGACGACGATGCGCGAGGTCGAGATCTCGCCGATCGTTTTAAAAAAATATCCCTTTCTCGCGCAGAGCGCCGCCGAAGTCGGCTCGATCCAGATCCGCAACCGCGCCACGATCGGCGGCAACATGGCCAACGCGACTCCCTCCGCCGATGTCGCGCCGCCGCTTCTGGTCCTGGACGCCCAGGCGAAAATCGCCGGCTTGAACGGCGAACGCACCATTGAGCTGGATCAACTATTCCGCGGGCCGGGACAGACGGTGCTGGCGCCCGAGGAGATTTTGACCGCCATCGTGATCCCTGCAGTCAGTCCTAGGCTCGTCGGCGACTACATCAAGTTCTCGCCGCGCGAGATGATGGATCTGGCCTACGTCGGCGTCGCCGTCGCCCTGGTATTGAACGGCGGCCCAAAGCGCTGCGAGAAGGCCCGCATCGCTTTGGGCGCAGTCTCGCCGACGCCGATGCGCGCGCGCCGCGCGGAGGCGTTGCTGGAGACGCAAGTCATGACCGAGGATCTCGCGGAAAAGGCCGGCGCCGAGGCCGCCGCGGAATCGAAGCCGATCAGCGACGTGCGCTCGTCGGCGGACTACCGCCGTGAGATGGTCCGTGTGAACACCAAGCGCGCGCTGCTCAACGCGGCCCATGGCAAACCGGGTGCGTGGATTGAGCGGAGAGATCCGAGATATTGAGGGAAGCATGAAAAAAAAGATTGGCATTACGCTGAACGGTAAAAGGACGGCTCTTGAAGTCCCGGCGCACCGTCTACTGCTCGACTTGTTGCGCGACGAGATCGGACTCACCGGAACCAAGGAAGGCTGCGGCACCGGTGACTGCGGCGCGTGCACCGTGTTGCTGAACGGCAAGCCGGTGAACTCGTGCTTGATTTTTTCGGGAGAGTTGGACGGCGCCGACATCGTCACGATCGAAGGACTGAAGATCGGCCCCGAGCTCCATCCGGTGCAACAGGCGTTCATCCAGGACGGCGGCGTCCAGTGCGGCTACTGCACGTCGGGAATGCTTATGATGTCCAAGGCATTGCTCGACGAAAATCCCGATCCCTCCGATGAAGAGATTCGCTTCGCCATCTCCGGCAATCTCTGCCGCTGCACCGGCTATGCGAAGATCGTCAAGGCGGTCCAGGACGCGGCCGCGGAGCTGCGCGCGCGGCGCTGATTGGAGTCATCGACCATGGAAGAGCTTACCATCGTCGGCAAACCGGTTACGCGCGTCGACGCGCAGGAGAAAGTCACCGGCGAAGCGGTCTACGGCTACGACCTCGTTCTGCCGGACATGCTCTACGGCAAAGTTCTTTTCAGCCCGAAGGCGCACGCGAGAATCAAGCGCATTAATTCGGATATAGCGAAAAAATATCCCGGCGTGGTCGCCGTCGTCACGGGAAAAGACGCGCCGTGGATTCACGGCGAAGCGATTCGCGACAAACCTTTTTTAGCGCAGGACAAAGTCCGCTACATCGGCGAGCCGGTCGCGGCGGTCGCGGCCGTCGACGAAGACACAGCGCAGGCCGCGGCGCGTTTGATCGAGGTCGAGTACGAGGATCTGCCCGCGTACCTATCGCCCGAGGACGCCTGCAAGCCCGGGGCGACCCCGATTCATGAGGATTTCGCGAGCTACCGCAAGATGAACTTCATCCTGCCCGGCGCCATGCCCAACGTTTGCGAGCATTTCAAGCTCAGAACCGGCGACGTCGAGCAGGGCTTTCGCGAGTCCGATATCGTGCTCGAAGAGCGCTATTTCGTCCCGACCATCCAGCACGCCGCGATGGAGCCGCACTCCGCGCACGCTCAGGTCGATCCGGCGACCGGCCGGGTGACGATCTGGGTCGCCAACGACGCGCCGTTCCGCGCGCTCCACGAGATGTCCGAGGCGCTCGGGCTCCCGCAGGAGAAAATCCGCTTCATCAATCCGCTGCAAGGCGGCGGCTTCGGCTCCAAAGGCGGGCTCAAGGTCGAGCCGGTCGCCGTCGCGCTCGCCTACCACACCAACGGCCGGCCGGTGCGGGTGAAATTCAACCGCGAGGAGACTTTCATCTCCACCTTGACGCGAAACGAGGCGGTGCTCTACATCAAGAGCGGCGTAAAGAAGGACGGCACGATCCGCGCGCGCGAGATGACGATCTATTGGGGCGGCGGCGCCTACGCCGAAAAAAGCCCGACGGTCTGCATCCGCGGCAGCCTGCCCGGCCCCGGTCCCTATCGCATCCCGCACGTGAAGGTCGACGGCTACGCGGTTTATACCAACAAACCGGTCGCCGGCTCTTTCCGCGGCTACGGTATTCCCAAAGTCGCGTGGGCGTGCGAGCAGCACACGGACGAGCTGGCCAAGCGGCTCGGAATGGACCCGCTCGCATTCCGTATGAAAAACGTTTTCGTGGACGGCGACGTTTCGTACTGGGGCGAGCGGCTTCACAGCGTCGGTTTGAAGGAGACGCTAACAAAAGCCGCCGAAGCGATCGAATGGGGCAAGAAGAGCCCGAACCTCCGCGGGCTGAAAATCGGCAAGGGCCTCGCGTGCATTCAGAAGCCCACGCGCAGTCCCACCATGTCGAAGGCCGGCGTGATCGTCAATGCCAAAGGCGAAGTCGCCGTTCTCGCGGGCACGGTCGAGATCGGCCAGGGCTGCAGCACGATCCTCTCTCAGGTCGCCGCCGAGGAGTTGAAGGTGCCGCTCGAAAAAGTCCGCATGGCCGATCTCGACACCGATGTGATCCCGTACGACGCCTCGACGACCTCCAGCCGGAGCACGTACCACATGGGCAATGCGGTGCGCCGCGCCGCGATCGACGCGCGCGAGAAAATCGCGGGAATCGCCGCGCCGATGCTCGAAGCCAAGCGGGAAGAGATCGCTTTCGCGGACGGCAAAGTATGGCTTAAAAATCATCCGGAGATGTCGCTCACAATCGGGGAAGTCATCCGCCGAAAATTAGGTTCGGAAGGCAAGGTGCGCGGCGACGCCTCCTATACTTATGAGCTGGCTAAAGACCTCGATCTCGAAACCGGCCACAGCGACAACGCTTCCGCGTTTTACATGTATGCGACACAGGCCGCGGAAGTCGCGGTGGACGAAGAAACCGGCCGCGCGCGCGTGCTGCGCATGTCGGCGGCACACGACGTCGGCAAAGCGATCAACCCCCTCAATTGCATGGCTCAGATCGAAGGCGGGCTGGCGATGGGCATCGGCTCGGCGCTGCACGAGCATCTGGTGGTGGACGATAAAGGCAAAGTGCGCAACCCGTCGTTCCTCGATTATCATCTGGTCACCGCGCTCGACCTGCCGGAGATGATCCCGATCATCGTGGAATGCGCCGAGCCCGAAGGACCGTACGGCGCGAAAGGATTGGGCGAGCCCGGTCTCGCGCCGACGCCCGCGGCGATCGGCAACGCCGTCGCTGACGCGATCGGGGTAAGGGTCTACGATCTACCGCTGAGCCCCGAGCGGATCTACTGGGCGATTCAGCAAAAGAAAAAATCTCAGGCGGCCTAACAGACATGAGAAAACTGCCCATGGGCGTGTGGCTCACGGCGGTTTCTTTTTTCTTTCTCACGCCGTTTCCTCTCGCCGCCCAAACGCAGCCTCCCCTCGTCGTTGGCGTTGCGGGATTATCGGCGTCTTTGATCCATCCATTCGTAGCCAGGGACGCCGGCTTCTTTCAGAAGTACGGAGTGGACACCAGGTTGGTGCTTTTCGAGGCGGGCACTCTGCTGGCTCAAGCGGCGCTCGCCGGCGAGGTAAAGATTTCGGTGACGTCCGGCCCGGTCACAATCGCGTCGCGCTCGGCCGGCGCGGACACGATCGTCGTGGCGGGCTATATCAACACGCTCCCCTACAACCTGGTCGCGGCCAAGGAAATTACCAAGCTGGAGCAACTCAAAGGAAAGAAGATCGCGATCAGCCGCTTCGGCTCGACCACGGATACGGCGGTGCGGCTGCTACTGGAAAAAGTCGGCTTGAATCCGGCGAAGGACGTCACGATCGTCCAGGTCGGGTCGCAGCCGACCCGATTTCAATCGCTGGTGGCCGGCGCCATCGACGCCACGATCATCGCCCCGCCTTTCGACATCACGGCGAAGAAACAGGGCTACAACGTCCTCGTCAACCTCGCCGATCTCGGCCTTCCGTACCCGCAGCAGGTGATCGAGACCACCGACCGTTTCATCCGGGAAAATCCGCAGGCGGTGAAAAACTTTCTCAAAGGATTCATCGCCGGCATCCACTACGGCCT
>DASXRG010000348.1:0-2007 GCA_036506735.1 Binatia bacterium | reverse complement strand
TACACCAACACGGTGCCGGCCAGCTCTTACCGCGGCTTCGGCTGCGCCCAGGTGACCTTGCCGGGTGAATCGCAGATCGACGAGCTGGCGAAAAAAATCGGCAAGGACGCCTACGAGTTCCGCCTGGCGAACGCGGCCAAGCCCGGTGAAGAGTTCATGCCCAAGATGCGGCCGTTCGACGGCACCTTGAAGGAAGATCTCGACATCGCCGCGAAAGCGATCGGTTGGAAAGATCCGATCGCCAAAGGCCACGGCCGGAGCCTCGCCTGCTCGACCAGCGACGCCGGCGCCTATCCGCTGACTTCCACGGCGGTGCGCGTCCATGCGGATGGATCCGTTACGATCATGACCGGCAGCACCGAGCTGGGCCAGGGCAGCCACACGGTGATTCCGCAGATCGCCGCGGAGGAATTGGGCGTGCCGTTCGAAAAAGTTCACGTGATCTCCTCCGA
The DNA here is from genome assembly GCA_036506735.1 of Binatia bacterium. Lineage (GTDB taxonomy): Bacteria > Desulfobacterota > Binatia > UBA9968 > UBA9968 > JAJPJQ01. The sequence continues at coordinate 1,555 of DASXRG010000348.1, read as the reverse complement.
CACCGCCATCACGCCGTACGATCGCTCGACGGGCGCGAGCCGGACGACCACGCTCATGGGCAGCGCGGTCTTGGAAGCGAGCCGCGAAGCGATCCAGCAGATGGTGGTGATGGCCGCAGACGTGCTCAAAGTAAAGGTCGAACAGATTCAAGTGATTCGCGGCGGCGTGCGCTGCGGCGAGGCGCAACTCAACTGGTCGGAGGTCATCAGCAAGTTCTACGCGCTCCCCGACGGCGAAGTCATCGGCCGCGCGTATATTCGGAAGTCCGGCCGGTTTTCGCAGATCCCCGTTTTCTGGGAGACCGTCAGCACGGCTGTCGAAGTCTCGATCGACGAAGAGACCGGCAAGATCGGCGTCGAGAAGCTCGTCACCGTCGGCGACGTTGGTCTCGCGATCAATCCCGCGCTGGCCGAAGGCCAGGACATCGGCGCCGCGACCATGGGCATGGGCATCGGTCTTTTCGAAGAGCTGGTGTATCAGGGACCGCAGTTGATGAACGGGTCTATCTTAGATTATCGTCTGCCGCGCTTTGCCGATCTGCCGAAGACCGTCGATCTCCATCTGGTTGAGAACCGCGACGGCGTCGGCCCTTACGGCGCGAAGGGCGGCGGCGAAGGATCGCTCAACTCCATGGCGGCGAACATCGCCAACGCCGTCGATCGCGCGCTCGGCGTGCGCATCCGCAGCGCGCCACTGACGCCGGAAAAAGTCTGGCGCGCGCTAAAAAGAAAGGATGAGGGATGAGGGATGAAGGATGACGAACAGGAAATAAGTAAAAACTCTTTTACTTTCAGCCCTCATCCTTCCGCCTTCATCCCGGTATTTTTATGATGCCATTGAGACGCTTTACGATCGATCAGCCCAAAACCGTGAAAGAAGCGGCGGAGATGCTGTCGCATTACGGCGAGAACGGCCGGCTCTATGCCGGCGGCACGGAGCTTTTGCTCGCGATGAAGCACGACCTGCTCCGCTACGAGCATCTCGTGGACGTGAAGCCGCTGCCAGGCCTGGACGGGATCGAGAAGCGGAACAATTCGCTCCGCATCGGCGCGACGGTCACGCATCGCGCGATCGAAAAATCCGCCGCCGTGCGGGAAATCGTTCCGGTTCTCGCCGACATGGCGCACAACGTCGCCAACGTGCGCGTGCGCGCGACCGGCACGCTCGGCGGCAATCTCTGCTTCGCCGAGCCCCACTCCGATCCGGCGACATTGCTGCTGGCGCTCGAAGCTCACGTCCACGTGCAGGGACGGGGCGAAGAGCGGATTGTAAAGATGGACGAGCTGATTACCGGCGCTTACGAAACCGCCCTGGCGCCGGATGAGCTTTTGCTCGCGATCGACGTTCCGCTGGCCGCCAAAACCAAACGCGCCGCTTATCTTAAATTCCAAATCAAAGAGCGGCCGACCCTCGGCCTCGCGCTGGTTCTGGAGCTGGATAACGGTAGCAGCGTGAGCAAAGCCAGAGCCGTCATCGGCAGCGTCAGCGCCAAGCCGGCGCGCTCCGATCAGGCCGACGCGCTGCTCGCCGGCCCGAGAGGCCAAGTCGAGAAGC
>DASXRG010000347.1:0-2020 GCA_036506735.1 Binatia bacterium | reverse complement strand
TCCCCTGATGCTCGATCCGTCGAAGCCGATGCCTTCGCTAAATAGCTCTTCGGTGAGCTCGGCGCCGGGGATGGAAAAATGCTGCCACAGCCCGGGCACGTCGACAAATTTTAGATCGACGATCTCGACTTTGTTCTTCTTCGCTAGCTCTAAGACTTCCTTCGATGTCATGTCGCCCTACGCCTCCTCCTGCTTTCTTCGGCACACACGTTAATGAGTGAGCGCACTACTCCGTTATTCCGGTTTCCTTGTGGATCTGGAAGTCCGGGTAACCGAGCGTGCCCATCTCGGGGCCGTCAAGCCCTTCGATCTCCGTCTCCTTGCTGACGCGGATCGGGGTGATCAGGTCGCTGACCTTGAACCAGACGTATGCCATGACGAAGCCGAAAATCGCCACGACCAGACAGTCAATCACCTGCATGAAGAACTGCGAAAAATCGCCGTAGAGCAGACCGCGCACGCCATCGGAGCCATACAGCTTCACAAACTCTTCGCGCACGACGCCGTTCCAGCCGGCACCGTACTCACCGGTCGCAAAGATGCCGACCGAGAGCACGCCCCAGAGGCCGTTGATGCCGTGGACCGAAATGGCGCCGACGGGATCGTCTACACCCTTCCGCTCGAAGAAGAAGACGCTGAACACTACAAGGACACCCGCGACGAGGCCGATGATGACCGCGCCGAGCGGGTTAACGAACGCGCAGGGCGCCGTGATCGCCACCAGGCCGGCAAGCATGCCGTTGCACATCATCGTCGGGTCGGGCTTGAGGCCTTTGAAGCTGAGCGTGAGGTGCGCGCCGACCGCGCCAGTGGCGCTCGCCAGCAAGGTATTGACGACCACGAAGCTGATGCGGAGGTCGGTCCCGGCGAGAGTGGAACCGGGATTGAAGCCGAACCAGCCGAAGGCGAGGATGAAAGTGCCGAGAACGACCATCGGCACGTTGTGACCGGGCAGCGCCCGCGGCCGGCCGAGCGAGTCGTACTTGCCGATGCGCGGGCCGAGGACGATTGCGCCGGCAAGCGCGATGATGCCGCCCATCGAGTGAACGACGCCCGAGCCGGCGAAGTCCACCGCGCCGTGGCCAAGGCCCCAGTTGATCCCACCCTGCGCCAGCCAGCCGCCGCCCCACACCCAGTTTGCGTAGATACAGTAAGGCAGTGCGATCCAGAGACCGTAGAGAACGAAATTTTTCCATGACCAGCGCTCCGCCATCGCGCCGGTCGGGATCGTTGCCGTAGTGTCCATAAAGACCATCATGAAAAAGAAGAGCACCATAACGCCGACATCGTTGACGGCGCCGTTGAGAAACCAGCCCGTGGTTCCGATGATGCCATATTTGAATGCTCCGGTGAGAGCTCCCGCGGCGTCGGTCGCCGCGCCGAGACCCCAACCTCCGTTCAGCACGGACAGACCCGGACCAAGCGATGCGTACCAGCCGGGAGGCACGGGACCGTTCCACCAGTTGCCCCAGCCGATCGCAAAGCCATAAGCCCAGAAGCCAAGGCACCCGAGGGGGTAGATCAGAAAGTTCATGGCCGCCGTGTGGGCCGCGTTCTTCGCGCGACACAATCCAGTCTCGACAAACATGAACCCGGCCTGCATGAACATAACTAGAAAGCCCGTGACCAACGCCCAGACGAAGTTGATCGAGAAGAGGTTGTGGGCCATCCGGTCATAGACGTCTTGAATAGACAGCTTTTCCGGGATGTCGCCCTTGGCGTCCCCGGCCGGGGTAGCCCATACGGCACTGTTGCCGCCTGTCGGGTCGGGCCACAACGGCGCTTTCGGATCCGGGCTCGTCGCCGTGAAATACGGCGGCAGTTTCGGCGCAGGCGTCTGCGCAGCAGGTGCCGGAGCTGCCGGAGGCGTGGCCTCTTCAGCAAAGGACGAACTCGCAAGCAAAACCATCCCTAGCCCCATTGCTAAGGACATAAAAAGACGCTTACATTTCCCTTGTCCCATTTTCTCCTCCACTCCCTTTTTTATTGTAGTTTTTTAGATTGCATCCGCGCCTTTTTC
>DASXRG010000346.1:0-4084 GCA_036506735.1 Binatia bacterium | reverse complement strand
AGCTCGGGGCTCAGCGCGTTGACCGGTGGAAAGCGGTCTTTCCAGGCATAGGGGCGGCAGGCGTTGACGATCGCGCGGCTGTTGGTGAAATCGCCGACGTCTTTTTTATCCGGGTGCATGGCGGCATCGAGCGGGGTGCTCCAGCAGTTGTCGATCACGGTGAGCGCCGTCTTGGGATCGCAGCGCGTCGCGACGGCCCAAATCACCTCGCCGAGATCGGACGGGTCGATGTCTTCGTCCACGACGACGACGAACCGTCCGTGATAATTTCCCGCTCGGCACGCCAGCGCGGCGAGCGCGGCCTGCTGCGAATGGCCGTGATAGCGCTGCTTCAGAGAAACGACGATGAACGGCGCGCCGCCGCCGGGCGCGGAGCCGCCGACGAAACACCACACCCCCTGGATGTCGGGGACGTCCGCCTTGTCGAGATAATTCCAGATCGCCGCCGCGCCGATCGGCACGCCGAACGTGAGCGCCGGGGGCTTCATCGGCGGGGCGCCTGAAATGATCGGGTCATTGCGGTGGTAAAGCGCCTGCACCCGGATGACCGGCTCCTGGCGCGCGCCGTGCGCATAGTAGCCCGGCCATTCGCCGAACGGCCCTTCGACACGATTCTCCTCCTGCGGCGGCGGCACTTCGCCTTCAATTGCGATTTCCGCCGTCGCGGGTATCGGAAGGCCGGTCCGTTCTCCTTTTACGACGTCGACCGGCGCCTTGCGCAAGCCGCCGGCGTAGTCGAACTCCGAAACGCCATAGGGCACCGACTGTCCTGCCGTGAGCCAGAGCAAAGGGTCCTGGCCGAAAGTCACTGCGACCGGACAACTCTTTCCCCTGGCCCAATATTTTTCCCGAATGATCCGCGCGTGATGGCCGGGAGAAATGTAAAGTCCGAGGCGGTCTTTATCGTGCACTTGGACTCGATAGATCCCGACGTTCACCCATCCGTCGTCGGGGTCGGCCGTGATCACGCAGCAGCCGGTGCCGAGATAACGGCCGCCGTCCAGCTCGTGCCACTTCGGCGTGGGAAACACGCTCAAGTCTATTTTCGATCCGCTGCGCGCGTTCTCATAGAGAGGCCCGTCGGTGACTACCCTGGGAGGAATGGGGCGGAGCTCCTTCAGTAGTTGTTTCCAACGCTGAACCATCTCGGTTTTTGGAATATCGGGCGGCATGCCCGAAACCAGCGCGGCGCGCCGCGGATGGCTGATCAGGTTCGAAGCGACGCGGTACGAAGGCGGATAGCCCGGGATTTGATCGAACAGGAGAAGGGGAGAAGGCTCGCGCGCGACAAAGAGTTCGGTTAAAGCGCCGATTTCGAGATCCCAGCTTGCGCCGTGGATTTCTTTGACGTCGCCCAGGGAGCGCGCGGCGTCGATGAACTCTCTCAGATCGTTGAACGGCATGTGGCCTTCCCAGATTTATGCAGCGTTGCCCTTTCCCTTACCCTCTCCCATAAGGAGAGGGAAGGGGTGAGGGTCAGAACTGGCCTTCGTCCTTGGCGTGCTGATAAATGCCGTCGTGGAAAAGCGCGACGTAGTCGGCGTTGGTCAGACAACAGTATTCAGGCGACCAGCCGGGCCGCGTCCAGGTCAGGCCGTCGACCAGGAGCGTGTGAAACACTAGGCGCGCGACCTGGCCGTGGGCCATGAGGCCGTCCTCGTGCTCTTCGAGATCCGCTTCCTCGTGAACCTGAAAATAGTGCAGCTCCTTTTCTTTGAAATCGTATTTTTCCAGCAGCGCTTTGCGCCACTCGCGCGCCCAATGGCCGAACATCTCTTCGTTCAGCGAGCGCGCCCACCACTCGATCAACGCGCCTTCGTAAACGAGACCGCGGGCGAACTCGGTGAGCGCGCGGCATTCGGGATAGACTTCGCAGTTGACCATTTCCTCGCGCTCCACGCCGAAGGTCTTGCCCTGTTCGATCAGCACCTGGATGTGGCCGGGAATTTTCGGATTCACCAGCTCGTCGCTGATCTTGCCGACGTAGGGAGCGAGCAGCTCCGGGTGGCGGCTAAAAAAGCCCATGTGCCGCTGGTAGATGATCAGATGAAAGTTGTTGATCTCCACGGGATAGCTGTACCAGTGTTTCCAAAAGAGACGGATCGTTTGCGGCGGCAGCTTGCCGGCGGTCAGATCGCGCATGAAAGCCCCGCCGAAGACCTTCTGCTTCCAGCGCGCGTACATCTTTTTTATGATTTGATCGGTGTAGGCGATCGCCTCTTCGGGGCTGAGCCTTTTGCCCCATTCGAGATGGTGGGTGCCTTCCATCATTCCTCCTGCTGTAGGTTGCGCTTCTCTAGGGGAGCGCCAGCGAGACGCCGGCCTCTACGAGCCCGTTCCTCAGGTCCTCTCTCTCCTTCGCGGTAAACGGCGCGCAGTCCCAGCGCGGGAAGCGTTTCACGGGCAGGCCGCGCATGCGCATGATCTCGCCGAACACGACGCGGCCGTGCTCCGGCAGATAACGGCCGACGACGTTCATGATACGCGCCAGCTGGTCGTGCGCCTTGCGCGCTTCGTCGAGATTGCCTTGTTTCAGCGCCAAAAACATTTTCACGCACTGCTCGGGGAACGGAGTCGTCGGCGGATGGATCGCGCCGCGCACGCCGAGCGAGTAGGCGCCGAACAACGAGAAGATCGAGCCGGGAAAAATTCCGACGGAGGGCGGCAGCTTGAAGGCGTAGCTTAGCAATTGATCGAACGGCAGGAACGAGACCTTGATGCCCGCGAGCGGATTGGGCGCGATCGCTTCGATGACCTTCAGCACCTTCGGCGGCGTGATGTGCACGTGGGTCGTCTCGGTATTGTCGTAAATAAACATCGGCGTGCCGGGCACCGACTGCGCGATCGCCTTGTAATGCGCGTAAACTTCGTAGTCGTTGTGCGGATAGTAATACGGCGGAACCACCGCGACGGCGTCCACTCCGAGACCGACGGCGTGGCGCGCAAGGTCGATCGACGAGTACGTGTTCGCCGTGCCGATGTGCAGGACGATCGGCACTTTGCCGGCGACGCGGCGCACGAGTCTCTCGGCCACTCTTTTTCGCTCGTCGATCTCCATGACCATTCCCTGGCCGTGGGTTCCCAAAGCGAAAAAGCCCTGGACTCCCGCGCCGATATAAAAATCGGTCAGAGCGTCGGTGCCGGCCTCGTCGACGGCGCCGTCCTCTTTGAACGCGGTCGGCATCGGAATCAATATGCCTTCGATCTTCGCGTTACTGGACATGCATCACCTCCTAAAAAAGCTTCTTTGGCGGAAAGAATCGCGCAGGGCTGTCTCTGGTATATTGAGTTGCGGCTCAGACTGTCAAGACCACCTCGCCCTATCGTTTCGACAGAATCTCCTTGATGAATTTCCATTCGGCGATTTTGGCTTCGGGAACCTCGTCTTTGATTTTGAGCGTCTCCCGCGCCAGGCGGATTTCGGTGTCCATGCTGCTCTTGGCAACCAGGCCGTCTTCGTTGAGCGACCTCATGGCGAACTGGTAGATCTTTTCTACATAATCGCCGCTTATTTTGAGATAGTCGCGCATGATCGCCAAGGTCTCGGGCTTGTTGTTCTTGAGGAATCGCACGCCTTTCAAGGTGGCCCGGATCACGCGCGTGATCTGGTCGGGATTTTTCTGGATCTTGTCGGTATTCACGGCGAAGCCGCCGAGCCGCAGGTTTACGACGTCGCCGAGATAGAGCAAGTTGTTTAAGCCGAGCTGCTCGGTGCGCTGGATGTAAGCGACGTCGAGAGGCGACGCGTCGACGGTGCCGGCCACCAGCGCCGCCAGCCTCTCGCCCGAGCCGCCGAGCGCGAGCACCGTGATATCTTTTTCCGGATTCATGCCGGAATGAGTCATCGCCTCGCGCAGCATCACGTGCGGGACCGACCCGAAGGTGCTGACCGCGACCCTCTTGCCCTTGAGCTCGGTAAGCTTTTTTATGTTGGGCCGGGAAATCAGAATGTGAAGCGGTTTGTCGAACCATCCCATGACGCTCTTCAGCGGCAAGCCTTGCATGCTGGCCGTCGAGATAATTCCGGTGACGGTCGAATAGTCCAGCTCGTTGGCGAGCAGAGCAGCCGCATGCAGCGGCGTCC